>JBEKXO010000034.1:0-32774 GCA_049511995.1 Terriglobales bacterium
CCATCCCCGAGCCAAGCTCGGCGAGAACGCGCACCTCGGCCCCTACGCAGTGATCGACGAAGACGTGGTAATCGGAGACAACGCCGTCCTCCTGGCCCACGTAGTCATCTATCGCGGAGTAACCATAGGCAACAATTTCTTCGCGCACGCCCACGCCGTAGTAAGAGAATTCTGCCACCTGGGAG
This sequence comes from Terriglobales bacterium, assembly GCA_049511995.1. Lineage (GTDB taxonomy): Bacteria > Acidobacteriota > Terriglobia > Terriglobales > Acidobacteriaceae > Acidiflorens. The sequence goes on from JBEKXO010000034.1 coordinate 186, forward strand.
ACAACGTTCTGCTGCAGAATGGCGCCATTGTAGGCTGCGACGGTTTCGGCTTCGCCAAGGATAAGGATGAAGACAACAACGAAGCCGACGGCCACCGTTGGCACAAAATCGTCCAGTCCGGCAACGTAGTCGTAGAGAGCGATGCCGAACTCCAGGCCAACACCTGCATCGACCGAGCCAGCATAGGCGAGACCCGCATAGGACGAGGCGCTAAACTGGATAACCTCGTCCACATAGGCCACAGCTGCACCATAGGCCACGACACGCTCGTCTGCGCCCAGGTAGGCCTGGCCGGCACTACCGACGTAGGCAACAACGTAATCCTGGCCGGACAAGTAGGCGTAAGCGGCCACGTAAAAATCGGCGATGGAGCCATAGCCATAGCGCAAAGTGGCATCCCCCACGACGTTCCCGCCGGAGCCATGGTCAGCGGCGCTCCCGCCATCGATCACAAATTGTGGTTAAAGTGCTGCGCCGCCTACGCCAGGCTGCCGGAAATTGCCAAGGCCATAAAAAGGCTGTCGGAGCGGGAATAAGTCCCTTATTACTGGGTACTTAGGAAAGAGTGTTCCACGTGGAACACTTTGCAGTTTATTATGTACGTACGTATATGTATTATGATTGACGGCAAATGAAAGGGAAGAAAAGAGTTAAGAGGCGCGGGAGGGTCGCCAGCCTGAGGGCTTCCGGGAGCGTGGAACACGAGTGTCCCATGAGCCGCCGCGAGCAATGGCGGGAGCGGCAGCTGGAGCTTAAGCGCTGGCTCCGGTTGCCCAAGAAGCGGGTCACGCTGAATCTGGACGCCGATGTGCTGGCCTGGTTCCGGGGGATGGGGCGGGGATACCAGTGGGAGATTAACAAGAGGCTGCGGAAGGTGACGGAGAGGGAGCGGCGGGCTGGCAGGCGCTAGGAAACTTCCCAGCTGGATCCAAGGCTGAGATTGGGTGGGCCACCGGCGGTATATACTCGAGCGCAGCACGCGTAGAGCTATAAACCCATATCTTGCGAGTAGCATAAATGCCAGACGCGACAGGCAATCAACCGACGTTGGCGAGGAGTAAGGCACCCCGCAAATCCCAACTAAGAGTCGTGTTCGACACTAATGCGTTGTATGTTACACCCACCAGTTTGGGATCAACCAGCGATCTCCTTCGTAACGAAATAGCTAATCTAATTGAGGAGTCCAAGTATCCCGACCTGGACATACTTTGGTACCTCCCCGAGGTGGTTCGCCACGAGCGGCAGTACCAAATGCAAACGGAGGCACTCAAGCTCCGCGGGGCCATAACGAGGATTGAGAAGCTACTCGGGCACAATCTTGCGCTGACCGATAAGACATTACTGGATCACGTTAAAGCGAAAATTGACGAGAAGGAGAAAGAGCTTGGATTGCACGAGATTAAGATCGATCACGCCGCGATAGATTGGGAAGCCCTAATCCAGGCGGCCCTCTACAGAAAACCACCGTTCCAAGCCGGCGAGAAGGAAAAGGGATTTAGAGACGCACTTGTTGCGGAGTCATTTGCCCAGCTTCTTGCGGCATCACCGAGGACCCCACAGTCGTGCAGGGTTGTTCTTATTACCTCAGATGGGTTATTGGGCGAAGCCGTGGAGAAGCGAGTGGCCGGACACTCAAATGCCAGCGTTCTGGCTGGAGTGGAGGAACTGAAAGGGCTCATCAATACCTTGATTTCTAATGTAAGCGAGGACTTCATCGACCAATTGAAACCGAAGGCCTCCAGGTTTTTCTTCGTTAACGCGGAAAACAAAGAAACCCTTCTCTACACGGAGAAACTCCAGGAACGAATCAGAGATAAATTTAAAGAAGCTTTGGCAAGAAATCCCGAAGGAACAACATTTCGAGAGAACAAGACATGGTATGTGATCCCTCCCAACTTCTCAGGGAAAGAGGGGAGGCGGATTTTCTGGACCTCCCGCATCGAGATTGAAGTAGAGGCTGGAGTCTCCTCCAAAGAAACACAACCGAGACTGTCGAACCTCCTTGCCCTAAGCGCCCTAAACCCTAAGCCCTCGAGCACCGAGACTCAACAAAAGGCTGCGGCTACCAACGTCTTAACTGCGACGTCGAGCACGCCATACAGCGGTTTGACGGACTGGAGCAGCGGTTGGAAAGACGCCCTATATGGGTTGGTGCCCGAAAAAACGGTCACCCAAAAAGGTAGAGATATTTACGAAGTTGTGTGGAGCACCGAGATAACAACAGCTAAGAGCCTCAAGAAGGGTCGGATCAACGAGATTAGGCATATCGGCCTAACGATGCAACCCGCTTAGGCTGCCTTGTGCTTCCAAGAAAGCAGACAATGGCATGCTTTTGGGTGGCGCAGCGCTTTCAGCGCTGCGATTCAGGCTGCCGAATCCGACGGCTTTAGCCGCTGAGGGGCGACATCCAGCGCGGTGCCAACACTGGCCGAACTATATGGGTATTGCTCTTGCTCGGCAGTCCCAGCCAACCCTTTCTTCACTGGGTTCAAATGAATGTACTGCCGGAAGGCGCAGTACTCCTGCCAGTCCCGCACGCGACGATCATGGTAACTTTTCTCCCATATCTCACCACCAAAAGCTAACTCTCTTTTGGCGCGGAAGGAGAATCCTCCCTTGATTAGTTGCAGAGCTCGCTCCAGAGTTAGTGTCGGAGTAATCAGGAGATGGAAATGGTCGGGCATTAGCACAAACTCATGGAGAAGATATTTTTGTTGTTCTCTGTAACTCAAAAGAACCTGCACAAACAAATCAGCCATTCTGTTGGATTGAAAGAGGCTGTGTTTCTGAAAGGTTGCAGTGGTAATGAAGTAGGTGCTGAATCCAGTATTACCTCTTGGTGGTGCGGCCATCTCAACCTCAGCGGCTAAAGCCGTCTTCTGTTCGCAAACTTATCGCAGCGCTGAAGCGCTGCGCCACCCAAAAACGCAGATCCTACTTAGAGAATTGGACGACGGTATCAAAACGGGAAAGCACAAATAGCTCTAGCGGATTCGGGCGAACGCGGCGGCTTGATTCTGAGGCCGCGCACCGCGCTCGCCTTTGTTCACTGTAGATAGCTCATCCCACTTTCTGCGCGATGGTGATGGTGTATCCATCCCCATCTTCGAAGCCGAACTCCCTCATGCCGTAAAACTGGTCAGTCACAGGCATCGAGATTTTCGCTCCCGCTTTCTGCACGCGATCGAGGACCGCTTGCAGGTTGTCCACCTCCATGTAAAGCGTGAAGCTTCCGCCGATGTTCGCCGCGAGTTGGGGATATTCCGCGGCAACCGTCTTTTGATCGTTGAAGAAGATCTCAACCGCTCCGTTCGAGACCGAGGCGAAGACGTAAGGCGACTGCTCGGGCACGGTGATGGCTTTTTCCAGGCCGAGAATTTCCGTATAGAACTTCAGGCTGGCTTCGACATTGCGAACAACTAGATTGGGCGTGAGTTTCTTGATCTGCATAGGTCTTCCTCTCTTTTATAGATCGAACCGTAAATTGAATCGTGAATTGAATTCCGGACGGTGTTCGTCATGAAGGACGATGGCGCACACTTCCGGTGTGCTCGCATCTCCTCCATCCACGACCCTTGCGAGGAAGGACGTAGGTAGGAACCCTCATTGTCGGTGGCGCCAAGGCTCAGCGGCGCGCGGGTCCCGCGAGGTACGTCGAAAAGGATACCACGGAAGTCAAGCCCCTTCGTGCCCAGGAATGCCGCATATGAGTAGCAATCTGCGCAGAGGCGCGGGCAAGCCGTCTCTCGGTGAGCGATACAATAGCCGCTCTTGGCCCAATTACCCTGACTCAAGTGCCGAGGAGGCATAATGGCGCGCAGCGGAATCTTTTCGGGGATCTCTCGCGATTGTCTTCTGGACTCGTTGCGAACCACCGTTGCTGCGGTCATCGCAATGGTGTTGGCTCGCCTCCTCAAGCTGCCGGAATATTATTGGGCGCCGATCTCGGCCATCGTCATTGTCCAATCTACGATTCCTCCGCTGACGCTCGGATGGCAGCGCTTTGTCGGAACGGCGCTAGGCGCGGCCCTCGGCGCGGCCCTGGCTACTTTCTTCAGCGCCAGCGTTCCGGTCTATGCGCTGGGAATTCTCCTGTGCGGATTGCTGTCATGGTTATTGCGCGTCGGCGGCGCATACCGGTTTGCGGGGATCACCTTGAGCATCGTTCTGTTAATTCCACATGCGAGCCGTCCATGGATCGTGGGATGGCACAGGTTTCTCCAAGTGTCGCTCGGGATTGCGGTTGCACTGGCGGTAACCATGCTATGGCCGCTGACGAAGAAAAAAGGATGAAAAAGGCCTCCCCCACTTCGGTGGGGTTCCAATAAAACCATTCGTTCGCTAAGATCTGGAACGATTTTCTGCTCAACAGATGCAAAAGATTTCTCCTGCAAAAATGACGCCTGGTCCTGAGAGAACCATGCTATAAGGAAGGGTCGTGTAGAGTAGAGGTTGCAATCCCTTCCCCTGGTGTTTCTTCGGCTTAATAACTGCTATTTCTCGGTTAGTGGCCTGGTGGCCAATTTCCTATTGGAGTAACCAATGGTAATGTATTTCCCCTTGTGCGGGATGGTTAGACGCACAAGCTTTCGCTATCGTCTTTCCGTGCTCACTGCCCTTCTGGGCATCGTGTTGGTTTCAGCTTCGTCAGGACAAGTTTCGCTCGTGACCGGCCGCGCCGACAATCAACGGAGCGGCGCCAACCTCAATGAAACGCTGCTCACGCCGAGCAACATAAATAAGAATAGTTTCGGCCTTCTGTTCAACTATCCAATTGACTATCAGGCGCTGGCGCAACCGCTCTACGTGCAAAACGTGAACATCAACGGACAAGGCGTTTTGCACAACGTCGTTTACGTCGCGACCATGGCTGATTCGGTCTTCGCCTTCGACGCCGATAGCAATGCCGGCTCGAATTCGGCGCCACTATGGTCAGTGAACTTCACCGATCCTGCCAACGGAGTTACGCTGGCGAGCGGCGTGAACTTGCCTTGCTCCGGCGGCCAGACCACCGGTTTCACCGAAGAAGGAATCGCGGGCACACCGACCATCGACAGCAATACCGGCACGATGTATCTCGTCGCGAAGACGGTCGAAAATGGCGTGGTCCGCCATCGCCTGCACGCGCTCGACATCACCAGCGGAGCGGAAAAATACGGCGGCCCGATTCTCATCTCTGCCACCAGCGTGAGTAACCAAGAACAAGTCACCGTCTTCAACAGCTTGCACCAGTTGAATCGTCCCGGCCTGCTCCTGTTAAATGGCACGGTTTATATTGCCTTCGGTTCTAACTCCTGCAACGACGACAATAGCGGATGGGTGTTAGCCTACGATGAAACCAGCCTCGCGCAGACCGCGGTCTTCAATACTTCGCCCGATCACGGATTGACTTCGATCTGGCAAACCGGCAATGGCATCGCCGCCGATGAAAATAACAACATCTTCGTCGAGACAGCGGAATCCTGCACCAGTTGTTACAACATTCCACAAGGCGGACAAACTTACAGCAACAGTGTGCTCAAGCTCGACCCGACTTATCTGACAGTGGGCGATTACTTCACTCCGTGGGACGTCGCTTTCCTCAATGCGAACGATCTCGATTTGAGTTCGACCGGAGTTCTCATCCTTCCCGATCAAGACGGACCGTACGTTCACGAGCTCGTCGCTGCCGGCAAGCAGGGTTTTGTCTATGTGCTGGATCGCGACAACATGGGAATGTACTCTTCGTCCGGGAACGACAGTCAGATCATTCAGGAATTCCCGTTGATTCCCGGAGAGACCAGCGCCCAGAAAAAAGATGTGTTGTTCAGTTCTCCCGCTTACTGGAATAACACTGTCTACTTCGAACCCGATGCTTCTCCGCTATTGGCCTTTCCTCTATCCGGTGGAACCTTAGGCTCGCCCATCACCACGGCCCAGAGCTATACCGGAGCTCACTCGCCCTCGATTTCGGCGAATGGCAGTACCAACGGAATCCTGTGGGCAATCAGCGGCAATAATCTGTACGCCTTCAATGCCACCACGATGGCGATGCTTTACAACTCCAATCAGAACAAAGCTCGCGACCAATTGCCTACAGTCGCGCATTTCGCGACGCAGACGGTGGCAAACGGCAAGGTTTATGTGGCCACACGAACGACCCTCCAAGTCTACGGGCTGTTTCAGAGTCTGATGTTGGTCGGCGGCAACAGTCAGAGCGCTCAAATACTCACAGCGTTACCCGCGCCGCTTCAGTTGCAGGTGATCGACCCTTACAGCGGCGCTGGAATTCCGAATGTGACCGTGACCTTCAGCGACGGCGGCAAGGGCGGAGTGTTCGATCCCGCCAGCGTCCTTTCCGACGCCAATGGCAACGTGTCGACCATTTACACTCTCCCTAAAATCACAGGCACCTACACCATTACCGCCAGTTCCACTCTGGCAGGAAGTTTGACATTCACGGAAACCGCGCTGCCTGGGCCGCCCACAAAAGTTGTGATCGCGACCGGGAACAAGCAATCGGGACAAGCAGGGTCGATCCTGCCTAGCCAGTTAAAGGTTAAGGTAGAGGATGCCTACAGCAACGGCGTGCCAGGGATTACTGTCACGTTCGTGGACAATAGCCATGCGGGCACGCTGATTCCCACCACCGCCGTATCGAACGCCAGCGGATTCGCGCAGGTCAGTTACCAACTTCCGAACGCAGACGGGACCTACAAGCTCACGGCGAGTGCACCCGGAGTCAAGACCACGGCCCTCTTCACGGAATACGCCACCGGCACAGCGCCGGCAGCTTTGGTTGTGGTCTCCGGAAACAACCAGACGGCCCCAGTAAATTCGGCATTGCCGCAATCTTTGGTCGTGCAGGTCAACGATGCATCGGGTAACCCGGTCGCGGGTGTTTCGGTTGTATTTTCCGCGACTTCCGGAACCGTGACCGGGAGCCCAGCCACTTCAAACTCGAGCGGAACAGTTTCTGTCAATTACACAACCGGTAGTTCGGTCGGCGCGGTCACGATTAGCGCTGCCGTCAACGCCTTGAACACGCAATTCTCCGCGAACGTTGGCGCGGGTGCGCCAGCTAGTGTCACCGTCAGCGGCGGCGCCAATCAGTCCGGAACGGCGGGCACGACTTTGCCTCAATTATTAAGCGCAGTGGTAGCCGACCAGTATGGCAATCCGGTCTCCGGTGTTGCCGTCACCTTCAGCGATGGCGGCGCCGGAGGGTCATTCTCCTATGCCAATCCCGTGACTACCAACAGTGCTGGGACTGCGAGCCAGTACTACACGCTGCCGCCAGTTGCGGGTACGATCAGCGTTAATGCGACCGCAGCCGGAGTAACCAATCCCGCAGTCTTCGCCGAAAGTTCATTTCCCGGACCGCCCGCCATCGCCTCGGTTAGCAGCGGAAATAATCAGTCCGCCACCATCGCGACCCAATTGCCCCAGCCACTGACCGTTCTCGTGACCGACCGTTTCGGCAATCCCATTCAAAATGTCAGCGTTACTTTCAGCGACAATGGCGCAGGAGGCACGTTCTATAATCCGAATCCCGGCCTCACTGGCGCTTCGGGAACCGTCTCCCAAACTTATCTGCTCCCATCAACCGCCGGAACGATCACCATCACCGCAACCGCCAACGGGGTGAACACCCCCGCCGTCTTCACCGAAAATTCGACGGCCGGAAACGCGGTCAACATTGCCATTACCCGCGGTAATAATCAGTTCGCGCCTGCCGGAACTCAATTGCCGCAGAACCTCGTCGTGCTCGTAACTGACCAATACGGAAATCCCGTAGCCGGCGTGAGCGTCGCCTTTAGCGACAATGGAGCCGGAGGCACTTTCGCGAACCCCAATCCCGGCGTGACGGACAATACCGGCTCGGCGACGCAGATGTATACACTTCCGCCGACGCCAGGCACCGTTTATATCAGCTCCTCCGCCGCTGGAGTAGCCAATCCCGCCATCTTCACTGAAACCGGCCAGTAGCGGCGAAGTCCCCGTTATAGCTACCAGATTGTTGACCGCTCAACTACGGAATGCGCTGGATGTGCCGACAACGGCTTCCTCGCGCAAACTATCATCTGGATGATTTCTGCACTTCGAGGAATCACATAGAACACAGAGCGCAGGAGGCTTTCCGATGGCTTTAGCAAAACTTACTTTACTTTCCACGCTTCTTTTTTGCGCGGTTTGGGTCGCAGCGCAGAGCGCACCTGCTGGAGGAGCGGCGCCCAGCGGATCTTCAGGGAGCGCGGGCCGGGCAACTCCGGGCGCAACCACGCCTTCGGGCAATGGCCAGACCGCGACGCCGCCGGGAGGCACGTCGACTCCTACCACTCCGAGTCCGACCCCGGGGACCGTCCCTGGATCGAACTCTCCGAACCCGCCGACGCCGGGCAGCAACACGCAGCCTTCGAGCGTGAATCCTAACGCGCCGCACACCAGTCCGGGTGGTGGCCCCTGCGGAACGATGCCGGGAACAACCGGCGGAACAACGCCCAATACGGCCAATTCCGGTTCGTCGAACTCGGCGAACACTGGATCATCCAACTCTGGCTCGTCCTCAACTCCAGGCAATTCCGGAACGACATCTTCGAGTGCGCCTTGCCCGCCCGCTAGCGGAACGAGCACACCACCTTCGAATTAATAGTTTATAGGGGATAGCTTCGGCTTCTCCTTTTTCTGCGCGGACCCGACTCTCTCCGGGTCCGCCTTTTTATTGGGCCCTGTACGCCTCACGGTGTGGCAGACAGCATCGGCAGATCCCGCCCACTAGTCGCTGAGTAGATGCTGCAAAGGTCACGACTTGCGCGGCATAGCCATTCGGTTTGTGATGAGGAATTATTAGCTGCGCAAAGGGCGAGGGCGGGGCGAATTAGCTACGCGAACGTTTACGTTTCGGAGCCGCGCGTTTCGCTCGCGGGGCGGCGCCAGTAACTCGCCGCCCGCGTTTCTTGGCGGGACGCACAGTTCGCGCTGAAGCTGGCTCGGTAGCGGCGGCTGTATTTGCCTTTCGGCGAGTACTGGTCGTGAGCGTCTTCGAAAGTGGAGGTGAATTCTCAGTGCCTTCGCGAGCGAGAAGTCCCTGCGCAACATTGGTAACTGCGCCCGCCGCTTGACCCAGTTTGCGCGCAACTGTGCTTAGGAGGGGCTCCTTCGTGTCCGCCTGTTTCCTGGTTCCCATTGGACTTGCCTATCAAGCTTTCATCCAGCAAAAAGGAGTCCCGGCCCACCGTGGGCCGGGACTTCCAGGTGGTCCTTATCGTTACGAAGAACGACTAGGAGGCTTTGCGTGAACGATCGCGGTCCTGATCGTTCATGTCGTCGCCGCCCTGTCCGCTCTTCTTCTGCTTCTGCGGATATTGCTGGCCAGACTGGCCAGACTGGCCGGATTGGCCGTGCTGACCCTGGCCGGGCTGGCCGCCCTGCTGTTGCTGGCCCTTGCCGCCCTGCCCAGATTGACCGCTCTGACCCTGTCCGGATTGATTGCCCTGCTGATTCTTCTTATCCATATCATCTGCCATAAATATTTCCTCCTGAGTAACACGGGGCTTCCTGCCCCATCGGAATTTAATCGCCAGAGCTTAGTTGCCGCAAATGATTGCCAAGGTTGGGAGAAATTTGTGAATCTGGTCGTTCAGTTTTGGTGATGGGAGAGGGCCGACAGAATAAATACCGAGCATCGGAAACACGGATACGCCGACGGCGTGAATGGGTCAGGTTCGGCCAACATTCACGCCCATCGACGTCCATGTTTAAACTCAAAGGCCTCGCGCGGATCTTTCGCGGACGGCGGCGAATAAGTTAGACAGAAGTGCCGCGACGCGTGAGATGCGCGAAAAGCGAAATAACAAACAGCACCAGGAACACAAAGAACAGAAGCTTCGCGACTCCCGCAGCAGCAACCGCTACCCCGGTGAAACCCAGAACACCGGCAATCACCGCGATTACCAGGAACATTAGCGTCCAATAAAGCATGATGCCTCCTTCGAGTCGAATGTGGTAAATGGACTATAACCGCGATGTGATAGCCGGCGAATCCACTTCAACCTGTATTTCGCCTTCCGCTGGGCTGTAAGCCACAAAAAGCATCCTTCAGAAAATGCGTCTTTTGACAATACGAGGCACTATTTGCCGTGCACCCCGGCACTCTGCCTCGCATCTAAAGTCTGGCTGGGCGTTCTTAGAGCCGACGGTCGGGCTCTCGAAGATGAACAGTGTCAGAGAATTGGCCGAGGATATGAGGTAACGAAGTTCAGATTTTTACTGTTTCTCTGAATGGAACCGATAGTTATCTAGGCCGATGCGGACTTGCCGGCTCCTGGCTCCCGATTCAGAGCTCTAAGAACGCCCCGTTTGACCGACCTTCGCCCCTACTTTCGCACTCCGGCTATCTCCGGCAAGCAATAAAATCTCTGCTGCTAAATTTCCCGAGCCGCTTCTTTTGGGAGCGTCTTTGCCTGCATGCCTGTCAGCCTGCCGGCGTCATATTTGTCTGTCACGTCATACCAGCGAATGCGCGCCATCTCTTGAAACATGCGCGCTCCATCAATTAGCGGATTGATCCGCGTGCCTTCGCTGTGCGCCCAGCGCACCGGAACTTCGCGTACGACAAAACCAAACTTGCGCGCCAGGAAAAGAATCTCCGGATCGAACCCCCAGCCTTCAATCCGCTGCAAAGGAAGAATTGCTTGCACGGCCTGGCTGGTGAATGCCTTGAATCCGCACTGCGTATCTTTGAAGCGCAGCCCGAGGACGAGCCGCAGCAATAAATTAAAAACTCTTCCGAAAAGCTGACGAGCCAGCGATTGGCGCCTGGTTTGTAGTTCCACTTGCACCCACCGCGACCCGATGGCGATGTCTGCGCCCGCGGCGATCGCCTCTAGCAGCTTGGGCATTTCTTCAATCGGCGAAGATAGATCGGCGTCGCTGAACACTACGACATCGCCGTGCGCTTGCAACATTCCATGGCGCACGCTATAGCCCTTGCCGCGGTTGCCAGGATTCTCCACCAGTCGCAATCTGCGATCCCGTTCGGAAAAGCTGCGGACTAGCTCTGCGGTGTTGTCACGCGATCCATCGTTGACTACGATGACCTCGGCATCCCAACCCTGTTCGTTAACGTAGGCGAGAACCTTTTCCAGAGTTGCTCCAAGGCGTTCGCCTTCGTTATAGGCTGGAATGACAATGCTATAGGTTGTATCGCTCAATTTTTGCTGCCCCTTTTCGTAAGTCGACTCAATTTAAAGTCCGGCGACTTGGATCTTATTTTCCACTCGTCGATTCCCGGCGAAATACTTGGCGATGTCGTTTGCGGCTTCGCGCTGCTTGTCGCTCGTAACTGTGCCCGTCAGCACAACCTCATTGTCGTCGGTTCGCACTTCGACCCTGGCATCCGCAAGGGCTGCCTCCGAACTTAATCCATCTTCAATCAGCCGCTCGACCTCAGGAGTAGTTAACTCCCAAGATGATTGCGCCTGTGGATATCCAGTCTGGTGGGTCGTTTGTGCTGAAGGAAAAACCGGGGCAATACCGTCGGCAGACACAGCCGCGGATTCCCGAGCCTGACCAAAGCACCATCCGGCGAGCAAAAGCACTAACATACATACTGCGCTTTTCATAAGTCACCTCCTGATTGCAACCTGCTTTGGGTGGACGAATGTTTTTGCCCGGGAGCGACGGCTATCGTTCCCGCGGCCAGCGAATCTCGCCAACCACCCCTGGCAGATTCCACTTCCGATTGTTTTTGCAATACTTGCGCAGCCTGAGCCAGCGTCAGGTTGTCAGGCACTTGGCGAAAATCAGTTCGACTCTCATCCTGTTCCACGGAAATAGTCTTGAAGAAAAGGGCTTTTCCATGCATGTTGACGTGCAACAAACTGATCTCCCAATGCTGTGGCGATACTTCCGACTGCTTGACGTGAAACTCTCCACCTTTATCGAGGTAGCCGAGCAGGCCGCCGCCAAATTTCACTTCCCGCATAAGATGGCCTTCAATTTCGGCGAGCCTGTCCTCCTTGAGGTTGATCCAGATTCTTCCTTCCATGGCGTGAAAGACTGACGCTTCCCGCGTCGGGGGGTAGAAGTTCGGATTCGGTTCGAAGAGAAGCTCCACACGATCGTCCCTGCGCTGTCCATACCTAACTTTCAACGCCTCGGGCAGCATCTTGAACAAATCTTCTGTCTGATGAGCGTCTTTTTGTTGGGCGCGTTGCTGCTTTTTCGTTTCATCTGGTTTATTGAGCAGGTTTGCAATACGGCGGTCTTCTCGCTTTTGTTCTTCTGGGGTCAGCGGACGACCATTGATCGAGAGTACGCGGTCAAGCTCTCCCTCTTTCGTCTGGACTACGCACTTCACCTCTTCTTTGCCCCCTTGAATTGTTTTTAGATGAAACATCCAGTGCGAGTGGTCATCGGCCTGACCTCTCAGCTCTCCATCGACAGCACGACGCAACAATTCGCTAGCGGGCATTGGTTGATCTGGCGAAGTACCCTGTGCCATCCCTGGCGTGCAAAAAGGCAACGTGCAGAAAATCAGGATCGCCGCCGCCATCACTCGAGGCATCGCCAGTGCACCTCGAATTTTCAGTCCTCTCCCGCTTTGTCTGATGGAAGACACGCCAATGGTCTCGAACGTTTCTTAGTAAGAATAAAGAACGCAGAGCCGCAAAGATATAAAGTGCCTTCTGTAGGCGGTTCCAATGTTTACTGGAGTTATATCAGGAAGGTAACTCAGCGATAGTTGGTGAGCGGACACAAGTCACCTGCGGCCGCTCACCCTCAAAGCAACTACTTAGCTTGCCTTACGTTGTCGCTCGATGTCGCGCTCACGCTGCGCGTTCGCATCGTCGATGCCGACAGAAGGATTCCAGTCATCAACCTGCTTGGTGGCTGCGTCTTTCGTGAGGCCGTATCTCTCTTGGATCTTGCCGACAAGGATGTCCTTTTGGCCCGCGATCACGTCCATATCATCGTCGGTAAGTTTGCCCCATTGCGTCTTCACGGAGCCTTTCATCTGCTTCCACTTGCCTTTCGCCTGATCCCAATTCATTGTCCTGTCTCCTAGATAATTAAGGTAATGCAGCGTCTGACATCGTATGGATCGAGCAATTACACTCGCCCCAATAACACCAAGACCAGCACGATGACAACCACCAACCCGAGCCCGCCACTGGGGTAGTATCCCCATCCACTGCTATAGGGCCAGGTTGGCAACGCACCGACGAGCAGCAAAATCAAGATGATCAACAGAATGGTTCCCATTTCATTTCTCCTTTTGATCTAGATGCCAATTGTGTGAATCGCCTATTTGATCCGCCCTGTTTGCCTTGCGTCCCACGAGTCATTTCCCTCTTGGGCATAAGTGATCTGGCTCCACGATAACGGACGACAGCGAGAGACAGAATCGAATGAACCTTGTAATCTAATCCGCTGTTTGCTGTAGGCTTTCACGCGATATGTGGGATTCGCCGTCAATCCAACCCGTATCAAAGAGCGGTCACGAAATACGCGAAAGGGGCGCACCATGATTCGTAAACTTAAGTCCGGCGAGTACCGGTTGTATTCGCGCAAGAAAAACCCAAAAACGGGACGCAGGCGGAACCTCGGAACCTTTGCAACAAGAAAGGCAGCCGAAGCTCATGAGCGCGCGGTCCAGTATTTCAAACGTCACTAGACCGAGCGACCTGAGCTCGGGGCTGCCCATTTACGAAGACCGAAGTTAGTGAGATTCCAGCTTGCCCTGTTCCTGCCTTGCTTGGTGAGAATACTTTCGCACTGTGGCGAGAAATGGCTCGCTGCCCTCTGGCGGAGCTACTCTGCCATTGAGAATATCGTCAAACGGCACCATATGCCCGTACAGCACTCGTGTCTCATCCTTATCTTGAGTAATCGCTGAACCATTCAGGTCGATACCGGCAAAAAGACCGCGCGCGCGCGAATAAGTCAGCACTTCTGCTTGCATCTTCCAGTCGGTGTCAGCGCCAGCGTCACGTCCAACTGGGCCGGCAGCTGCCGAAGCATCCGCCCCAAGCTTGAATTTGCTGGCCAGCAAATGCTGCATTCCCTGATCGTTGGTGACCACCATCACAAGATCGATAGCCTGGCCTCCGAGTTGCAAGCCCCAGCTACCGCCGGTCACGGTGATAGGAGCCGGTGCGCTCCAACCATGCTCCGTACGGCACGTTGCGATCCCCTTGCCATGATTGCCGCCAAAGCCGACCGCAATTTTCACCATCGACGGAACTACCGCAATGCACTTTGCGTCGGACATAACCTTGTCTGGAATTGCTTTGTCGGGGGTGCCCATGATCTCGCTGAGAACGTCCCCGGCTTTTTCAATTCGCTTGGTGACGTCGGACTTGTCTTCGGCCCAGCTCGTGCTTGCCAAAGCCAGAACAAACATGGCCACCAAAGCGAGGCAACTGCCCACCCTTTTTTGTGATTTCATTACACGGCCTCCTGTTGAAAACTCTTAAGGTGATAGATATTTCTTCACCTCTCAAACTATCGTCGTAAGGCTTTATCGACCATCCGGTGCGAGCTGTAAATTAACGGCCCGCATGACCCTACTCTGCGCGGACGCAAAATCGCTAAATCTGTTTGAATGTCGAAAGGCGTCCAAAATTGGCATTTTTCAACCTCTCTCTTCTCTGAGATGAATACAGCGATTACCGTAGTCCCTATTTCCGACGCGGGGTGTAAACTCGATTCAAGACGTAAGAAATGCAAACGAAGATGGCAGTCGCGAGGGTATGACTCTCGCCCCGTCCAGCCTTATATCAATTCAATCTATGAAATAGATGGAGAGTTTTGTCCTCTCTCGAAAGGAGAACTCGAAATGAAACTGGAAAAAAAGGAATTTGAACCAAAGAGCATGAGCAGCATGAGCATAGATCGGCCCGTGCAATCGCTCAAGACTCCGTCCGATATGGAAGAGCAGGTCCGCCGCCGCGCCTATGAACTCTACGTGGAACGGGGCAGCGTTGATGGCTTTGAAGTCGAAGATTGGCTGCAAGCGGAGGCCGAACTTCTCGGTGCTCGGCGCACTGGCAGGGCCGCGTAAAATCAATCCCGTTGCGCGACTGGAGAGCAGCGGACCGGTGCGAATCGCCTGCTGCTTTCCAGCTTTCCGTTTGCTCCCGCCGAATGAGCCAGTCTTAGGCTCGTCGAAAAGCCCGCCAACCGCTATCTAGGCCAATCCGCATCTAAGCGCTACCGATCCCTCGCGGGAGATCGGCACCCTGCGGGCGCGGACTATGAGCGTGAGGCTTTCGAAGATCAAAACTGCGGCAGCACGCACTTATCGTGATGCGCTTAAGGACGAGACGTTCGCGGCTGCGGCTGCGTTGTCCTATTACACCGTGGTTTGCGCGTTTCCGGCGTTGATCCTGCTCTCCGCCGTAATGGCCTACATTCCCCTTCCAAATTTCTTTGCGGATGTGCTAGTGGCAATGACGCGAGTATTGCCGGCGGACGCTGTGATGCCGACGGTTTACTCCGTGCTCATCGGAGTGCTCGGTGCGAACCTTCGTGCCTGGCTTTCGCTCGGAACGCTCGGCACGCTTTGGCTCGTTTCCTCCACATTCGACGGAATGATCGATGCGCTTGACGCCGCCTACGGTGCGTTCGACGACCGCCCATTCTGGAAAACGCGGCTTCTGGCGTTGGGTTTGGCCGGCATAACTGGCGTTCTCCTGATCTGTGCGGTCGCCACGATGGTGGTCGGTCCAAAGGTGGGCGAGTGGATTGCGGGCAGAATGTCATTGTCCGGTGCGTTCATCACGTTTTGGCCCTTCATTCACAAGACGATTGCCATCGGCTTCGCCGTACTAGCAGCGCAGTTTGTTTACTTCCTCGCTCCGAACGTAAAACAACGGTTTCGCGCGACGTTGCCCGGCGCAGTTCTTTCCATCGCCTGCTGGATGGGGCTTTCGTGGCTGCTCGGAGTCTATTTTCGCCATTTCGCGAATTACAACCGGATCTATGGAACCCTGGGCGGCCTGATGGCGTTGATGACGTGGCTCTATTGGGCCTATTTTATTTTCGTGGTTGGCGGGGAGCTCAATGCCGAGTTGCAAAAGGAAAACCGCAATGAACCCTTGCGGCAACAAGACGCGACTTCCAGCGCGCTAAACGAGGATATTGCGGCGTAACGCAGATTAAGTTCGCTAGTCGTCCAATCAAAAACTTGGCGTGAACTTTTCCATCCACGGAGATTCCGCCAACTTCGTCGCGCGTCACGCTCACCGACCACCTTTTGTTGATCTGGTAGTCGCCCTGTACGATTTCAGTTCCTGGTTGCGAAAGATCGGTGGAAAAAGTGAACAAGAAATTCCTGGTCACGCGCTGCTGGATCGCAACCCGCGCCGACGGATTCTGATTATTTCCGCCGAGCAGCGGATCGATCTGCAAACTCGAAATGCCCGCCAGTTGCTGAGGAAGCGAAGGTGAGATGCTGTTGAAAAGAGTTGAGTTGGTGACCCGAAAACGCTGGCCACAAAAAGCTCTTCTACGGGCGCGACGGTGTGCGCTCGCTTCGGCAATGTCCTACTACAAGATAAAGAACGAAACCCCTAGGGTGAATCCGGGATTGGCCGCCGCTGCACATCGCCTTACCATTGTGTTTGACTTTATTGCGAGGGAATACCGATGCCAGACCAGGAAACAATCGACCGCGCGAGAGAAGATGCCCGAGAAGGCAAGTCGCCGTCTACCCAAGCCGGGGAATTCGTCCGCGAAGAGATGCATCACATTCGTGAAGGTAAGCACGGAGCGCGCTCGTCCCAGCAGGCAATTGCCATTGGGCTTTCGAAAGCACGGCGCGCGGGCGTGAAACTGGGCACGCCGAAAGGCTCCGCCGCGTTGAAGAAAAAAGCGGAACAAGACGAGGAGGCGAGCGAACACCCGCGGCGCAAAGTATCCACAAAACGGTCGCGCGCGACGGAAAGGGCGTTGAAACGCGAGCCGCGAAGTTCCGCCAGCAGATCAGCCCTGTCGAGGCAAGCGAAGAGCGCAGCAGCCCGCCGATCGAAAAGATCTCGAAGCGCGGCCGCCGTGAAAGCCGCGCGCACTCGAAAGGCTGCTTAGCTGCCTTACCGCATGCCGGCGGCCGCTCACGCACCTGCCGCATCAGCGCTGAAATTTATTTGCGCTAAAAGTTGTTGAAGAGTGTTGTAAGTCAATCCTAAATCAGTGAGGTCACCATGAAATTTTTCTCCGCAAACCTGGATAGTCTCCGCAAACTATACGTCAATCAGCTGGAACAGCTTTACTCCGCTGAAACTCAAATCACAAAAGCACTCCCCAAGATGATTGAAAAAACCACCGACGCGCACTTGAAAAACGCCTTGCAAACTCATCTCCAGGAGACCGAAGGACACGTCTCGCGCCTGGAGCGGATTCTTAATCAGGCGCAAGGTTCAGTGGATTCGAAGAAATGCAAGGGCATGGCCGCTCTGATCACAGAAGGCGAAGATGTCATCAAAGATACTGCGGACGAGTCGGTTCGGGATGCTGGCATCATCGCCGCCGCGCAAAAAGTCGAGCATTACGAAATGGCCGCTTACGGTACCGTGCGCACCTTCGCCGAGATTCTGGGCAATGAGGAAGACGCCACGCTGCTTGACCAGACGCTCGAGGAAGAAAAACACGCTGATGCCGTTCTCACCGGCATCGCGGACACTGCGAATGTCAAAGCTGACAAAGCCGCGTGAAACAAGAGTCGGCCAAACGGAGCGCGTGACAGGGCTTGTCCGCGCTCTGGCCTTCTCCCCGAGGCGATTCGATTTTAGTCGTGATGGTATCGTAGTGATCGGTCGCAACTGTTGACAGAAGGCGAACCAAATTCGCTTCGGGTAAAGAAATCTCGCCGCTGGCGCTGGATCGGCGCAATTGCCGTAGTGTCGGCTGCTGTCATTCTGACGTTGGCAGCGATTGCCGTTTCACACGCCGAGCCGATTCTGCGCGCCTCTATTATTGAGACTCTATCCGCAAGATTTAAGAGCAAAATCGAGTTGGACGCGTTTCACGTCTCGCTCGTCAAGGGACTTCAAGTCTCGGGCGCGGGCCTCAGAATTTTCGGGGATACCGACCCGAACAATCACGAACCGGGTTTTCAACCCATCATTAGCGTGAGCGAATTCCGCTTTCACCTGGGAATCCGGCAATTTCTTCGCACTCCGAAACACGTCGACACGGTTTTTGTAAAAGGATTGCAGTTGAATTTGCCGCCTGGAGAACACCGGAACGAATTGAGCCGCATGCGGCCCCAGGACAGCAAGGTAAAAATCATTGTCGACAGATTCATCTGCGACCAGGCGCAACTCATCGTTAATACGCTCAAACCCGGCAAGCTACCTGTCGAATTCGACATCGAAAGCCTAAGAATGACGCGGATCGGCTCCGACCAGCCTATGCATTTCGATGCGAACCTCACCAATCCCAAACCTGTGGGTAGGATTCTTTCCAGTGGATTGTTTGGGCCGTGGCACGCCGACAACCCGCGCGACACTCCCGTCAGCGGCACTTATTCATTTCACGATGCAGATTTAGGCACGATCAAGGGCCTTGGCGGCACTCTTTCATCGACGGGCGAGTATTCCGGCATTCTTGAAAAGATCGTGGTAGATGGATCGACCGATACGCCGGACTTTCGTATTTCGATTGCTGATCGCCCTGTCCCGCTCCATACCGAATTTCACGCCACCGTCGACGGAACCAGTGGAGACATCCACCTTCAGCCTGTGAAAGCAAAACTCCTCAATACATGGCTGTCAGCAGAGGGTTCCGTCGTTCGCACCAAAGACTTCAAGGGGCATCACGTGAAACTCGATGTCACCATCGATCGCGGACAAATAGAGGACCTTCTAAAGCTGGCGGAGCGAAAAGATCCTCCAATTGTGACCGGCGTAGTTAAATTGAAGACTAAGTTTGATCTCCCCTCGGGACAGCCGGATCTTGCCAATCGCCTGAGATTGTCTGGTAACTTCCAGGTGTTCGATGTGCGTTTCACGGATGAAACCATCCAGCACAGGCTCGATGCACTGAGCAGGAGAACTCAGGGCAAACTGAAGGACGTTAAAGAGAATCTTTCCGACGATGTGCGGTCAACGCTGGAAGGCACATTTGGCCTTTCCGATGGGCTCCTTTCTTTTTCGCACCTTCACTTTACGATTCCCGGCACGCGAATTGATCTAACGGGCACCTATAGCCTCGATGGCAACCAAATTGATTTTCATGGCAAAGCGCATCTTGACGCGACACTTTCACAAATGGTCACGGGATGGAAGTCGGTGCTGTTGAAGCCTGTCGACCCATTTTTCAGTAAGAATGGTGCAGGTACAGAGGTTCCCATCAAAGTAACCGGCACGAGATCGGATGTTCACTTCGGCTCTGATTTTGGACATAAAGATATCGGCAAGGAGCCACAGAAGAACCATGTACACTAGCGTCCGGTGCGCAGGTTAACTACTAAGAATGTAGATAGAGCGCCACCGGAAACTCCGCGAGCACCCGCGCGACATCGATCCTTACGAACCCGCCGTTTTGGGCACCGGCGTTCTCGTTTTCAAGAATCCTTCCAGTGAATGTGTTCTGATAGTTCTCCGACCAGTTACTCGCAGGCAGTAACACATGAGTATCTTTCCATACCTCGCGTCCGATCGGAGGAAAATTCATGTTATCGTCATTTCCATTTAGCAAACTGGCAATAAGGCGAGGAACTACAACCAGCACGCTTGTGTGTTCCACGTTTCGTAGGAATGCCACCACATGATCCGCCTTTGCACCCGCAACTCCCAGCGGAACGTATTCTCCAACTTGAAACAAATTCGGCAGCTGCTTGCGTAGACAAAGAGTCTTCCAGATCACGTATAACTTAAGCCGACCATCTTCCGGAGTCTCAAGCAACCCACGAGTTACCGCGCCGGGGTCGGTGCCCAGTCTTTTGATGGTTGCGAATGCTTGCTCTCGCCGTACGAAATCAACCGGTCGCCTGCTATCGGGATCGACCAGGCTGAAATCCCACAATTCATTGCCCTGGTAAATATCAGGAACCCCCGGAGATGTCAGCTTGAGAAGAGTCTGTGACAGGCTATTCCAAAGCCCGATGCGCGCGACACGCCGTTGAAACGGAACGAAATCTTCGAGAAACCGGTTCTTTTCGCCGGGGGTCAGCACTGCCTTCACGAACGATGACATGGCGCTTTCATACTCTGTATTTTGATTGATCCAACTGGTGTTCTGCTTCGCTTCGCGGATCGCTTTCAGCATGTAGGCTTCCATGCGCTCGCGAAACTTCTTCCAAGTATCTTCGCCACTCAACGGCTCCAAGGGCCACGCTCCAACCAGAGTCTGATAGAAGAGATACTCTTCGTTCGCCGACGGCGCTGGCTTGTCATTCACCGTCCGCTTATGGCGCCGATTAAAGCGTTTCCAATCTCGAAGTCGAAGTCTCCACAGTCCCGATATCTCCGAAAGCACGTTAATTCTCGCGCGAACATCTTCCGATCGTTTGGAATCGTGGGTACTCGTGGCCAACATGCCATGGGGCCAGGAACCCAGGCGTTCCTGATTCGCCAAATGAAACTCCGAGGTGGTGACTCCAAATCGTTGCAGATCGCTTCCAACGTCGTTCAATGAAACCAAGCGATTACTGCGGTAGAATGCCGTATCCTCCAAGCCTTTGGCCATCACCGGACTCGTGAACTGCTGAAACTTCATCGCAAAACTAAGAACGGCATTCTGGTAAGTTGAATCCTGCCCCTCAGCAATGCGAGTTAGAAGCACATCATTGATAAAGTCGAAAATACTGGTATCAGCAGCCGGGCTTCTCCATTTCGCGGACAATACAGCTGCGCGTATATATCGCGCATCGTCCTCCGAAATACCGGCAGCACTGACATAAGTGCGATAGACAGGGAAGCCGGCAACAATCTCCGCCAACGCATCGCGCAGGCTGTTGAGCGTGAAATCGCAAGTGCGGCGCTTGGAAAGGGCAATGTGAGTAAGTCGATTGGCAAGCACATTCAGTTCGCTGGCCAACGCAACTCGCATAATCAGCTTTCGGCAACGGTAGGCTAGATCCGCGTAGTCAATCTCATCGTTGATGAAGTTCCGATAAATGCGCTTGATTCGCATCGCAGAAGCCGCGTCCACGAAGAGACCATTCACCAAATTCGAGAAGTCATAGCCAGTGGTGCCGCATACCGCCCAATCGGCTCGCAGGCGTTCGCGGCCGGTAAGGATTTTTTCGATGACCACATACCGATCGCACTGGTTTCCTCCGTTCACGGCGGCCCGGTTCTTCGCTGTGTTTGTGACAGCCGCAATACTTTGGTTTAATCGTTCGAAATATTGTGCAGGATCGTATAAACCGTCAGGGTGATCCACTCGCAGTCCGTCGACCTTGCCCTCTTCCATCAGTTTAAAAACCAGCCGATGAGCCGCCTCGAACACGTTCTCATCTTCCATACGAATGGCGGCGAGATCGTTCGTGTCGAAGAAGCGCCGGTAGTTAATGTCATCCGACGCAACCCGCCAATTGGCCAAGCGAAAGGCCTGTGCTTTAATCAGTTCGTGAAGTTCGTCGAAGCTGAAGCGATCCGCCGGATCCCCATTCACCTTCTCGACCACTTGTCCAATAACAGCGGCAATCTCAGGAGCGCGAGCACATAGTTCAGCCAGTCGTCGCTTGTGTATCTCCTTGTCGCGATTGCGCTCGGCGATGCGCTCTCGGTCCGTCTCCTGTCTTTCGGGCAAATGCCCGAGGGCAGTGATGAGGCTTTGGAATTCCAACAGATCAGGATTCTGTTCCCCCAGCATCTCAACGAGCTTCGCCACACTTGGTTGCAGAACACGCGGATATTCCTTGGGGTCAATCGGAAAACGATGTTCGTGATACAAAATGTCGAGTTCGCCCCGCGCGGCATTCAATGCAAGCTTCAGATCGCCACTCTCGAGCACCGTGCCATAATGATCGTGCAACACTGGCACTAACACTTTTCCTTGGAGTTCCTCCTTCAGAGGATGCCAATCGATATCAAAAAAGCCGGAATAGACCGAGGCCTCGCCGTTTTCGAGAACATCCAGCCACCACGCGTTGTCACTGCCCATTACTCCCATATGGTTAGGAACAATGTCGAGGATTACTCCCATGCCATGCGTGTGGAGGGTAGCGACAAAGCGGTCGAACTCTTCCGGGCTGCCTATCTCGGGATTTAACGAATTATGGTCCACGATGTCGTATCCGTGCATGCTGCCTGGACGCGCCTTCAAACAAGGGGAGAGATAACAATGACTAATTCCTATCGCGGACAGATGAGGAACGATCTCGGTAGCAAGGGCGAACGTAAAGTCGCGATTGAGCTGCAGGCGATAAGTCGCGCGCGGGGTCGGTCGCGGCTTGTTCGAAGGAGAGGTCATGATTGCAATAGCCACGCAACACACCACTCTGGCAGCGTCCCTTGCTTCACTATGTCGGCGCTAACTCCATCGGTGGCATGAATTATTTGCGCCGCCGGCGCAGACAAGACCGGTAATGGGCTGGGCCCGAGATTCGCGAGTAGTACGAGTGTTGAATGATCCGCGAACTTCCACTTAGCCGTAAGCCCACGATCACCCTGAAGTTCGTAGTCAGCCGTGATGCCGCATCCAGCAGAAAGTCGCGGCACGATGTGTTGGCGCCTTAGCCGCAATAACTGCCGATATAAACTTAACCATTCTGAGTGAGGAGGCTCAGGAATTGAATTCCAGTCCAGCCGGGAAGCCTCAAATGTCGCGGCAGCGTTTGGGTCCGGAATCTTCTCCCGTGCCGACGGATCGCTAAACCCGGCAAAGCGCGCGAACTCATTTCTTCTACCTGCAGTCACTGCCTCGGCCAGGTCTTTTCCGAAATCGCAGAAAAAAAGAAATGGCGAGTTGCTTGCAAATTCTTCACCCATGAAAAGCAGCGGCGGCGAGGGGGCCAGCAGAAGTATCTCGACCGCCGCGCGAACCGCGCGTGCATCCGCAATTGCGGTGATTCGCTCTCCGAACGCACGATTTCCAACCTGGTCGTGATTCTGCAGGAAGGATATAAAAGCACCCGGCGGCAATCCGCGTGACGATTCTCCACGCTGTTTGCCGCTATACTGCGACGGCTCGCCCTGGTACGCGAATCCCTCAACCAGGCATCGACCTAATAAGTCGACCGGACGCTCAGCATAATCCGAATAATAGCCATCGCTCTCGCCAGTGACAGTGACGTGCATTGTGTGATGAATATCGTCATTCCACTGTGCGGTGTAAGTACGAGGCTTACATAACTCAGTTCTTTGTAGATACCGCGCCTGGTTGCGCTCATTTTCCACAATGAGATGAATATGCCGGTCGGGCGCGATAGAACTACGAACGGCCATCGCCAATTCGGTAAGAATATCAGGAGTTGAATCGTCAATGATAGCGTGCACTGCATCGAGCCGCAGGCCGTCGAAATGATACTCGGTCAGCCAATACAACGCGTTCTGAATAAAGAAATCTCGTACAGTTCGGCTTTCGGGTCCATCATAGTTAATGGCATCCCCCCACGGAGTATGGTGCCGATCAGTGAAGAATCGCGGTGCGTAACAACTTAAGTAGTTCCCTTCCGGACCGAAATGATTGTAGACCACATCCAATAAGACCATCAGGCCACGGCTATGAGCACTCTGTACGAATTCCTTAAGATCGTCCGGGCGCCCATAACTGCTATCGGGGGCAAAGGGTAAGACGCCATCATATCCCCAGTTACACTTTCCAGGAAAATCTGCCACGGGCATCAACTCAACAGCTGTGACTCCTAACTCCGCCAGATAGTCGAGCCGCTCGCGCGCGGCGGCAAAAGTCCCGCCTGACGTGAAAGCGCCAACGTGCAATTCGTAGATAACAGCTTCTTCCCAGCGACGTCCGCGCCACGAGTCGTCTTCCCAAGCGAACGCTTCCGGGTCGACTACTTCGCTCGGCCCGTGCACATCTCGAGGCTGAAAGCGAGAGGCTGGGTCGGGGACTTTTTGTTCTTCGTCGATCCGCAAACGGTACTGCGTTCCGGGCTTGGCGGTATCGGTGATCAATTCAAACCAGCCTTGATCAAGCCGCTCCAGAGGGATATGAGTCGCGCGAGTCAAGTCACCCAGGCAAAGCTCGACTTTCTGTGCCGCAGGCGCCCACAATCGAAAGCGCACGCTTCCGTCATCACGCCACTCAGCACCGAAGGGCATTTTATGACGGCGCTTCATTCGACTCTTCCCTCTTGCCATTGCCTCCATTGCCGCGTCGCTCCATCAACACGACGAGAGAGCGAGCCTG
Source organism: Terriglobales bacterium (assembly GCA_049511995.1). Classification (GTDB taxonomy): domain Bacteria; phylum Acidobacteriota; class Terriglobia; order Terriglobales; family Acidobacteriaceae; genus Acidiflorens. Next base: position 24,489 of record JBEKXO010000034.1, read on the forward strand.
CAACGGATAGGGGCCACTGGCGTCATGGGTTTCCGCCGGCCGTAAACCAGCTTCTCGCGATGTATCCATCCACGCGCTCCACCGCGCTCCAGGATGAAATTCGGGGAGAGTGAAGGGCGCATCTTCATGATGAGCGTTCAGCAAAATCAGAAAGTTTTCGTCGCTGAGCTTTCGACCACGCTCGTCGGTTTCATCCAACCCCTGGCCGGAAAGAAACATTCCCAGGCATCGCACACCCGGATCGCGCCACTCCTCTTCATTCATCTCCTGTCCATTGGGTTTGAGCCACAGAACGTCTTTGACGTTGGCGCCCTTGATCGGACGACCCTGAAAAAAACGCCGGCGATGAAGGACCGGGTGCTTCTTGCGCAAATTGATCATTCGCTGGACGAAGGCAAGTAAGTCCCGATCTTGTGCGCTTACGTTCCAGTTCAGCCAACTGATTTCATTATCCTGGCAGTAAGCGTTGTTGTTCCCCAACTGGGTGTGGCCAATGGAATCTCCACCATAGATCATGGGCACGCCCTGAGAGAGCAGCAAGGTGGCCAGGAAATTTCTTTTTTGTTTTGCGCGCAGGGCCTGAATCTCGGGATCATCAGTCGAACCCTCTACTCCACAGTTCCAGCTTCGATTATTGTCAGTGCCATCCCGATTATTTTCCCCATTCGCTTCGTTGTGTTTATCGTTGTAACTCACCAAATCCTGCAGCGTAAAGCCATCATGGGCAGTTACAAAATTGACGCTGGCATAAGGGCGTCGGCCGCTGTGCGCATACAGATCACTCGATCCGGTAATGCGATAGGCCAGATCTCCCACCAGGCCAAAATCACCTTTCCAGTAACCGCGCACGGTATCGCGATAGCGATCGTTCCACTCAGCCCAACCCACGGGAAAGTTCCCCACCTGGTAGCCGCCCTCGCCAAGGTCCCACGGTTCGGCGATCAGTTTGACCTGCGAGAGCACTGGATCCTGATGGATAATGTCGAGGAACGCGCCCAGTCGATTCACTTCGTGCAGTTCGCGAGCCAGGGTGGCTGCGAGATCAAACCGAAATCCGTCCACGTGCATCTCGAGAACCCAGTAGCGCAGGCTATCCATGATCAACTGGAGCACACGCGGATGCTGCATATTCAGCGTGTTTCCCGTCCCCGTATAGTCCTTGTAGTAGCGCAGATTATCAGGCACCAGGCGGTAATAGGCGCTGTTGTCGATACCTTTCAGCGAGAGCGTCGGCCCAAGATGATTGCCCTCCGCCGTATGGTTATAAACGACGTCAAGAATCACCTCTAATCCCGCGGAGTGCAGAATCTTGACCATGGTCTTGAATTCCGTAATCGAACCGCTTGCCAGGTATCGCGGCTCAAGCGCGAGAAAGCCGATCGAGTTATAGCCCCAGTAATTGCGCAGCCCGCGCTCCACCAGTTGGCGATCATCCACAAAGGAGTGGACAGGCATCAGTTCAATCGAGGTCACGCCCAAGCGCGTGAAGTGTTCAATAACAGGTGCTGTCGCCAGTCCGGCATATGTTCCACGTAGGTGTGCCGGGACCTCCGGATGGCACATGGTGAAACCTTTCACGTGAAGCTCATAAATCAGCGTCTCGTGCCATGGAATGCGCGGGGCCGCGTCTGTTCCCCATGTAAAAGCTGAATCGATGACTCGGTTCTTCGGCATGCCTGACGCGTCGTCGCGCCTGTCAAATGACAGGTCTTCCAGCTTGTTCCCGACCCTATATCCAAAATGCGAATCGCTCCATTGGATCGATCCCTGAATCTGCTTGCCATAAGGATCAAGCAGAAGCTTGTGGTGATTAAAACGATGGCCCTGCTCCGGAGCGTATGGGCCATAGACCCGGTATCCATAAACCTGGCCGGGCCGCGCCTCTGGCAGGTAGCCGTGCCAGACCATATCCGTCTGCTCGGGAAGTGGTACCCGCAACAACTCGCGCTTTCCCGGGCCATCAAACAGGCACAAGTCCACTTTTTCGGCGTGCTCTGAGTAGAGCGCGAAGTTAACGCCCTCACCATCCCACGTCGACCCCAAAGGATAGGGGCGGCCCGGCCAGACGATAGGCTGTGATTGCAGAGCCATTTATCGCGGGCTCCTAAACATGTACATGCATAAGGATCGGCATTGCACGATCGAGCATCGGGATCAGGTTAACTTAATACTTAAAGGGAATGCCGGCAGGTGCCGGCAAATTTCTCGAAGAGCGCGACCGCTGAACTGATACACTCCGGCGAATCTATGACAACCCAGCGTTGGATGCCAATGAAGTGACGGGGTTGCCGTCACTTCACAGAAATTATGATTCGCGCCGCAAAGCAACAGCCATCGGCGGCCGTCTAATAATCTTCCCGGCTATCTTTCAGCTTATTTGCAAGCTTCCTTATCTCTTTTTCCCGCTCGATATTCACGACTCCTCTCGCATCGTCGTAAAGGCTGTCGTGCAAAAGGTTGAGAAGTCGAGCTTTGAGTTTTGCCCGTTCTAAAAGCGGCCTGGGAACGACGAGCGTACTTGGCTGAGAACACGTCAGAGCACTCCCAACATACGGAGTCTTGAGATCGGATCCTGGTCCTTCCGATATCTGGCTAAGTACTTGTGCGCCAGCGAGGGCAGAACCAAGAACGACAGGCAGCAGAATAAAGCTCCTTTTGACCACATCTCTACCTCCCCTTGCTTCCCTGCGCTGAAGGAATTCACATCTTTCCTGCAGGCTGAGCAGAAGATGGTGCGAATTGCGGTCCCGGTTGTTCGCTAGGGTAAAGCAGTGTCCGCCGTACTGCCTGCGAGGTATTACCGGACTGTGTAACTGCCCTCATTAATGCTGCGTCTTCGTCCATTGCGATCACGCATCCGCCTCTCACCGATCAGGTAATTAACCGGCAATCTTAAGTGTCGGGCGGTATGGCGCTTAAGCACCCGCGCCTCTCATAGTTACATAACCGTACGTAGGGTCTGGGGAGTTCGCGCAGCTTTGCCGGTCCCTGGACGCCTCCGTCGGCTATTCCCTTGGGAGGACGTCAATGCGTCGGGTCATCGTCGCGGTTTCTGATCGTAACATCCAAATATTTCTTAGCCTTCTCGCTCTTCTTGTCCTGAGCCTCATCGCGGTTGGTTGCGGTAGCGGCAGTTCAGCGGCATCCAAGCCGACGCCCACGCCAACACCTCCACCTGGCTATCCATCCGTGCCACCAGTGCCGATCACATGGTCGCCCAGCACCAGTCCCCTGCCCGCACCGCCGGCCCAAGTGCCTCCGCCCACGCCGTCCGACGATTTCCCGCTCACCGTTTCTAATCCAACCAGCGGAGTGAGCCTGACCTCGCCCATCAATGTTGTGGCCTCGGCGACGCCGAAGAATCCAATCTTCTTCATGCGCGTCTATGTCGATCAACTGGCGGTGTATTTCACCTTCACGAATTCCATTAACACGCAGATATTTGTCGCACCGGGGCAGCACACGATCGAAGTAATGGCAGAAGACAATCAGGGTTACATTTCCGCTACTCCCGTCACCGTCACCGTCACGACGCAGTCGCAGACCACAATCTCGAACATTCAGAGTCTTTCCGGATGGCAATCCTGTTCGGCGACATTCCCTCCAGGATCGGGGCGCGCCGGACAAATCTGCGCTGCCGGTCTGGGCACAGCTGATTCGACCATGACCCAGAACCAATCCACTCCATCAATGGACGGCCAGTCGGCACACTTCACCATAGGCGGAACGCAGCCCTATTCCAACATGCTGTATTTCAATCCAGTGGCGGGCGGAGACAATGTCAGCCATTTTACTTACGACGTGTATTTCTACATCGATCAACCGGACTATGCGCAGGCGCTGGAGTTCGATACCAATCAGACCTTCGGCGGCCAACGTTGGGTGTGGGGTTCCGAATGCAACTTCAAAGGCGACGGTGTATGGGATATCTGGAACGACGTAACCGGCTGGCAGCCGACTCCCTTTCCCTGCACGCCGTTCCCCGCGAACACTTGGACTCACATCGTGTGGAACGTGGAACGCATAGGCAACCAGGTCCACTACATAACTCTGACAGTAGGCAATCAGGTGTATAACGTCGACACCTATTACCCCAATCAACCAGATTGGACGCTCGAAGAGATCGACGTAGCCTTTCAGATGGACGGAGACTACGCGCAGCAGCCCTATAATGTCTGGCTCGATGAGATGAAGTTGACAGCCTACTAACGGGCAAAGATACAGGTGGGTTTGCGGAAATCTTGAACCACAGAGGGCACAAAGGTTCACGAAGGAAATGAAAATCCCTTCGTGATACTTCGTATCCTCTGTGGTTCAGGCTTTTGTCTGGCGGGATGATCGAAGGGTTTTCTTGTTGAAAATTTTCTCTCTATGCAACGCCAATCGTTTCGGACTCTGAAACCGTCGTAGCCGAGACTGGCAGCACGACCGATATTTTCGTGCCCGCGCCGCTCGACTGAATATGCATAACCCCGCCGAGATGGCGGACTCGCTCTCGCATTCCTGTAATTCCCACACCGGCACGCTGCGCTCGAACGCCGGCCAGCTTTTCAGCAGGCATTCCTCTTCCCTTGTCGAGAATCTCCAGGCAAACGCTATCGGGCCGGCGTGAAAATACGATATTCGCCGTCTTGCTGCCCGAATGCCGATGAATGTTGGTCAGGCACTCCTGCACGATGCGAAACAGCGCCACCTCCATCTCGGCGGGAAGCCGCCCAAAGCCCTCTGGTATCGTGAGCTCAATCTCCAGGCCGCTCCGCTGCGTCAGACCTTCCATATACCAGCGAATCGCTCCCGACAATCCGCTCTCATCCAGCAGAGGAGGATGTAGCAAATAAGATGTTGTGCGGATCTCTTTGCTCAGCATCTGCACCAGATTCTGCCCGTCTTCCACCGCCGCCAATTCGCCCCTGAGCGCGGGATTGCGCTTGATACATTCCGCAATGTTGGCCAGATTCATTCCGAGGGCCACCACCAGTTGACCCGAGCTGTCGTGCAGTTCGCGCGCGATATGCCGCCGCTCGTGATCCTGGCTTCGCAGCAGACGGTTCGTCAGTTCTCGAAGCTGTTCCGACTGCTGTAGAACCTCCGCGTTTCTCTGCTCGAGTTCGCGGGTGCGAGTCCCCACCTGCTCCTCAAGGTTATCCGCCAGCATTCGCAGCTTCTCTTCGCTCTCCCGCAATGCGCGCTCGATGCGCTTGCGTTCCGTGACGTCCCGCGCCACTTTTGACGCCCCTACGATTCGGCCTGCCTTGCCTCTCACGGGTGAAATCGTAAGCGAGATATCGAGCAGCGTTCCGTCCTTGCGCACCCGAATCGTTTCGAAATGGTCGACTCGCTCGCCCCTCTTCAATTGTTCGATAATCTTTCGTTCTTCATTCTGGCGTTCGAGCGGAATGATCAGCGTGATGTGCTTGCCAATCGCCTCTTCCGCGCTGTAGCCGAATAGCCGTTCCGCCCCCTTGTTCCAGCTCGTGATCATGCCATCCAGATTCTTGCTCACGATTGCATCGTCAGAAGAGTCCACGATGGCGGCCAGAAGGTTCGTTGAGCTTTCTGTCTTCTTTCGCTCGCTAATATCAATGAGCATATTGAGGCCGCCGGTGATCTTGCCATCCGCATCGTAAAGCGGTCTGGGATAAGGAGTGAACCACACGCGTGTCCCGTCGGGCCGTTCGAGGATCGCTTCCACCCCTTCCATGATGCGGCCTTCCCTGAGCGCGACGGCCATCGGGCACTGATCGTGCGCCATCGGGGTTCCATCCGGCCAGAATAATTTCCAGCTCACGCACCACTGATCGTTACCCAAGTCAGGTGTTCGCCCAGAGAGCTCGACCGCAGCCGAGTTGAAATGCGTAATGTGGCCTTCCGCATCGGTCGTATAGATGGCCGCGGGCAGCGCATCGATAAGCTCGCGAAAGCGCCTTCCGGCCACAACGCCGCTATCGTCGTTCTTGAAATTCATGCACACCACTTCCGGTCGTAAGGCGTTTGCTTTTTTCGTGGTTGCATCGCCGTCCTCAGCTTCATAACTGGCTCTATTCCGTTAGGTTTCCCGAAAGTCGTCGAAAGCGCTGGAACATTCCCGAAACTCGACGGGCAAATCTGGCGCGGAACCATGCCGCCCAATGCTGTCTGTCTCATTTCGATTCTGTCACCGGCAATTCGACCATCGAATACGGTATTTCCCTTATTTGCCGCAGCAAAATCGGGGTTTGGTCCATTTTTTCGGGAGTAGCCTGCACACAAAGAGACTATTTCTTCACTTGCGAATGGCGTATTGACAGGAGGGGAATGTGCTTGTAGCGTACTCGGAAGCCGCGCCTTCGGCGCGTCGCACTTCCGGCTCAGGAGTTCCGTCTTTGACGACCCGCCTTCAAACGCCCTTTGACAGCGTCGAGAATGCCCAGCAGTATGTGCGTTTGTTGGTCGAGGCCATCGCCGAAGCCAAGAATGAAATCGCGGCCGATCTCGATCTGGCCGCGAAAGCAAAGTTAGATCGTCGCGTGCAAGCGATGCAGATCGTGCAATTCAAGCTGAACAAACTGGAACATCATCTGAAAACCAGCAGCCGGCTGCTCAACGATCTACGCACCCTGCGACGGCTTCTGCTCGAAGAGCGCCTGGTGGACGACCGCTCGGCGCATGATCGCTCCGAAACAACTCCCGCCGTCCCCGACCACGACTCCGCAGCTTAGTTTTTGGCCGACGTGGCAATTCGTTGGAATGAAATCTCCGAGAGTCCACTTGGAAGGGGCAATTCTCAGGAATAGAGTCCCAGAGGAATAGAGTTTCCCAGAATGAAGCCCCGAAGGGGCGATTCGACCTTAGCCCAGCGTTTCAGCACTGGGTATAGCGTGATCAATCATTCAAGTCCTGTAGGGACGGCCCGGTTTCCGCCCAGACTCTTCACGCCTTCAATTTTTCGGCAAACTTTTTTTCCAGCTTGGCCAGCTTCGGCGTGATTGAAAACATGCAATAGGGCTGGCGAGAATTCTCGTTGTAATAATTTTGGTGGTAGCCTTCGGCCACGTAAAATTCATCGGCCGGCTCAACCGCGGTCACAATTGGTTCCGAAAAGGCCTTGGCCGCCGTCAACTCGGCAATCGTATTCTCGGCAATCTCCCGCTGCTCGTCGCTGTTGTAGAAAATCACCGAGCGATATTGCTCTCCGGTGTCATTACCCTGCCGATTCAGCGTAGTCGGATCATGTGTTCCGAAGAATACGTCCAGCAAATCGCGATAGCTGATCTCATCCGGATCGAAGGTGACGCGTACCACCTCGACGTGTCCCGTGTCGCCGCCGCAGACTTGTTTATAAGTCGCCTGATCGGCTCGGCCACCCATATACCCCGACTCGACATGAGTCACCCCGTTCAAACGCTGAAACACCGCTTCTATACACCAGAAGCACCCGCCGCCAAAAACTGCTGTCTGTTCTTTTGCCATAAGTGATTGGATGAGCCGTTCATCCCGAAGGTGCGCGTCCGCAAACCAGAGGCGCTCGGGCTTTCCTTCGTGTTCCTTAGTGCCCTTTGTGGTTAGGCGCTCAGTCCGAAGCGGCAACAATTTCGTCGCTACACCGAAACTGTAAACGAAGTTTCTGTCCGAGTAACCGGCCGATACAACGTATCGCGCTCAACCGGCTCGCGTCCGGCCTCTTTGATCAGTCGCACCAGGTCGTGTCGCCGCAAACCCTGCGGAGTAGTCGCTCCCGCGTCGTGATAAATCTTTTCTTCGACGACCGTGCCATCAATGTCGTCGGCGCCAAAACGCAACGAGATCTGCGCAATCTTCGGAGTCATCATCTGCCAGTAAGATTTAATGTGCGCAAAGTTATCCAGCACCAGCCGGCCCACCGCAATCTGCTTGATGTCGAGCATCCCTGTAGTAGTAAAGAGATGCCGAAGCGGCGTGTTTGCCGGATGAAACGCCAGCGGAATAAAAGTCTGGAAACCGCCCGTCTCATCCTGCAAGGCGCGCAGTTTGAGCAGGTGATCGACCCGGTCTTCATCATTCTCGATGTGGCCGTAGAGCATCGTGGCGTTCGATTTCAACCCGACCTGGTGCGCCAGTCGCGCCGTATCGAGCCACTGATCGCCATCAATCTTGTGATCGCAAATAATGTGACGCACGCGGTCGGAGAAAATTTCAGCCCCGCCGCCAGGCAGCGAATCCACGCCTGCCTCTTTCATCTTCTCCAGCGTCTCGCGGATCGTCAGCTTCGACCGCTTCGCCAGATATGCAACCTCCACCATGGTGAAGGCCTTCATGTGCACTTGCGGA
>JBEKXO010000035.1:0-30006 GCA_049511995.1 Terriglobales bacterium
GTTTGCGGCGGGATTGGCTTATCGAAAGAAGAGCAAGGTGAATTGGTGTCCGCAGTGCGCGACGGTGCTGGCGAATGAGCAGGTGGTTGGCGGGATGTGCTGGCGGCATGAGGACACTCGTGTTGAGCAGCGGGAGTTGGAGCAGTGGTTTTTGCGGATCACTCAGTATGCGGATGAATTGCTGCGCGATTGGACAAGCTGCAGGGGTGGCCGGAAAAAGTTCGGGTGATGCAGTCGAACTGGATCGGGCGCAGCGAAGGTACGCTTGTCGATTTCGATCTCGGTGGAACGGTGGGGCCGGCGGGATCGACGATTACGGTGTTTACTACGCGCGTCGATACGATCTATGGGGCTACGTCGGTGCAATTGGCGCCGGAGCATCCGATCGTGGGTGATTTGATCGTGCGGAATGCTGAGTTGCGCGGGCAGGTTGAGAACTTAATTGCCGAGCAGCGTCGGGCTAAAGAGGCGGGCGATATTGGGAGCATTGAAAAGCACGGCGTGTTTACTGGGCGCTATGCGAAGAATCCTTTTAATGGCGAAGCGGTGCCGGTATGGGTGGCGAATTATATTTTGATGGATTACGGCACGGGCGCGATTATGAGCGTGCCCGCGCATGATGAGCGCGATTTTGAGTTTGCGACGAAATATAAGTTGGATATCAAGGTGGTGATTTTGCCTGCGAATACGGATCCGGATGAAACCATGGTGGAGCCTCCGCTGCCGTTTACTACGATGGATGGGATCGTGGTGAACTCGGGCGATTTTAGCGGGATGGGTTGCCGCGAGGCGATTGTGGCGATGGCTGAGCTTGCCGAGAAGAAGCGATTTGGCAAGGCAACGGTTACTTTTCGGCTGAAGGATTGGGGGATTTCGCGGCAGAGGTATTGGGGCACGCCGATTCCGATGGTGTATTGCGATAAGGATGGCGTGGTGCCGGTGGAGGAGAAAGACCTGCCGGTGATTTTGCCGGACAATGTGCCGATCACTTTGGCGGGCGGGTCTCCGCTGATGAATGTGCCGTCGTTTTTGAATACTACCTGCCCGAAGTGCGGCGGGCCGGCTCGGCGCGAGACGGACACGATGGACACGTTTGTGGATTCGTCGTGGTATTTCTATCGCTACGCGGACGCGAAGAATGATAAGGCTCCGTTTGATTCGTCGAAGATCGCGTACTGGTTTCCGATTGACCAATATATTGGCGGGGTTGAGCATGCGATTCTTCATCTGATTTATTCGCGCTTCTGGACGAAGTTTATGCGCGATATGGGGCTGGTGAAGAATGATGAGCCGGTGGAGCGGCTGTTTACGCAGGGGATGGTGATCAGGAACGGCGCGAAGATGTCGAAGAGTTTGGGGAACACGGTGTCTCCAGACGAGATGGTGGAGCGGTATGGGGCGGACGCGACGCGGATGTATAGCTTGTTTGCGGCGCCTCCGGATCGGGATTTGGATTGGCAGGAGACGGGGATTGAGGGGGTGCAGCGGTTTTTGGGGCGGGTGTATCGGTTTTATCTGCGGAATGCGATGGCGGGAAAAGCGGCGGGCTCGGCGGCGGCGTCTGCGTCTACTGCGTCGTTATCGCCTGAGGCTCGCGCGATTCAGCGGAAGTTGCACCAGACTATCAAGCGAGTTAGCAATGATTTTCAGGGGCGCTGGCATTTCAATACTTGCATTGCGGCGATTATGGAATTGATGAATGAGGTTTATGGAGCGGAGGAGGCGATTGCTTCGGGGAGAATTCCTGGGTCGTTGATTGCCGAGGTGCAGCGGGATGTGGCGTTACTCCTGGCTCCGATGGCTCCTTATTTGGCGCACGAGTTGTGGGAGATGACGGGGGAGACGGGCATTCTGTTGAAGGCTTCGTGGCCGAAGTATGATGCGGCGCTGGCGGCGGAGGACGAGATTGAGATTCCGGTGCAGGTGAATGGAAAGCTGCGCGGGCTGGTGGTGGTGGCGGCGGGCTCTGCGGAAGACGTCATCAAGCAGGCAGCGCTTGCGGATGCTAAGGTGCAGGCCGCTATTGCTGGGAAGCAAGTGGTGAAGGTGATTGTTGTGCCGGGGAAGCTTGTAAATATCGTTGTGAGGTAAAACAGGCGAAGGATGCTGCGCGTAATAAATGACGGGCGCGCCTATAAAAACGGCACGGCTAAACAGGCTGCGGAAAAAGCGTTTGCCGACGGGAGGGAGACCCTCAGCGCCTAAAGGCGGAAATCAAAACACTGTTGATATCGCAGCGCTGAAGCGCTGCGCCACCCAAAAGCAAATGCAAAGGCGGTGAAGCGCTGCGCCACCCAAAAGCAAAGACAAATTCGAGTTTTTCCGCAGCCTGTAAAGCCGTGCCTAAAGCAAAACTGATTTATGTGATGGCTTCTAAGAACTTACTCGCCGAACACTAATGCCTGCTTCCGATTGTTGAAGTCGATTTCATTGATTTCCTGTGCGTTGTCGCCAGCAGACTTGGTGACGACGGCGCTATACGGCGAAGGTTCCTGCAGGTCTTTCAACTTGCCTTCGACGGTGGCGACGGTTTTGCCGTTCTGCAGGAATTCGACTTTGACGGCGTCGCCGCTCTCCGCTTGCCATTGCGCTTTATAGTCCCCAGCGCGAAGTTCGGTGGAACCGACTCGAGCGGTGTCGGCGAGCGTAAAGTCGCCTTGATTCTTGTTGGCGGCGAAGGTGACGGTGGTTAGCGCAACGGTGAGCATAGACAGTGTGGCCAGACGTGCTAGAGTTTGCATGATCTTAATCCTCCTCAGATTAGATGGTTGAGGTTATGGAATGCCGATGCGCCCTCAAGACGTCGCGCTGCGCAGACGTCGTGCTTTAAGCACCGCGTGCTCGGCCCGATTTTTACTGGTGTTTTTGTATACCTCTCTATGCATATAGAGATGCTTTGCAGGAAAGTAGGTTGCATAATTTACGGCCCGGGACTCCACATTTACACAACATGACACTAGCCACATTGCAACAACTCGCTTTACATTTCTGAAACAAATCTGAGAAACTCATCCGTGGAAACCCAATCTATTGTTGTCCTCGACTTTGGGGCGCAATATTCGCAGCTGATTGCGCGCCGCATCCGCGAACTGAAAGTCTTTTCGGTCGTTCTTCCCTTCAACGCTTCTCTGGAAGAGATTCGCAGCTATTCTCCAGTGGGAATTATTTTGTCGGGCGGGCCGTCGTCCGTGTATGACTCCGACGCGCCGCTGGCTGACAAGCGTGTGTTTGAGCTGGGCGTGCCGGTGCTTGGGATTTGCTATGGATTGCAGTTCATGGTGTATGCGCTGGGCGGGAAGGTGCTGCCGGCGGCGAAGCGGGAGTATGGACACGCGCAGGTCGCGATTTCGCACGCCTCCTCGCAGCTTTTTACGGGGCTGCCCGGCGAGTTATCGGTGTGGATGTCGCATGGCGATTCGGCGGAGGAGTTGCCTGCGGGATTCCGGCTGACGGCTAAGACGGCGAATGCGGTTGCGGCGATTGAGAATGCGGAGCGGCGGATGTGGGCGGTGCAGTTTCATCCGGAGGTGCATCACACGCCGCTGGGGGCGGAGATTTTGCGGAATTTTGCGCTGAATATTTGCGGGGCGAAACCGACTTGGACTCCGCAACATTTTATTGACGCTACGGTGGCGCAGGTTCGGCAGCAAGTTGGCGCTGGGCGGGCGATTTGCGCGCTTTCGGGGGGAGTGGATTCTTCGGTGGCGGCGGTGCTGGTGGATCGGGCTATGCGCGACGCTTCGGGCACGTCGCGGCTTACTTGCGTGTTTGTTAACAATGGCGTGCTGCGGAAGAACGAGTTTGAAAAAGTGCAGCAGAATTTGCGCGACAATCTGGGGCTGCATTTGGTGGCGGTCGATGCTACGGATCGTTTCATGAAGAAGTTGGCTGGAGTGACTGACCCGGAGACTAAGCGGAAGATTATCGGCAACGAGTTTATTGAGGTGTTTGACGATGAGGCGAAGCGCATTTTGAAAGAAGAAGGTGAAGTGGAGTGGCTGGTGCAGGGGACGCTTTATCCGGACGTGATTGAGTCGAGGTCGGTGCGCGGGCCTTCGCAGGTGATCAAGTCGCATCACAATGTGGGCGGACTGCCGGAGAAGATGAAGCTCAAGTTGATCGAGCCGCTGAAGGATTTATTTAAAGATGAGGTGCGGCGGATTGGGCGCGACCTGGGGATGCCTGAGGATATTTTGCAGCGGCAACCGTTTCCGGGGCCGGGGCTGGCGGTGCGAATTTTGGGCGAGGTGACTCGGGAGCGCGCCGACCTGCTGCGCGATTGCGATGAGATTGTGGTGGGAGAGATCAAGCGGGCGGGGCTGTATCAGAAAATTTGGCAGTCGTTCGCTGTGCTGTTGCCGGTGATGTCGGTGGGGGTGATGGGCGATCAGCGGACTTATGCTTATACGTGCGCGGTCCGGGCGGTGCATTCGGAGGACGGGATGACGGCGGATTGGGTTCCGCTGCCGTATGAAGTGCTGAAGACAATTTCGAATCGGATTGTGAATGAAGTGCGCGGGGTGAACCGGGTGGTGTATGACATTACTTCGAAGCCTCCGGGGACAATTGAGTGGGAGTGAGGGGGCGAAAATTTGTAATTTTGTAATGTGTAATTTGTAATCTAGTTGCTCAGGGCCTGGCGATTCGCTATTGGGCCTCTATCGTCGAGTTAAACACACTTGTAAGTTGATTTTGGTGAGTTACAATGTGGCCGGTCATAAATGATCATGCGCCGCATTTGTCTGTTATTCCTGCTCCTCTCAACTAGCGCGCTCTATTCCCAAGAGACTATCTCCGTGGACGCTGTTTCGGCCATGCAGGTGTGCAGCGACAAGAATCCTGCGTCGGCGGGTCCTTGCGCCACAACACCGCGGGCCTTGCGCAAAGTCAATCCCTCTTATCCCGAGAAAGCTCGTCGAAATCGGAAGGAAGGCACCGTCACTCTGGAATTGACTGTGAATAAGGACGGATCTGTAAGCGGCGTGCACGTTGTGAATGGAGTCGACAAAGAAATCGATCGGGCCGCGGTCGATGCTGTGAGCCAATGGAAGTTCGATCCCGGAACCTACCAGGGCAATCCGGTCGATGTGGACCTGGATGTGACGGTGAATTTCCGGCTGAACACCGGGGGAGCGCAGACCCCTCCAGACGAACATCTGCAAGAGAAAAAAAATGCCTCCGACGACTTTCGAAACATTTTCTCCGATGCTATGGAGGCTTACAAGCGTGAGGACTATGCCACAGCGGTGAACCTGCTGCGCAAGGTCACTTCGATGAACCCCGAAAACGGAAACGCGTGGAACGAACTGGGACGGGCATTGCTCGCAATGAACCAGTTAGACGCTGCCAGCGAAGCCCTGCAGACATCGATTCAGAAAGACCCATCGAGCAGAAACGCCTATAACAACCTTGGCCTTGTTTACTGGCGGGAGCGGAAGTATGACGAAGCTGCAGCACAGTTCCGCAAGCAAATGGTCGTGAATCCTGACGATCACTACGCCCATCGCAACCTTGGCATGACGTTGCGCGATGAGCATAAGTGCAGCGAGGCTATGCCGGAACTTCAGAAAGCGCTTTCACTCACTCCGAATCACGCCGAAAGTTTGCTGGCCGAAGGCGAGTGCGATCTCGACCTGGGCAACTCGGCTAAAGGCATGTCTGAGTTGGAACAGGCGACGAGCGTATCCTCGGCGCCGGGCATTTTCAACAGCGCTGCCTATGCGCTCGCCAAGCGCAATATCGAGATCGAGATCGCGGAAAAGTGGTCAGAAAGGTGCCTGAGCACCGAAAATCTGCGTCTTCAAGATATCTCGCTCGATCGCCTGACCGCCGACCAACTGAACTATGTTTTCTGGATGGCGGATTATTGGGACACGCGCGGCTGGATTTATTTCTTGCGCGGCGACAACGCCAACGCTCGCTCGTACGTGGAAGCGTCCTGGTCGCTCCGAGCAAACCCCAGCATCGGGAACCACCTCGGCCAGATCTATGAGAAATCGAGCCGCGCGGAAGACGCGGCTAAAGTGTATGCGATGGCAATCGCGTCTGCAGAACTGCCGACCCGAGGACGAATCGACTTAGACGACCTGGCCGATGTTAAGAAACGTCTGGCAAAACTCGTCCCCGAGACCACCGATAGCAAGATTGCGCAGGGCCGCGCGGACTTGAGCGGTAGAAACGTAGTGACAGTCGCGAATGAAGGTGCGCTGAACGCCTCCGGGGATTTCGCCGTGCGGCTTTCGGCAGCCGGAAAGCCGTCGGAGTTTCACCAGTTGAACGGAGACAAGACTCTGGCGAAATTCAGCGATTCGCTGCGGGCCGCGAAGCTTCCCATTTCCCTTCCAGAAACACCTGGGGTTGAGGTGCCGCTGCGCGGAACGTTGACCTGTCATTCCGAGGAAGCGCGGTGCCGTTTCGCCTTCCTGAGTTCTGAAGAGGCCGTAAATTTGACACGCAACGAGATCGCGCTGGCAAGCACCACACCAGCCACAAGCCCAACGCGCGATCCGCATGTGTATGATGACCCGGCCATGGGTATGCGCATCTTTCTTCCAGAGGATTGGAAATTGGTTAAGGTAGAACCGGGTTCATTCAGCCGCCCGCGGAATGCCATGTTCGGCAAGTCGGGCTCGACGGCGATGTTCATGCTGACGCGGGAGCGCTTCGAAGGTTCGCTGGAGCTCTATCTGAAAATGCTCGACAACTTTTTCGCGAAAAGAACGGACTTCGAGCGCACTCGAGATGAAAAGGTGACACGCGACGGGCTCACCGGCACGCGCTGGAATGTAAGTTGGAAGGAGAATGGAATTGTCTACGCCTCCGCGATGGAAATCTTCGGCGAGGGAGACGATTACTACCGCATCACGGCGCTCGCGCCAAAAGAAGTTTACGACCGGTATACAGAAGCGTTCGAAAACATGTTGCATTCGGTGCAATTCCCCATGCTGCGAGTGAATCCTCATGTTGCTGATCCGTTGAATTAAGGTAACTGTCACATGGAGCCTCCGACACAGCGCAGGGCTCGAGGAGTGGCGTGATGTAGGGGGGCCTTCGACTGCGCGCTGCTGCGCTTCGCTTGCGGCGCTTCGCTCAGGATGACAGGGGTGGGGGGAGCGATCAGTGCGGCCGGCCATCGCGACACCGCCGGAAGGTGGAATGCCCCTGCTGCCGCAATCACGCTATAATTTTGTTGCGAGTCATGCCCATTTCACGCTACGCGTTGGTGGCCTACGTTCGAAATCCGGTTGGCGAGTTTGTCGAACAACTCCGCCGCGAACTCCATCCCACCATCGCCCACATGCCCGCCCATCTCACCATTCTTCCGCCCCGTCAGCTGACCGGCGCTGAATCCGCCGCTCTCGAATTTCTCGAGGAGGTCTGCAGCCACGTTGTCCCCTTCGTCGTCGAACTGGGAGACGTCGAAACTTTTCTTCCTACCACCCCCACCGTTTTCATCCAGGTGAAGCGCGCCGCTTATCGCATCCGTGAACTCCACGACCAACTCTGCGGCAAAGGCCTGCTCTGCGCCGAAAATTGGCCTTATATCCCGCACCTAACCATTTTGAAGGCCGATACCGACGAACAAGCTCGTGCCGCCTTGCAGGTCGCGCGCGAGCGCTGGGCGCGCTTTTCCGGCGCGCGCCAAGTCCTGGTTGAGCAGCTAACGTTCGTCCGCGAAAAAGACGGCTCCTGGCAGGATGTAGCGCAGTTGCCATTGGGACGCGGCCAACTATCCTCCAAGTCGTAATTTCCCCACTCCCTCGCCCTCTGCTTAAACCGGCCTCCCGGCGCCCCCGCATTTACCCCCGAAAACCCGTAACTAGCGGCTTGTTTCGCGGTCCGTCGGTACATGTACTTTCCCTACGTTGCCATCCTCATTGGCCGGATTACCATAGATTCAACGGGCTGCTGCACCGCGAGCGCCGAATCCCAGGCTGCGGGCTTGATCAAGCTAGATCGTGAATTTTAGATCGGAAAGAGCCTATGCAAATTGGTGTTTATGGATCCGGCTACCTCGCAACCGTAATTTCCGCCTGCCTCGCCGATTTCGGCACACCGGTTTGCTGCTGTCACGCCGACGGCACCCGCATCACCGATATCGCCAAAGGCAATATTCCTTTTTTCGAAAAAAATCTTCAGGAAGTAATTCGGCGCAACGTGCGCTCCGGCCGCCTCGTGTATTCCGCCGATCCGGAAGAACTGGCGCGCCGCGCCCAGGTGATTTTTCTCGCCGAAGATTCCGCGCAAGGCCTCGACCATCTCGTCGTTCGCCTTGCCACCGCTGCCGGTCGTTTTCAAGTGCTCTCCATCGTTACGCCGGTCCGCGTAGGTTCCACCACCGCCATTGGAAAACTTCTCAAAGAAAAGGGTCTAAAGAGCCTGCTCGTCTGCCAGCCCATGTTCTTCACCAACGGATGCGCCGTCGAAGACTTCAACTGGCCCGACCGCATCATCCTCGGAACGCCTTCCAGCGAAGCCGTCTCTTCTCTGAAACAAATTTTTCATCCGCTCGTGATGCGCGGAGTTCCCGTCCTCGTTACCAATTACGAAACCGCCGAACTCGCCCGCGAAGCCACCACCGCCTTCGTCGCCACAAAAATTTCCTTCATCAACGAAATTGCCAGCCTCTGCGAACACGTCAACGCCGACGCCGTCAGCCTCTCGCTCGCCCTCGGCCTCGACAAAAAAATCGCCCCGCGCTGCCTGCAACCGGGCGCCGGCATGGGCGGAATCTTCGCCGAGAGCGACATGGAATCCATCACCGGCCTGGCGCGGGAAAATCGCGTCGACCTCAAAGTTCTCAATGCCGCCCGCGAAGTGAACGTGGCCCTGGCCGACCGCCTCATGCAAAAAGTCGCGGCCGTGCTCGACACCGTGCAGAACAAAGACCTCGGCATCCTGGGCTTGTCTTTCAAGCCAAACACCAACTCCGTTGCCGGCTCCGCTTCCCTCCAACTCGCGCAGAACCTGCTTGCCGGAGGAGCGCGCGTGCGCGCGTACGACCCCGTCGCCATCCCCGATGCCCGCCTGCAACTCAACGGCATGGTGAAATATTGCGAATCCGCCTACGGAGTCGCCGAAGGCGTCGACGCCCTGATCGTCGCCACCGGCTGGCCCGAATTCCGCACCCTCGATTTCGCCCGCATCCGCCACTTGGTGAAGAACCCGATCATCATCGACACCAAGAATCTGCTCGACTCCTCGCGCCTCCGCGCCATGGGCTTCCGCTACATGGGCGTAGGCCGCGTCTGAAATCGCCGCGGTTTTAGTTTTATGGGAAGGCGCGAGTTACTCGTGCCCTTAAGTTCGGGGGGCGGCTTGGCTGGCATCCTCGCGCATGTGGACTCGCTTGAAATGCGTATCGAACATGCGCTGCATATTCTCTCGGTTTCGTAGATTGTTTCCCCGAAATCTGAACTGCACTGAAGTGGGACAAGACGAGCAATGCCCAGCAAGAAGCTCATCTTCTGGAGACGAGGTAATAACCAGTTCCGGTTTCTTCACGTTATAAGTTTCCCACAGGTCAGGTCATGACGCTACCCCTGTGGGAATTGAAACTGCATGACTACTGTGGCCCCAGTCCCAGCCCATTCACATTTTTCTCGCGTTATCTGTTATCTGGATTATTGTGACGCCAGTTCCAGTAGACGGTCTGCTGCCGGGTACTCAACTGAGCGAAAGCCCGCCTTTGGTGGTGCTCAGTCTGATAGCGTTGATACGAGCGGTCTTCGTTGGCGTCCCAGTTGTGATAGTCCTTGTGACCCTTGTCGTAGTAACGCTTGTTGTTCTCGCCTTGACTATTTTCGTGGTTCCTATCGTCTTGCGGGACGGCAGCGGCCATCATGGCAACGGGTGCAGCAAGGGCAGCAGTCAGAAGAAGTGAACTGAGATATCGGTTTCCACGGTGCAAGTCGGTCTCCTTTGGCGCGAGATTCACATCTGTAGAATCCCGCTAGCCTCACTGTCTACTCTTGGCGCGCCAAAGTCCGGTCAATACTGCTCGCATGTGCTTAGAAGGGAATTTATAAGAGAGGGGTCGTGGCATTAAAGAGGCTCAAGGCGAGTTTGAAGGGACGGGAAATGGGGTGGTCGATATTGCTCAGATCAAAGTGATCGGATTCGCTACAGTCGCTCCTAGGGGCACGTCGATGACCGCCCCGATGATGGAGAGGATTACTTATGACTGGATTAAAGTGCTTTGCATTAGCTGCGGTTGCTGGAATCTGCTTGATGGCAACTGCCCCCACAACACAGGCTCAGGTAGCCGTCAGCGTCGGAGTCGCGCCCGAATGTCCCTACGGTTACTACGATGTCGCGCCTTACAACTGCGCCCCCTACGGCTACTACAGTTCGGAATGGTTTACCGGTGGCACCTTCATCGGCGTTGGCCCGTGGTTTCATGGTTCTGAAGGGTTCCAGGGCCACGTAAATAACCGTTTCCATCCTGAGCATGGCTATAACGGCCCAACGCCAAACCGTGGCGACAAAGCCGAGCCGGGAAATCGCGTCGATAAGGTTACCAACTTCAAGGGCAACGAAGTGCGCGATGGACGCGGTCACGCAGTTGGAGAAAAGCGCTAGCCCGATACCTGGCTCTCAATCGAAAACCTGTAAAAGGGCAGATGTCCACAAGTTGGAATTAAAGTGGACACCTGCCCCTTTTTCGCAAGAGCGCAAATCTGTAATTGTGTCCTAACTTGATCTGCTGGATGAGCGTGGAACGATGTCCCTGGGGCTCCGACTTTTATGGTCGTAAAAGATGTGACGGAAGGTGGATTCACGGTGTCTGAGAGTGAAATGAGATGCGGATCAGGTCGAAGTTTGACCGCCGGCGACGACCATGTGCGAGAGATCCTCCACATCGATTCGCCTTCCACTGTTCATTGGATCGCTTAGTGTTCTTTAGTGTTCTTTCGACTCCGATTCACGATATGCCGGCGGGACTGTACGAGTCAGTATATCGATTGCTTTCCGTGGCGTCTTGCTGGTTCGCCTCAAACTTCCACCCCACTTGATGCCTGCCGAAGGTTTACCCTGTGTAACTTCGTGGGCAGCCTCCTCGCGACTCTCTGGTCTGACACCAAGTTTACCGGCCGTCTCGCTATCGAGCTGCCCTGTGATTGGCAGATTCTCAGCCTTCTGAAATCCGCGAATACTCGCCCGGGTTCGGAGACCGAGGACGCCATCGACCTTGCCCCCGTATTGCCCATTGTCCTGCAGAGCTTCCTGTATCTTCTTGACATCGTCCCGCTGCGCGACTGCCGGCATGTCTTTGCTGACGTTCGCTCTCGAAGCAGGCGGAGTCCCGTGAGGTCGAGAGATCCCCGACGACAGTAATAGGAAGACCATCCCCGCCCCCGCTCCCTTGCTAGCTAGAAACATTCCTTCGCCCCGATTTGCATACCGTTAATAGACTCGCTCACCTGCTCCAGCAATTACTGTGCAGAACGGCTCACACGTACACTCTGAATGCAGCACGCAGCTTTGGGTTTAACGGGTCGATGCAGCTTTCGAATGCCGTATGTTCCGGTGCGACGGATGACGATTCGCCGGAGACACCAAGCGCAGTTCAGGCACAACAGGGGCCTGCGGCTCCCGATGTGCCACTCCTGGCCCTTCCGCGGCGACGTGCAAAACCGTATTGAGAAGAGATGGTCACCTCAGCAGTTTGACTTTCGACGCGAACGGTGAAATGATTTGATACATAGAGCGCGGACCAAAGTTGTTCCCCGCAGTATTGCTGTTTCTCTCGCCTTTTTTGCGCACTTCTTCATTTTTATTCATAGGAAGTTGCCTTCCGCATATTCGGAACTCTTGAAAGGGGGCCGATCGTGAAATCCAGGGTAGCCAGGAAACTCGACAAATTCGACACCAAGACATTCCTTTCAACCATCGACGGCGGCAGGAAAATCTTAGCTTTTCCCAACAAGCGGACGATCTTCGCTCAGGGCGACTTGTCCGATGCTGTTTTTTATATCCAGAAGGGAAAGGTGAAACTCACGGTTGTGTCGAAGAGTGGGAAGGAAGCCACGATAGGCATTCTGAAGGAGGGAGATTTCTTCGG
Source organism: Terriglobales bacterium (assembly GCA_049511995.1). Lineage (GTDB taxonomy): Bacteria > Acidobacteriota > Terriglobia > Terriglobales > Acidobacteriaceae > Acidiflorens. The sequence goes on from JBEKXO010000035.1 coordinate 12,065, forward strand.
GGAAGGATGCCTTGCAGGTCAGCCTATCCGCTTGTGCTCCGCAAGCGCAATGACCGATTGCTCGGCAATGGAAATCCGCAAAAAGTCCATGGTGGAAATGCTTCACCGGGAGCCAGAATTTTCCGATCTGTTCGTGGCATATTTGCTGACACGGAACATCCGATACGAAGAAGATCTGGTTGACCAGCTTTTCAATTCCAGTGAAAAAAGACTTGCCCGGATGTTGCTATTGCTGGCTCACTTCGGCAAGGACGGAAAACCCGAATCTGTGATCCCCAAGATCAGTCAGGAAACACTGGCAGAGATGGTGGGTACAACCCGCTCGCGGGTGAGCTTTTTCATGAACCGGTTCAGGCAAATGGGCTTCATCGAGTACAACAGCGAAGAATTGCAGGTTCATAGTTCGCTGCTCAACGTCGTTCTCCACGACTAGCGCTCCGGCTCCGATCCCACAAACAATGCTGCCAGACAGCAATGAGCAGATCAGGCACTTGCTGGGTCTAGTCCGGCGAGCGGTACTATTTTCATTGCCACCAGCACCTCCAACAAAGTGGCGGTATTGCGAATGTTTCCCGCGATAGTGATGAGTGCTTCTGAGGCGAGAGGATGTTGCTCTGCCAGCGTGTCAAGACGGTCACTCACGCTGTAGAGTTGCTGAACTTCGTGCAGGATCGCATTCGAATGCATGGGGTACGCGGCTTTCTTTGAAAGCCTAAGGAGAGAGAACTTCAGATGGGCTGACTTAGTTCAGGAATCTGAACGAGGGTCCGGGGGGATATCCCAGAGTCGAACCCTCATAAAATGCCGCAGATAGGATCGGGGAGCAGGGTCACCCGCTCATCCCGTGAATCAGGCTAGCCGCGCCAGCGAGAGTATCCCCAGCCCCCACCACCGAACACGAACAACACCAAAAGAACAATCAGTACGGTTTCCATTGCTATACCTCACTTGTAAAAGGAAGCTGGACCGACCTTTGTAACGGTCCGTCTCATCTCTTCACTACATTTCATGCTACGAGTTTCGAAGAGGCACGTCTGAGCATATTGGACCACATTCAAGGTCTCGATTCGCATGGCCCAACCATCTTGCCAAACTAATTGTCAGAACTGTGCGGTTTAGACCGGACGAGTCAGTCTTCCAAGCCTATGCTCTATTTATCGAGCCGATGAACAGCGGTGGCGAAGCGCCGTTCTTCTGGCCACGTGGAAGAGAAAACACTATGACCCATGGCACCAAAAAGCTGATACCCAAGCTGCGTAAGTCTCCCCAACCGCCCCTGTCGCACCGCGGGGCGACACCTGATTCGGACCGCGCCAAGAGGCCGCGGCTGGCAGAGCCGTCTGCCACGGGCGAGGAACTGAATCCCGGAGATCGGGTCGAGGGTTTGGGCAACTTCGGAATGCCGACCGGGGAGTTGGGTACGGTCGAACAGACAAACGAAGAGGACGCCGTCGTAAAGTGGGATGACGACGGGCGCAAACGACTCCACCAGCCGTGGCTTAAGAAAGTTTTGCCAGTCAACGAGCATCGGCTCGCTTAAAAGCACAGGCACGTCGGCGAGCGGGGATTCACGGGACTTCTAGTCTTTTGCGAGTAATCGACGATCTCGATGCGGCTCGGTGCGCGGCTGGCCGCTGGTAAGCTGACACTTCTCTCCCGGAGCAGCGCCGCAAGTTGGACAACTGATAGCGAGTATCTTACGTTGGTTGGTTTCGTCCTTTTTCATGGCGGAAAGTGGAAGAGTAGCACCCGTGTCTCTAAATCGTCGGTACGCCAGCGCACGCCGCATTTTGCGAAGCAATGAGGGAGACGTTAGCCATCGACATCAGGCAATCCCTGAAAACTCCTTTAGAGATGCGAACTACCCTTCAAGTGGTTGCCCCAAACAGCTTCGAGCACTTGAGTTGATGGGAAAAGCGAGTCTGACGAACAGCAGATTCTCAAGAAATCTGCTCAATCACAGTCTCGGCTCCCACGGGGTCGTGCGGAATGTCCACTGCGTGCCAACAGTCGGCACTGGGGGGCTAGCCTCAGAATTTGCTTCAAAAGAGAAGCGGTGCGACTCAACGCCCTCGAAGAGAGGAGCACGCCGCACCGCCAGCGGGGTGAACCCTGCCGTTGCCCTTGTCGGGCGCAATTACCAGCAGAACCCCTTTTTGACCCTAATGATTGGTGCAGCATAACGAAGGCGCACGGCGGCCGTCTGTTCAATATTGCACACTTTTGGCCAGCACTACAGGGGCCCCTAACGACTCGAATTGAGTGCGTCCTCCCGAATCTTCTTTAGGGCACCCTCTTTGGGGAGACGCGCAGGCGGCGCGAGAATGCCTTATTGGACTCATTGTTCCCAGTTCACCGGGAGATGGCGAATCAGGTCATCTCAACGCCAATGTCGGCTCCCTTCAGGGTGGTCATACAAGATAGTAGCTCTCGGAAAAGTGGTCAATTTTGAACAGACAGGCTTTCTCGGGTTGCCTATCTTGTGAGCCACGGCCCTCCCCTGACGCACTGCCCGTTCTGACTCGCATGCGCACCAGGTTGCGGCAGGTGTCATATCGGCCCACGACGGCTTGCAATTTTCTGGCTTGAACGATCCAGAGGAGATGTGGCCATGGATTCCCACCTTGTGTTGTGCATCGACGATCTTCCCCCGGCCCTGGAGCTTCGCAAAGCGACTCTGGAGTCTCATGGTTATTGCGTCAAGACAGCATCGAGCGGCCACACCGCGATGAAGTTGTTGGAGGACGCACCGGTCGCCGCCGTTCTCCTCGAATACAAACAGGAAGGCATGGACGCGGAAGCTGTAGCTTGGCATATCAAGCAACGGTTTCCCAACATGCCAATCATTCTGCTCTCAGCGTATTCCGAGATGCCCGAGCGAATCCTGTGGTTGGTGGATGAATACGTGATGAAGAGCGAACTGCCGGAACGGCTGGTGCCAATCATAGAACGAGCGCACAGCCGCGCGTCGCGTTCGAAGGAACTATGCCAGGCTGGCCAGGCGGCAGCGTAAAGGCTCTTTCTCGTCGCCACTTCAAGCCTCTCTCTGCCTCAAAGCTGATGGGACATCATCCCGTGCGAAAGATGTTCGTCCGCTGCTATGAGCGCCGCGACTATGTCGTTGACGAAAACAGTGGCCGCGGAAACGGCGCGCCGGGAGAGCGAACGTGAGCAATTTCGAACAGTTTCTCAAGGCCAAAATGATCACACTGAGGATGGTGAGCCGCCCATGCTCTCGCTGTCGATATGGAATCCCGGAGCCAAATCGTTCTTTGCATCGACGACAACAAAGAGTTGCTGGAATGTGAAAAAGCATTCCTCGAAAGCTTTGGTTATACCGTCCTGACCGCACCGGGCGGCGGCAAGGGACTGGAACTGGCTGCCCTCCATTCGGTCGACGTTGTAGTCGTCGACTATTTCATGCCCGATATGAACGGGCAAGAGGTTGCCATCGAAATGAGACGGCTTCAGCCGCAAGCGCCAATCATCATGCTTTCCGGCGCGACGGATATCCCTGAGCGGGTTTTGGAGTGGGTGGACGCCTTCGTAGCCAAAGATCGTTTAGCTAGCCAGTTGTTGCCTGCGATTGCGCAATTGCAGGAAGGTCATGATCGCCCAAGTTGCGGAACAAACTGAAGGAAAACGTAAGACTGGTAGCTACCAGGTTTTAGGCTAGAGCGGTATTGAAGCGTCCCGGCATTTAAGCCGGGGCGCTCATTTTTTTTGGACTTCTCATCTCCAAAAGAATTGTTCAGGAAGCACGCCGCTTCTGATCTTCTGGTTTTTCTTGACCGTGCTGAGAGTCGCTGTCCTGCGAGGGATTCTTCTTGGAAATATCTTCGGGACGGCGAACCTGGCTCTGATTTCCCGACGAAGGGTTAGTCTTCGTATCCGAGGTGTTCACCGGTCCAGCGGGGTCGTGCTTTCCTTGCTGCTGCTGCTTTGGATCTCTTTCCGTTTCGTTACTCATATTTCGCTCCTTTTGATACGTCAGTGATTCTGGTTCCTCCAGGGAGTGTCATGTTGTCACACCAAAACGCGGGTCGAAAATCGTTACACGTTGAAAGGGGCGGTCGTGAGGGCCGAATGTCAGTCACCTGACACCAACCATGACCGCCCTAAAAGGGCCGTCCGCCTTCTCAGGGGACTGCCGCACTAAAGCAGACGCCAGATTACTCTTACGAAAATCACATGACTGTTCAAAGTTGCTCACTTCCTAAAATCGTTGGAAAAGCTTTCGTCCTGTCCGCGTTCCCATTCCATGGGGCACTGGAAAAGGGTGCTGGCGTCGGGACAGCCGATGCAATAAGAGCCGGCCAAGCTCAATTGATTCATGACAGGGATAAGTGCCCGAAATCGAAACCGCGCTTACAGGTTAGTTCGGCAAGACTTCCGTTGCGGATTGCACGCTGACTGATTGTCTCGCCGCATTTGCCTTCCTGGCTATGAAGTCGAAGCCTCTGGCGCGCGCGGCTTTTTCAGTATCGGCGAGTCGGTTGCGGCCCGCATCAGGATTCTTTCGCAGCATTTCAATTTCGCCAAGAGCGAGGGCGGCCTCTAACTCGATTCGAATTAAGCCTAACTTGCTGCTTTCGACCATCGCACTTCGCGCGAGGCGCTCGGCGGCGAGCTGGTTTTTTGCAGCCGCTTGCGTGAAGGCATTCTGGATCTGCAGCGGTAGGCGGACAATCACGTTACTGCTCTTCTTCGCCAGGATGAGCGCTCTGGCGATCGTTTTTTGGGCGTCGTCGAGTTTTCCTTGTTGCAGAAGCGACCGTGACAGCACCGATTCCGCCTGGATTTCGTTGTCCGCTTCTTGTTCAGCGCGAAATTCCCCTATGGCCGCGCGCGCCAGCGTCTCCGCTTCGGAGGCTCGGCCGGAATCGCAATCCAGTTCTGCCAGAGCCGTCTGCGTATCCGCCGCAGTGCCTTTTTCTCCTAATTGGCGCCGCAAGGTCAGCGACTCTTCATAGAATTTTCTGGCTCCGTCACTGTCTCCTTTCTGCCGGCGCAATTTTCCAATCGACAGCAAAGAAGCTGCGTAATAGCTCTTGTCATCGATTTCACGCTGGATGCCGATGGCCTGCTGATACAACTGCATTGCGCCTTGCAAGTCGCCCTCCTCGGTCAGCACTTCGCCCATATCTTCAATGTCACTGGCTTCTGAACTTTTATGCCCTACCTCGCGGGCCAATACGAGAGCGTCCTTATATTCCGCCATGGCGGCACCGAGTTTTCCTTCCGTGTGAAAGATGTCGCCAATGTTGGAGGTGATCACTTCGATCCCGGGCTTGTCGCCGATCTCGCGATAAGCATCGAGGGCCTGCGCGTTCATTTGCTTGCCGGTTGTCAGGTCGCCTTGTTGGACGTAGATCAATCCGATGTTTCCAAGCTCGCGAGCGATCGCCCTCTTGTCGCCAGTTTGCCGGGCCAGGGCAAGAGCTTGTTCATATATTTTTTTTGCCTTTTCCAGGTCGCCCTGGTTGATGGGGACTTCGGCCATTTCGTGCAGTGCTGTCGCCTCGCCAGCGAGGTCACCTGCTTCGTGAAACATCTGGCGCCCCTCTTCGCAGGCAGCGGTTGCGTCTTGTGGTTTCCCGAGAGCCTCGAGAGCGCGGCATTGAAAAACTCTCACCCGCGCAACCAGTAATTTCGCTCCCAGCGGAGTTGCTTTCGTGATCGCCAGATCGCCGGCCACAACCACGCCTTTATTGTCCGAGAGAGAATAATCAGCCCACGCTTCGGCCATATCGATGCGGGGATCATCCTTCGCTTCGGGTGAGAGTGTGCGCAGAATCGCGATTGTTTGCAACGCGTCGCGACCACGATTGCCCGCGATCTGGGCGTTGGCGAGAGCAAGTCCATATTCGATGTTGTCGGGGGACGATTTCGCCAGCGTTTGATAATCGTCAATCGCCTTGTCCCAATCTTTATTTGCTTCGTAGTATCCAGCCTCTACTAACCAGTGATCTTGACGCGAAAGTTTGCCGGAAAGCTCGAGCGCTTTCTTCGCCTCGTCCAGTGCCTTGGCGTTGTAACCGAGAGCCATCCAGGCTTTAGCCAGTCCCGCGTGCGCCAGTGGATAGGTTGGATCGGAGCTTACCGCTCGCGTGAGCAAATCGCGAGCGCCGCGCGCATCGAAGGTGCGCAGCTTGGCCAAGCCTTCAGAGTAGAGTCGCATCGCATCCTGGTTGGACGGAATCGAGGCGCGAATGCCTACCGCCTCAACTTGCGAAACATCGGCGACTCCTAAATCGTCGCGCAACTTTCTTCCAACACGGTTGACCAGATCGAGCAGCTGCGCTTCGCTGCTGGTTTCGGAAACGGTCGCAAGCGTCTCCCCTTTCGCCGTGTCCTGAAGGCGAAGGTCGAGCCTGATTTGGCCTCCGGAATCCTTGCCCAAATCGAAATAAGAACCGACCACGACGTAGTCGCTGCCGAGATTTTTGCGAATCGGGCGAAGCGCTGCGGGCGAGAGATGCTCGGTGTCTTGAAGGCCGAGATCGATTTTCATGCGCGCCACGGTTTCTCCGGGAACGGTGCGCAACTTTTCGCCCGCCGCAAGTTCCGCCGACAACATTTCCGAGAGTGCGGTTGAGACCCAGGCGGTGTCCTGACGATCGGAAAGATTCTTGAATCCGAGGATGGCCACAGATCGCCGCGCTTGCACCTGCGCATTTCCAGCGGGCGAGCCGGCGGTGGTTTGACGCGAGACGCGACGCACTTGCCAGATTGCTACGGCTGCGACCAGCGCCAGCATCACCAGAGCCGCAGCCAACGATTCTTTATGCCTCTGAAGAAATCGTCCGCTGCGGTAGGCAACGGTTGATTTGCGCGCCCTGACCGGCATGCCGGTGAGATAGCGCCGGACGTCCTCTGAAAACTCGGCGACGGATGCGTAGCGGCGCTCAGGTTCCTTGCGCAGCGCCTTCATGGCGATCGTATCGAGATCGCCGCGCAGGCAGCGCTGCAGTTCGGCGGGTTGAAGTCCGCGCTGCTCGCTCACCGACTCGGGAGTAATGGCTGTCGGTAGGCCGCCATCGCGAGATATTTTTTGTTCCGTGCGATGAATAACGACGCTTGGCTTTTCCGGATCAGTCTCGCAGACGATGCGCTCCATCTCCAAAAGTGACTGGCCGACGGAATGAAACGGCCGGTGCCCCGAAAGCAATTCGAAGAACAATACGCCAAGCGAATAGACATCGGTCGCGGTCGAGACTGTCTGGCCGCGAATCTGCTCCGGGCTGGCATACTCGGGCGTCATCGGGCGCCAGTCGGTGCGCGTGACCAGCGGAGTCTGAGAGCAATCTGGGTTTAACAATTTGGCGATGCCAAAATCCAGCAGCCGCGGAACGCCTCCGCTGGCGACCAGGATATTCGAGGGCTTGAGATCGCGATGGATCACCAGCTTTTCGTGGGCATATTGCACGGCGGAACAAACTTCGCGAAAAAGCCGCAGGCGTTCGTCGATGGAAAGCTTATTTTCGTCGCAATACTGGTCGATGGGCGGCCCTTCCACGTGCTCCATCACCAGATAGGGAGAGCCGTCTTCGCTGCTTCCGCCATCGAGGAGTTTCACGATGTTAGAATGGTCGAGGGTTGCGAGGGTCTGGCGCTCATTGCGAAATCGATTGAGAATTTGCTCGGTATCGATTCCAGGCTTAACCATTTTGATCGCGACTTGTTTGCGATAATTCTGGTCGTCGCGTTCGCCGAGATAGACGACCGCCATCCCCCCCTGGCCAATCTCGCGGAGGATGCGATAGGCACCAATTCTTTTTCCCGCCATCTTTTCCGTCAGCAATTGCGACTGCGCGGAGAGCAGATCGGCGGCGGGAAATTCCTCGAGAAAATTTGAGGCGCCATCGAAGCTGGAGAGCAGCGACTCTATTTCGGCGCGCAGGGAATCATCGCCGGCGCAGGCCTGGCGGAGAAAAGTGCTGCGCTCCTCGGGCTGCCGCTCCAGGGCCTGGCTGAAAATCTCTTTTACCTGATCCCATTTTTCTTTTTCCCGCATCTCGCTAATCGCCTTTGCGCAGCTCACGCGCCAGCCACGCTTTTGCGAGGTTCCAATTGCGCTTCACCGTGGTGGGAGAAACCTGGAGGACCGCGGCTGCTTCTTCGACGCTCAGGCCGCCGAAAAAGCGGAGTTCGACGAGATGGGCTTGCTGCGGATCGAATCCGGCGAGGCGCGTGAGGGCTTCATCCAGTTGAATGACATCGGAGGTTTTGCCCTTGCAGACGATCTCGGCTTCTTCGAGGAAAACTTTCTCAAAGCCCTTGCCGCGTTTTTGCGCGTCATGGCCGCGACTGTAGTCAACCAGGATGCGGCGCATCAAGCACGCGGCAACACCCATGAACTGCTCGCGGTTTTTCCAGCGAACTTCTTTCTGATCGGCTAATCGAAGATAGGCCTCATGGACGAGAGCGGTGGTCTGCAAGGTGTGGTCGCTGCGCTCGCGGCGCAGATAAGAAGACGCCAGGCGCCGCAGCTCCGAATAAAGAGACACAACCAACTCGGTGACTGCCTTGTCATTGCCGACGTCGAGTTCACCCAGCAGGGTGGCTACATCGGGTGGCGCATCCACCAAAGACCTCGAAGATGACGAGCGAAATCACGGGCCGTCAACAGGCGCTGTGGTCGCAAACACTGCAACTTGAAAATATAGAAAAGATAAGTGAGGGAAGGATCCAACAAGAGATCGCGAACAATTGCCCTGCCCGAAATCGCGACCTCTACGGCGCACAAAGTATATACCGGCTGAGGGCCCACACCAACGGCGTTTTTCCCCTTTGTTTTGGCGCACTTGAGACTCCCAGGGTGGTGAAACAAGCCTTACCCCGTCAGCTTGCCAAAAGAAATGGTCCTTCTTTCGTGGCTTCTCCGCGTTACTAGACAGCGGCCGAGTTTGGATCGCAGAGCAGGTAGCGGGTTTCTAATACCCCTTGGCCGACTTCAACTACGAATGAGGAGAAAATATGCACAAGACTTTGAAAGTAACCTCGCTGCTGGCTTTGGCCGTTGCATCGCTCGGCATCTATTCGGGAGCGCAGCAAGCGCCGGCGCTCGCCACCAACCACGTTCTCAAAGGGACATTTATCAATAACGGTAATTACAATGCCAACGCAGCGGCCGGAACCTTTACGCCAATTGACACTGCGCTGTCGGTATCCTGCCCGGGCACGTCTGGAACCTGCACGATCGAGGCTGACATGTGGATTCAGAACGCCAGTGACGGCGGAGGGAATACGGTATGCCTTTTCGTGGACGGCTCTGAATCCAGTGGTTGCCCATACGAAACGTCCGGGACGTCGGGGATCTTTGAGACCATTTCAGCTTCCTGGCCTGTCACGGTGGAACATGGCACCCATACAGTGCAGACCTACGTTTATTCGAACGATGGAGAGTTCGTAGGCTTCTACACGACAAACTACCGAGTCTATAAGCCGTAGGGGCTCGCCGGTCTTAGGCCCTGCGAAGGCATACGGCGTCCGAGCATTGGATTGCCTTCGCAGGTTTCTTCGGTTCGAGTTTCCCATTGAGGCGCTGCCTTCTGTTCTCGCACCCCTTGTTACATCCGAACTAGACGGTCGTACCACTCAGCAGATGTCGAGGGACCGCTCGTCGGAGCCCCGATATCGCGAAAAACACCATAAAAAGCGAGATCGTGAAAACGGCGCACGCGATGAGGAATGGCTGATCCACGCCCGTGATAGCGACGGGCCGCGCGGTGAAGTCACCCGCAATACCAGTCCACCAATAGGCGAACAGTCCAATATCCATCAGCGTGTGACCGAGTATGCAGGGGATGAGCGATCCGGACGACCAGGCTATAAGCCCCAGCAATATGCCTGCGCCAAATATGATCGGGACCATCCCTGCCGTCGCCCAGTCTTTCGTGAGATGCAGCGCGGTGAAGAAGAGCGAAGAAATCAGGATCGCAGCGGGCGTGCCGTGCCGTTGTTCGATGGGGCGCTGCATGTAGCCGCGAAAGCCAGTCTCTTCGCAGATCCCAGCAGAGGCCGCGGAGACCACGACCGCGACCCACTTCAAAGGCAACGTGGGAATGAAAGAGAGATCGTAGCCGTGCCGGAACGCCGCTGTCGGATAAGGTACGAGGCGGAACAGCAAGACAATGGAAGCGTGGATGGTCGCGGCGAAAAAGATCGCGGCGACAACGCCCCAAAGCATTTGCGCGCGTGACAGCTTGCCCCGACGGAAAGCCGTGGCGCGAGCGGCTCGCGTTGTCTGTGGGGGACCTCCGCCGCTCGCCCACCACAGATAAAGCGCGAGAAATATCGCCTCCGCCGTGGCAGCGACCGGCACGCCAAGCTTCCGAAGCAATAGCGGCCACACGTTGGCGGCGGGCATCGCAATAAGAAAGCCGGAGATGATGGCCCACAATGTATTGGGCAACTTCGCCCACCTACTGGGTGCTCGGTCCTGCGTTTCGGCTTTAGCCAGCCTCGTCACTGGGGGGCGACGCCTTCGACGATAAACAGGCGGCTCTTGGTTGAGCTCTGTCTGAACGGCCTGATCGCCGCATAGGCTGGCGAATCATACCACTCACGCGCTTTCTGCACGCTGTCGAAACCGATTACTACGATGTAGCCCTTTGGCGGTTCGCCCTCGAGAGCCTGGACATCGCCGCCCCGAACGACATAGTGTCCATTGAAGGAGGCCACTATTTGCGGCGCCTTCTCACCATATTTCTTTAAGGTAGTGGGGTCCGTCACCTCGACTTCCGCGATGACGTAGCCAGGTCGCGTCTTCGTTTGCTGCGCGTGAATCGCCGCGACGCCAGCAACACCGATCGAGACGCCAGCCAGCACTGCCAGCGTCAGTTTGAGGTGGGTCTTCATAGGTTCATTCTCCTCTGGTTTTTCTCCGAACCAGCATTGTCAATCTCAGTCGATAGCGTGCACCGGAATGTTTTTCGGCGATATCCGTTTCTTGCTCTCGAATTCCGCATGCGAAGGCGTCGAACTGCGCCGTCAAGTAGTGGAAGTCATATCAAGCCGCCTGTGAACATCGTATTTTCGGCGACGAAGCAAAGTTTGTTCTCAAATGGGTCCGTGCAATAAAAACTGCGTTCGCCCCAGGGTTGTGTTTCGATCGGCCGGAGGATGGTACCGTTGGGTCGTTCGCTCACGCGCCGATAGTACTCATCCAGATTGTCCACCGCGAAGTAGATATGGTCTGGATTCGGCCTCGAGTCCCAGGGGTCCCCATCAGCCCTCGGATCGAAGCATGCGAGGATGGTGCCGCCGCAGCCGAAGTAATGACGCCCGGGAGAAATTCGAACTCCTGGTTGCCCCAATACAGCAGAGTAAAAGACTGCGGCATCTTCGATACTTGCGACGGGGAGGATCACGCGGAACAAGCGGACGGATGCCATATTTCTGGAGTGTAGGTCGGTTCGCGCAGGTTTCACAAGTCGGCACTTTGAAGTACCCTGTTGCTTTGGGTGCGGAACATGAACAAACAGAGCGCAATCTATGTCGAGCGGGAACGGTGTCCCGTTTACACGGCAATCCGGGTAATTGATGGTCGCTGGAAGCCAATGATTGTTAGGCGCCTCGGCGACGGCTCTCTCGGATTTGGCCAGCTTCGGCGCACCATGCCAGGAGTCACCATCAAAGTGCTCCGGCAACACTTGCGACAACTCGAGGATGAAGGCGTCGTGACACGGTCGGCAGAGCCGAGACCGGCGCTAAGAGTGCGCTATCAGTTGACGCCGCACGGCCGTACTCTCGGCCCTGTATTCGAAGCGTTGTGGGCCTGGGGCGTGGTCCATCTGGCGCACCTGGAAGATGCGAGAGCTAAGCTCACCAAATCATAAGGTTGTTAACGGACAACTTTTGCCGTTCTATTCGCAATCAAGTGGAGATGACGCAGCCGACCTCGCCGACGCTGCCAGCAGGACTCGACACGAAGCAAAACGCATCAGCGATAGAACTCACTCAAGGCTTCGGGCACGATTTGAGCACGACTGCGGCAAACTGCGCCAAAACTGCGTCAGTCGCGCAGATGAACCTCGAACTGCCGTTCTGCCTAACTAGTTTTCTCGTGAATGGGTTGGGTTATAATGCTCTATCTACGGTGGGAGTAGCTCAATCGGTAGAGCATCGGACTGTGGCTCCGACGGTTGCGGGTTCAATTCCCGTCTCCCACCCCAACCTCTCAACGCTACGATCGCTCCGCCTGCACAGATATTTCCCCTAAGTGTCGGCTGATTTTCTACTGGCTCTTAAAGAGGCCGCTCTTAGCTCGGTCGCGGCTCCCTCGGAATTGTGCGGGTTTAATTAAGCACAGTCAGCGTGGCCACGCTTGCGCTCCGCTCCGTCGCCCGCGCGCCAACCCCAGTTCCATCCTTGGCTGCGTAGTGCGAATCGACATAGTCGTCGAGAATCTTGATGAACTCGGCGACAATCTTGTCGCCTTTCAGCGTAGTAAACAGCCGCCCATCAACATACACCGGAGCCTTCGGCTCTTCAAAAGTTCCCGGCAGGGAAATGCCCAGGCTGGCGTGCTTCGATTCGCCCGGCCCATTGACCACGCATCCCATGACAGCGACCTTCATCTCTTCAACGCCCGTGTGCGTCTCTTTCCAGACTGGCATCTGCTCGCGCAAATAAGTCTGTATCTGCTCCGCCATCTCTTGGAAAAACGTGCTCGTCGTGCGCCCGCATCCGGGGCAGGCCGTCACTTGCGGAGTAAAGCTGCGAATGCCGAGCGACTGCAAAATCTGCTGCGCCACGCGAACTTCTTCGGTGCGATCTCCGCCCGGAGCAGGAGTAAGCGAGACGCGGATCGTGTCGCCAATCCCTTCCTGCAACAGCACCGCCATCGCCGCGCTCGAAGCCACAATACCCTTCGCGCCCATCCCCGCTTCCGTCAACCCCAGATGCAAAGGATATTCGCAGCGCGAAGCCAGAATGCGATACACGTCAATCAAATCCTGCACGCCGCTGACTTTCGCGCTAAGAATAATCTGCTCCGGACGCAGCCCATACTTCTCCGCCAGCTTCGCCGACGAAAGCGCGCTCACCACAATCGCCTCCATCGTCACCTCGCGGGCGTCCTTAGGTTCAGGAAGCAGCGAATTCTCGTCCATCATTTTCGTCAGCAACGACTGATCGAGCGACCCCCAGTTCACCCCGATGCGCACCGGCTTCTGATACTTCGCCGCAACCTCGATCATGGTGCGGAAATTGTCGTCCCCCTTGCGTCCAATGCTGGAATTCCCCGGATTGATGCGGTATTTGGCCAAACCCTCGGCGCAGCCGGGATATTTTGTCAGCAGTTGATGGCCGTTGTAATGGAAGTCGCCAACAATCGGCACGCGCACGCCTTGCTTTTCGAGCCCCTCGACGATATGCGGAATAGCCTTCGCCGCATCATCGTTATTAACGGTAACGCGCACCACTTCGCTGCCCGCCCGCGCCAGCGCCGCCACCTGCTTGATGGTCCCGGCAATATCCGCCGTATCGGTATTCGTCATCGACTGCACCATAACCGGTGCATCGGAGCCGACGCGCACGCCGCCAATCGACGCATTAAAGGTTTTTCTACGCTTAATTTCAGCCATATTTTAGCTATATTTTACCATTCAAGTCGGCCATCAGGTCGGAGACGTTGCGGAACGACGCCAACCCGCAGTTGCGCGCCTCTTGCATCGCGGCGATCGTTACGGCATTTGGAGGGGAAGAAGAGTCTTTCGATGTCTGGCGAACTACAGATCCCTCACTTCGTTCGGGATGACAATTCTTTGAGTTCTTCGAGCAGTCCTTCGGCACGTCAGGCCCCTACGGCATCCGCGTCAGGCCCGGCAGCGTCTTCACGAGATCGTTATAGATCACCATCACCGCGAAGAGCACCAGAAAGACAAACGCCGCCTGGTAAATGCGTTCCTTGATCGGCAGGCTGATTTCCTTCTGCATCAGGCTCTCAATAAAGAGGAGCAGGATCACGCCGCCGTCCAGTATAGGGATAGGCAGCAGGTTCATGATGCCGAGGTTCAAGCTGATCGCAGCCGTAATCAAAAGCAGCGGAGTCCATCCCTGCTCGCGGGCAGCCGCACCCACAGCACTGCCAATTCCAATCGGCCCATCCACCTGGCGCATCGATACTTTGCGCTCCACCATCTTCCGCAGCAGCTCGAGAATCAGGAAAGAGCTGCGCTTGTTATCCGAGAGCGACCGCTTCAAAGCATCCGGAAAATTGAGCTTCACCACTTTCGTCGGATTGCTGGCAATCCCGATTCGATAAGCGGGCTCCTGTCCCCCGCCTCCCTGATCGAACGTAGGCGTGACGGTGAATGATAATTTCTGACCGTTTCTAAGAACCACCATCTGCAGCGGCTGATCCTTCGTGTGTTTCAACATCTGGATTAGCGCCTGCACCGCCGGAATCTCCTGCCCATTGGCGCTAACGATCTGGTCGCCAACTCTAAGTCCAGCTTTCTCGGCCGGCATGCCGTGCTCAACCGTGGTCAGAATCACGCTCGATTCCTGCGGCACCCAACCCATGGCGCCGTATTGGTTCGGCCCAACCGGCTCCGGTGTCAGCACCTGGTCGATGACCTTGCCATTGCGCTCAATGCCAAACTTCAACGGCTGGTTCGGGCTGAGCGCGCACTTTACTTCCATCTGCTCCCAGGTTGGATTATTGATGTCGTCGACCCGCACGATCTTGTCGCCCCGCTGAATCCCAGCCCTTTCCGCCGGAGTATCCGCATTCACCCATCCCACTACGGCCGGCTCATCGAGCACCGCCGGATATTCGTAGCGCACCATATAAACGGCGGTAAGCAGCGCCACCGCCAGAATGATGTTCATGGCCGGGCCGGCCAATGCAATCACGAAGCGCTGCCAGCGCGGATGCGACAAAAACTCGCCCGGATCGCCTGTCCGGTCATCCATCGGGTTTTCGCCCGACATCTTCACATAGCCGCCCAGCGGCAAAATATTAATGCGGTAGTCGGTCTCGCCCCGCCGGAAGCCCACCAACCGTTTGCCGAAGCCGATGGCGAATTGCTCGACCCGCACTCCGAAATACTTGGCGGCCGCATAATGTCCGAACTCATGAATCAAAATCATGAATCCGAGCACGACGCCCATGACGAAAAGGGTATGAAGAATGGACAAGAGCTGTGGCATATTAATTTAGACTACTCCCAATTTCCGATTATGAAATGGCCCTGATGGGCAATCCCTTTCGACTTCGCTTCTGCACCATTTCTCTTGCCAAAACACGGGCCTCGGCATCCAGCGCAAGCACCTGTTGTATAGATTCCAAATGCGCCGCTGGCGTTGCAACCATCGCCTCTTCAATAATTCGCGGGATCTCCTCGAATCCAATCTGCTCTTCCAGAAACGCCGCCACCGCGACCTCATCCGCCGCATTCAGGGCGATTGTTTTTGCCCCGCCCGCCTCCGCCGCCTCATAGGCTAACCGCAGACAAGGAAATTTAGCCATATCCGGCGGGCAAAAATCCAGATGCCGCAAGTCATGTATGGAGAAACGCAAATCCGAGACAATTCGTTCCGGATATGTCAGCGCATACAAAATCGGCAGCCGCATATCCGTCACCGAAATCTGTGCAAGTATGCTGCCATCCACAAATTCGACCAGCGAATGGATCGTAGACTGCGGATGCACAACGACTTGCACCCGCTCCGGCGCCACATGAAACAGCCGGCACGCCTCAATCACCTCGAACCCCTTATTCATCAACGTTGCCGAGTCGATGGTGATCCTTTTTCCCATCTTCCACGTCGGATGATTCAGCGCCTGCTCGACCGTTATGCCCGCAAATTCCACCTTCGGCGTCTTCAAGAAAGGACCGCCCGAAGCCGTTAGCCAGATGCGCTCCACTTCCTCCATCCGTCCGCCCCGCAGGCACTGGTGGACCGCGTTATGCTCGCTATCAATCGGCAGCAGCGGCTTGCCCTGCCGGCGCGCCTCGGCCGTAATCAGCTCGCCCGCAACCACCAGGCACTCTTTATTAGCCAGCCCGACCGTCTTCCCCGCGCGCACCGCTTCGTAAGTAGCCTCCAGCCCCGAGACCCCCACAATCGCGCTGACCACAAAATCCACCTCTGAATGCGTCGCGACCCGCACCGTTCCCGCCGCCCCATCGACCACTTCAATCTCGGCAAGTCCTGCCTCGCGCAGTCGGCCGCGCACCTCCGCCGCATCCTCTTCTTTAGCCAGCGAAAGCACCCGAGGCTTCCAGCGCACCGCCTGCTCGAACGCCAGCGCAGCATTGCTCCCCGCCGCCAGCGTCGCCACTTCAAAGCGGTCAGGATAGCTCTCGACCACGCTCAAAGTGCTGCGTCCGATCGACCCCGTCGAACCCAAGATAGCGATGCGTTTCATGCAGGAAGACTCGTTCTATTGTACGGGATGAGGCCGCTTCGATCCGCGCCTTTGCGCTCGCTCACGAATCGCCTGCTCACGGACCGACGCTGCCGAGCGTCCAACCCGCAGGTCCATGTGAACAAAAGGTAAGATCTTCCCGTATTAGCCGTGGGAGGCGACATGCAAATCCTCGACGATGTCCGCTACGCGATCCGGCAATTCGTTCATGCTCCGGGATTCACCATGACAGCGGTCTTGACCTTGGCCCTCGGCATCGGCGCGACCACCGCCATCTTCACCCTGGTGCACACCGTGCTGCTGAAATCACTGCCGGTCACCAATCCCCGCGAACTGATTCGCGTTGGCGACGTCGCCGATTGCTGCGTCGAAGGCGGATTGCAAGATGACTGGACGCTCTTCTCTTACGAGCAATACAAATTGTTTCGCGACCAGACTCGCGGATTCCGCGAACTCGCCGCCTTCCAGTCCGGCCGCGCCCTGATCGGCGTCCGGCGCACCAGCAGCAATCAGCCCGCCGAGTCGCTCAAAGCCCAGTACGTATCGGGAAACTACTTCTCCATGTTCGGCGTCAGCGCCTATGCTGGGCGCGCCTTTACTCCCGACGACGACCGCAAGGGAGCCGAGCCGGTCGTGATGATGAGTTACGCGACCTGGCAAGAGAAATACGGCCACGATCCGTCGGTGATCGGCGCCGCCTTCACCTTGAATGGCCATCCTTTTACTATGATCGGCATTGCCCCGCCAGGATTCTTCGGCGACCGCCTCGATGGCGCTCCTGCTTTCTGGGTTCCACTCAATGACGAAGTGCTTACCGATGGCCCGCAAAATCTCCTGCAGTTTCCCGAGTCGGGTTGGCTTGACCTGATTGGTCGCCTCGCGCCCGGCGCCAATCCGAAGGCGATCGAAGCGCAGATGCAATTGCAACTCAAACAGTTTCTCCTCCGCCCGGACGCCAAGTTGCAGCCCGGCGAAGCCAGCCTGGTCCCGAAACAAACTCTGCACCTCGCTCCCGGCGGCGCAGGCGTGCAGTCGATGCGCGACGAGTATGAATCCGGACTGCATCTGCTCCTTTGGGTTTCCGGCTTCGTCTTGCTGATCGCCTGCGCCAATGTCGCGAACCTGATGCTGGTGCGGGCCGCCAGCCGTCGCCAGCACACCTCCGTGCAAGCCGCTCTCGGCGCATCACGCTCTCGTCAAATATCGCAAGTGCTCACCGAAAGCACCGTCCTCGCCCTGCTCGGCGGAGTCGTCGGCATAGGCTTTGCCTTCGCTTGCACCCGCCTCATCTTGCGTCTCGCATTTCGCGACGACTATATGCCCATCACCGCCACTCCTTCGTGGACCGTGCTGGCCTTCGCCTTTGTGGTTTGCCTGCTGACTGGCGTCCTCTTCGGTGTCGCGCCCGCGTGGATGACCGCCCACGCCGATCCCGCCGACGCTCTTCGCGGCGCGCACCGTTCTACCGCCCACGCCGCCGGCTGGACGCAAAAGACGCTAGTCGTCGCCCAGGCCGCTTTGTCCCTGGTTCTCCTTTGCGCCGCCGGATTGCTTACCA
>JBEKXO010000036.1:0-29549 GCA_049511995.1 Terriglobales bacterium
GAAAGCTTCGGATCGGCAGACTGCAACATGAATGACCTCACTTGAGATTCCTCGACCGCGGCTGGAGTTGGAGCTGCGGTCGCGGTCGATGGGCTTCTAACGGCAGAAAGAGAATCGCACCAAAGTACGTGTTACGAAAGATTACCGAAGTACTTGTACGCTGGCTCGGCATTGGGGTTTTGGTCAGGACGGAATTTCCCATCCTTCATCTTTCATTTTCCGGTTTGTCCAGCGTTGTAACTGCTCGAACAGGGCAGGCTCGATCACGACGAAGCGCAAGCCAGCTCTACCTCCGGCATCGGCCCACACCAGACGGCCCTTCGCTTGAATCTCGGTATCACTATCGGGCAACAGGAAACTGACATCGACTAATCCGGCAAAACCATTCTGATCGCTGACCACATCAAGGCCCATGCCGCCCGTACTCAGGTTGACCGCCTGCACCTGTAATTCTTTTCCGCGAGCATTCTTCAGTGTGACGGAGATGTTGACTTTGGCGCGGAAGAACTTTTGCTGATCTTCGCTAATGACGCCAAGCTTTGCGGAACCATCCCCTGAAGGCACGTCGATCTCGTATTCGCGCAGCTTGCGGCTGAGCGTGCGACGGGAGATTCCGAGCTGCTCGGCGGCATGGGCACGATGTCCACCGGTCTGCTCGAGCGCCCTGATGATCATCTGCTCTTCCATGTTTTCGAGATTGCCGAGCGGGACTGCGCCTGTGCCGCGCCTTCCGGCTGTTTCGCCGCGCACGCCGTCACCACGTGACGAGTCGCCGCGGAGTTCGGCGGCGACTTCGGCTCCCGTAATTTGGCGCTCTCCGGCAGCCATGGCGAGTTTCGCGACTAGATTCCGGAGTTCGCGAATATTACCGGGCCAGGGATGAGCCTGAAGGGTCCCCACGGCGTCAGCGGTGAAACTCTTATCGGCGGCCTTCAAGGAAAGAAAATGACGCGCCAGGGCTGCGATATCTTCGGGACGTTCGCGCAACGGAGGGACCCGCAACTGGAACTGACTGAGGCGGTGATAAAGATCTTTGCGGAAGCGACCTTCTTCCACGGCCAGCTCGAGATCCTGATTAGTGGCCGCGACCACGCGCACGTCAACCGTGATTTTCCGATGCCCACCCAAACGGTAATAAGGCGCGCCGTCAAGTACGCGCAGCAATTTCACCTGCACTTGCGGCTGCAGTTCGCCGATTTCGTCGAGGAAAATCGTGCTCTTGTCGGCCAGTTCAAACAAGCCGGGCTTTGACGAATCGGCCCCGCTGAAGGCTCCCTTCTCATAGCCGAACAATTCGCTTTCGACCAGATGTTCGGGCAGTGCTGCGCAGTTGATATCTACAAGAACCTTGGCGTGACGATAAGAAGATTCGTGAATGGTGCGAGCTACTAACTCCTTGCCCGTTCCGGTCTCACCCGTTACTAACACGGTCTCGGTGTGTCCGGCCACGCGATCCACCATGCCCATGAATTTGTGCATGAGGGGGCTCGCAATCAGAAATTGTGTGCCATCAATTTCGCGCCGCGCCAGAGGAAGGGCACCGGCCGCGGCAACGGCCTGCGTGGGTGAGTTTACGGCGGCGATTTCGAGGGCAACTCCGACAATACCTGTGGGAGTTCCCTGCGCATCACGCAGGAGAGTCAGACGCAAGTGAACATTAACGCCTTTTTCCGATTTTAGACCGCAGCGGAGGTCGCCTTCGAACCGTCCCTGATCGAGAACAGCCGGCAGAATCCGGGCCGCGAAAGGCGGTTGATCAGCAGCGAAGACCTCGGCGAAGTTTTGGCCGACCAACTGGCGGGGTGACAAACTGTATTGATGTTCCTGATTAGAAGCAGTAATGACACCATGAAGGTCAGCGGCGAAAATAAATACCGCGCCTGATTGCTCCGAGCCACCGCCGGACGTAACCGATGGACAACCGGATTCGTTTGTCCGGCGGGCGCTTTGGCTGGTCCGACTGCCAGCAGCGAATTTCTCCGCGCTTTCTGCCGGCGGAGTTTTCGAGGGAATAGACATTTGGTGACGTTCGCTAAAAGGGGAGGTTCGCTTTGCGCCTGACCGCGAGAGTCGTTAACTTGATGATCGAGTTTGAGCGATCGCAATACGCGCCGCTCGTGATGAAACATTGTGATGCTGACATACTCCGCGCCCCTTAGGGTGGCGGTTCCGCATAGAAGATCACACTAAAGTAACTAGTAACTCATTTCGGAAAGAACGTAGCACTGAACAGGTAGTTACTTCAGTAAGTATCTCATTCTACGAGTAGTGAACTACCATCGCGGAGAATGGGAGTACTAATGCTTTGAGTTGAATCCCACACCGAAGACGGGGCCAAAAAGTGTCAGTTGTGCGCCAGTCTTGAGAATGAGCTAATGAGGCCTCTGTAAGTAACTGGGTTGGCAGGCATAACTACAGAGGAATCAATGAGGTATCAGAGGTAACTAGGGCTGAGCACGTGGCGGTAGAGATGCACGAGATATAGAAGCGGTCATTAGTCGACCTATGTCTACGAGGGCAAAGTTTTTCATCACGGTGACCGCAGCGCTAGGCTTTTCGGCGTTTGCGGACGCCCTTTGGCATTGGCAAAGTATCGACCTGACGCGGTTTTTATGTTACCTGTTCGTCGCCGTTCTGGCCTCGAGCCTAAAGATTCAATTGCCGGGCCTCGATGGCACGATGTCGGTGAACTTCCTGTTTATTTTGCTGAGCATCCTGGAGTTGAATCTTCCGGAGACGCTGGTGCTCGGCTGCACTGCGACGCTGGCGCAATGCCTGTTCGGAACGCGGCAGAAGCGCGTTCCGCTGAAGATTGTGTTCAACGTCTTCAGCATGATGGCGAATGCCATCGTCCTGTCATACCTCGCCTATCACTCGCTGCAGCGGGTACTGGGCGCGGGAACGCTGCCTCTTCTGGTCATCACCTCGCTGATTTTTTTCCTGGCGAACACGATTCCAGTGGCCGTTATTATTTCGGTCACAGAAAAGAAAGCGGCGCATAAAGTCTGGGCGGAATGTCATTTCTGGTCGTTCCCCTTTTACATGGTGGGAGCGGCCGTGGTATTCGCGGTGGGCTTTCTCAGCAAACAGGTGGGATGGCAAACTTCGCTACTGGTCCTGCCTCTGGTGTATTGGGTCTATCGTTCGTATCACCTGTATCTCGCCAAGCTGGCAGCGGAAAAAAAACAAGTCGAGATCGAAAAAAAACATGCCGAGAACGTCGCTGCGCTTCACCTGCGAACTATCGAAAGCCTGGCGCTGGCCATCGAAGCGAAAGACCACACTTCGCACCAGCACCTGCAGCGCGTACGCGTCTTCGCGGTCGAAGTCGCGAAGGAATTGGGCCTTCCTGAAAACGAGATCGAAGCGTTGCGCGCAGCCGCGCTTCTGCACGATATTGGTAAACTTGCGATTCCCGAACATATCATCAATAAGCCGGGGCGCCTGACGCCGGAAGAATTCGAGAAAATGAAGATTCACACGCAGGTGGGCGCGGAAATCCTGCAGCGGGTCGCGTTCCCTTATCCGGTTGCGCCCATCGTCCGCTCGCACCACGAACACTGGGATGGCGGCGGGTATCCTGACGGCCTGAAGGGTGAGGAGATTCCGCGGGGGGCGCGCGTGCTGGCCGCCGTCGATTGCCTGGACGCACTCGCCTCACACCGCCAATATCGCGGAGCGATGTCGCTCGATGCCGCCATGGACAAAGTTGCGTCCATGTCAGGTTCGTCCTTTGATCCGGAGGTCGTCGAAGTCCTGCAGCGCCGCTACCGGGACCTAGAGAGGTTGGCGCAATCGGGTTCAATGAATGCATCGACGCCTGTTTCGACAGCTGCAGAAGACATGACGCTGTCAACATCTACTGACGTCCGAATCGAGACCGAGGTCGAACCCGCCGGTAAATTCGAGCAGCCCGCTCCGACTTTAAGTTTGTCCCATGAGACGGACTTTCTTTCATCGATTGCGTCGGCGCGGCAGGAAGCGCAGACCATGTTCGAGCTCAGCCAGGATCTCGGGAACTCACTGAGCCTGGGCGAAACGCTCTCCGTGCTTTCAGTGCGTCTGCGCAAGATGATTCCTTATGACTCGCTGGTTGTGTTTCTGTTGAAGGAAAACCGGCTGGTGCCCGAACTGGTGAGCGGCGACAACTTCCGTCTGCTCTCGTCGCTCAACGTCGGACTGGGGGAAGGGCTGTGCGGTTGGGTCGCGGAAAAGCGCAAGCCCATCATCAACGAAAACCCTGAGGCGGAAGCGGGTTACGTTTGCGATCCGACGCGCTTCACGACCTTGCGCTCGACGCTGGCAGTGCCGCTCGAGGGGCTGCACGGGGTGGTCGGCGTGCTGGCCATGTATCGCACCGAAGCAGACGCTTTTTCGGCCGACCATTTGCGCATTCTGCTGGCGGTCAGTTCTAAGATCGCGCTCTCCGTCGAGAACGCGCTCAAATATCAACAGGCGGAGGATTCCGCCACTACCGATTACCTGACGGGACTGCCGAACGCGCGCTCCTTGTTCGTTCACCTGTCGCGCGAACTGGCGCGCTGCCGCCGCACCGGCACAACGCTAGCCGTGATGGTGTGCGATCTCGACAACTTTAAGCAGATTAACGATCTCTATGGCCATCTCGAAGGCGACAACCTGCTGAAGGATTTTGCCAGCCGCGTGAAGGAAGTCTGCCGAGGCTACGATTATGTCGCACGCATGGGCGGCGACGAATTCGTGGTGGTCGCGCCCGGTCTCAGCGCCGACGCATCCGGAGAAAAGGCGAGCCGCCTCCATCAACTGGCGATAGAAGCAGGCAGAAAAGTTGCCGGTCGCGATCTGGTTGGGCTGAGCGTGGGCACGGCTTTTTGTCCGGAAGACAGTTTCGACGTCGAGCGCCTGCTCGCCGAAGCCGATCGCCGCATGTATTCCATGAAGAAGGTACATCACTCCGAACCAGCGGCCGATCGTGACGCGAACGTTCCCCCTTCGCGCGCCCGCGGTGCAACCGTGAACTAGGAGCGTACATGGTCCCGCGAACCAAGCTGCCGAGGAAGATGAAGGCCTGGAAACTCACAAAGCGTGTCGCACAAAAACTCGCGGCGATCGGCACGCTCGTCCTACTGGGCGGATTACTTTCGGCGACATTGGTGCGTACGGCGCCGGGCTTCGACGCCGATGAACGCCAACTCGACCCTGGACTCAACGCCGAAAGTCAACGTGCCCTGCGCCAGTCGCGCGCCGGGGAACATAATATTCTCAGTTTTTACGCCAACTATCTTCGGGGAGCGATCCACGGCGACCTTGGCACTTCTCATGCCCTCGGCCAGCCTGTTCAGAGCCTGTTGCGCGAGCGCTGGCCTGTGACGGTGCGTGTGGCGGGCATCGGCCTTTTGCTGGCCTGGATTCTCGCGTCAACCCTCGCTTTCAGCGCTTGCTTGTGGCGTCTGCCGGCGTTCGAAATTTTCGGTACCACGGTTAGCGGTGCGTTCCTCTGCATTCCGGCGGCGGTGCTCGCGTTGCTTTCCGTAATTTTTGACGCTCCCGGATATCTTGCCATTGCGTTGATCGTCTTTCCCAAGATTTATCGTTATTCACGGAACCTTTTCGCGAAAGCTTATGTCATGCCGCACATCACGGCTGCCCGAGCCCGCGGGCTCAGCGGAACTCGCATCCTCGCCTGGCATGTCCTTCCCGTCGCCGGCCCGCAGATGATCGCCCTCGCCGGCATCACCGTCAGCATCGCTCTTGGAGCTGCCATCCCGGTCGAAGCCTTATGCGGATTGCCCGGTATCGGTCAACTTGCCTGGCAGGCTGCTCTCTCCCGCGACCTTCCTTTGCTCGTGAACCTCACCGTAATGGTTACGCTGGTAACCTTGCTGGCCAACTCAGGGGCCGATGTAATGGTCTACATGTTGAGCCATCGAGAGGCATAGACGCCGCATGAATGCAGCCCGCAAGCTGGCCTGTGTCGTTGTGTTGGTCGTGTGCGCCATTTCCGCGACCGCGAATTGGCTGGCGCCCGGGGGATACGCCAAACAATTTCGCGAGGCTCCCGATGCGCCGCCGTCGCGACAGCATCTGCTCGGCACCGATGAGGTGGGCCGCGATCGCTTCGCGCGCGTACTCTATGGGACGCGCATCTCGCTGTTGCTCGCTCCCGCTGCCGCTCTGGTTTCTACTCTATTGGCGGCGTTGGTCGGCGGGTTCGCTGGTTATCTTGGCGGATTCTGGTTGCGTCTCGCTCGCGGATTCACCGACCTCTTTCTGTCGCTGCCCTGGCTCTTCCTGCTCATTACGGTCCGCGCGCTGTTGCCGTTGAATGTTTCGCCGCTGACTTCGGTTTTGATTACGTTTCTTATTCTCGGACTGCTTGGGTGGGCGGCTTCGGCGCGTGTGCTTTCGACCAGCGCCGAGGCTTTGCGCGACTCTGACTTTATTTTGCAGGCGCGAGCCTCTGGATTGCACGGTCCGCGGCTTTTCTTTGTTCACGTCCTACCCAACCTGAAACCCGTTCTCTACGCACAATTCTGGATTTCAATTCCAGTTTTCATTTTGAGCGAAGCGAATTTAGGCATCCTCGGCTTAGGCGTTGCCGAACCGTTGCCTTCGTGGGGAAGCCTGCTGCGCGAACTGGAAGGATTAATCTCTTTCCGCGAAGAACCCTGGCGTCTGGTGCCCCTGTTACTGCTGATCGTCGTCATGACGTCATTCCAACTGCTCTTGTCGAACGAAGAGGCTACCGTATGAAAATAAATAAATCGGGCCGCCCTGCATTCTCGCGACTACTCTTTTGCGTCGCATTTTTCTTACTGGCTCTTAGCGCTTTCGCTGTCGCGCAAGGCGGCGGCGAATTGCGTTTCTGCCTGCGCTCCGAACCGAAGACCTTCGACCCTCTACTCGTCGATGACGACGCTTCCCTTTCGATCCGCTATCTGACCGGAGGCGTGCTGGTGCGGCTGAATCGCCATACGCAGGAGCTTGAGCCTGAGTTGGCAGAATCCTGGAAAGTCTCGAAAGACGGAAAGCAGATCACGTTCAAGCTTCGGAGTGGAGTCATGTTTTCCGACGGCAGTCCGTTCTCTGCCGACGATGTGGCTTTCACTATGCAACGGCTCATGGATCCCGCACTTCACTCCTCAACCGGAGACGCATTCCGCTCCGGCAGCGGGGCGGTCAGCACCAAAATCGTCGCACCCGATCAGATTTTAGTTAGTTTTCCCGCGCCCATCGCAGGACTCGACCGCCTCTTCGATCAGGTTGCGATTATGTCCGCGCATTCTCCTAAGAAGGAAGGCGCCGTCCTCGGGCCGTTCATGGTCGCGGAATATAAAGCGGGATCAAGTCTGCTGCTGCAGCGCAATCCCAGTTACTGGAAAAAAGATGCGCAAGGCCGCCGTCTGCCTTATCTCGATTCCATTCGCCTCGACATTCAATCGAATCGCGATGTTGAAATGCTGCGCTTCAAGCGCGGCGAACTTGACCTTATTAACGTCATCGACAGTGACTATTTCGACCGCTTGGCCTCCAGTTCGCCGGGTCTGGCGCACGATGCTGGGGCTTCACTTGACTCTGATTTCATGTGGTTCAATCAGGTCGCAAGCGCGCCCATCCCCGAATACAAGCGTGCCTGGTTTCGCTCCACCAATTTCCGGCGAGCGATCTCCGAAGCGATCAATCGCGATGATCTGAGCCGCGTCGTTTTCAACGGACACGCCCATCCCGCCGCCGGCCCGGTTTCGCCCGCCAATAAATTCTGGTTCGACAGCAAGCTTAAGGCTGAACCGTACCGGCCGGATGCCGCGCTAAAACTGCTGCAGACCGACGGTTTCCACCTGCAGAACGGAGCGCTATTTGATAAGGCCGGCAACGCCGTCGAATTTTCAATTGTGACCAACGCGGGCAGCAAACCACGGGAACGCATGGCCGTTATGGTGCAGGAAGATCTCGGCAAGCTCGGCATCAAGGTCAACGTAGTTACGCTTGATTTTCCTTCGCTCATCGAGCGCATTTCGCAGAAATTTAATTACGAGGCCGCGATGCTTGGCTTCCGCAATGTCGATCTCGATCCGAACGGCCAGATGAATATCTGGCTAAGCTCAGCCGAGGATCACGCCTGGAATCCGCAACAGAAATCGCCGGAAACCGCATGGGAGGCGGAGATTGACCGCCTGATGCGGGCGCAGGCATCGGCTGCTGATCCCGGGAAGCGCAAAGAGAGTTTTGATCGGGTCCAGGAAATCGTCGCGGAGCAAGTGCCCTTTATTTACCTGGTCAATCAGAATGCACTGTCGGCCGTCTCGAGCGCAGTGCAAGGGGCCGACCCCGGAATTCTTAGCCCGCAGACATTTTGGAATGCCGAGCGCATGACGCTGAATCCGACGACGCGGGCTAGCCGGTAACGAGTTCACATGGCAACGACAATGACAACGACATCAGCATGGCCGACTCACGACAAGCCGGCCTGCCTGCTCTCGGCGCGGCTAACCGTCCGCTATCCTGGGAAAGCGGCGGTCCTTCGCGGCGTCTCGCTCGATATCGCGCGCGGCGAAGTGGTGGGGTTAGTCGGCCAGAGCGGTTCGGGCAAGAGCACGCTGGCCATGGCGATCCTTGGGCTGCTTGGACAGCAGCGCGCCAGCATAGAAGGTCAAATTATTTTTCAGGGCGCGGATCTGCTCGCCATGTCCGAACGGGAACTGCGCAAGCATCGCGGACGATCGCTGAGCCTTGTGCTTCAGAGTCCGCTGGCGTCGCTCAATCCAGCGCTGCGACTTCGAACCCAACTCCGGGAGGCGTGGCTCGCACATAGCGACAGCAACGCCACCAGCGCAGATTGCGACCGCGCCATTCAGTCGGCATTGAAGAGCGTCAGTCTGCCGAGCGATGCCGAAGACCCCGATTTCCTGCGCAAACGCGCCTCGCAACTAAGCGTCGGCCAAGCGCAGCGCGTGCTGATCGCGATGGCCATCATGCACCGCCCCGCGCTTCTGATCGCCGACGAAGCGACCAGCGCACTCGACGTCATTACGCAATCGGAAATTATGGAATTATTTGCGCGCCTGAATCGCGAGATTGGAATGTCGATTCTCTACATTTCGCACGATCTACCTTCGGTCGCCGGAATTTGCCAGCGCATTGCCATTCTGCACGAAGGCGAAATTGTAGAGAGCGGTCCGACGGAACAGATCTTTACCGCGCCGGCCCACGAGTACACGCGCCGTCTGATGGCGGCTCTGCCGCAGGTTCCAGTCCGCAGAGAAGTGCTCCTGGCTAGAGCCCATGCGGCCACAGTGAAGTAGACGCGGTCGCTGACAACTTGTCGCTAACGGCTTTCTACGCCTTGGCGAATTGTTCCGCAACTTCCGGAAGTCCCGCCGCATGCCACGCGTCGAAGCCTCCGGCCACGTTGACTATGTTGCGATGGCCGGCGCGTTCCAGCAAACTGCACGCGATGATGCTGCGATAGCCGCTCTTGCAGTGAACCGCAACCGGGCGCTCCCAGTCGATTGCCGGCAGCCGTTGCGGAAAGGTATCGAGGGCGTGGCAAGGCACACCTGCAATGTGGCCTGCTTGCCATTCGCCTTCGCGGCGCACATCGAGCACGTCAGCCGAGTGCAAACTCCCCGCCTGTAATTTCTGATTCAATTCTTCCGCGGAAATCTGCGCCGTTTTCACCAGCGGTAGGCCGGCTTCTTGCCACGCTGCCACACCACCCGCGAGATAGCCTTGCAAATCTTCAATGCCGACGCGAGCCAGGCGCAACCGCGCCTCCTCGATTTGAGCCTCGCTATCACCGATTAGAATCGGCTTGGAATGGATGCCCAGAATCCCTCCGGCCCACGATGCGAACTGCCCGGCAAGCGCGACGTTGATCGACCCGGGCACGTGTCCGGCCGCGAAGACGTCGCCCGCGCGGACGTCGAGCAGGTTCGCTCCGTCATCCGAGAGCGCGCGCACCTCAGGGGGAGAAAGACTTGACAGTGGCGGCAACTCAGTCAATGTCGAGGCGCCTGAGCGATTGATCTCGGCATCCTCGAGAAAATATTCTGGACGCGCGGGAAGGTTCGCCGTCAACTGCGCTACAAATTCTTCCCGGCTGCGTATCTGCAATGCATAGTTTGTAAGCCGTTCGGTCCCGATCGTCGACGAGCGCTCCGCCCGCATCGCGCGGCCACAAAGCGAACCGGCGCCATGCGCAGGATAAACTTTCACCGCATCTGGCAGCGCCATCAACTTCTGGTGCAGGCTGTCAAACATCAATCCCGCCAGTTCGCGCGGCGTGTGGCTGCGGGAAAGATCGGGGCGCCCAACATCGCCGATAAACAACGTATCGCCGGTCAACACTGCGCAGGGCTGGGCCGATTCTTTTTCATTTGTGAGTACCAGGCAGACACTCTCGGGCGTGTGACCGGGCGTCTCCAGCGCGCGAATCTGCACGGCTCCCATCTTGATTTCGAAGCCATCCCTCAGTGGTATGTGGGGAAACTGCGCCTCGGCGTGCGCCCCGATATAGATATTGGCGCCAGTCCGGGCCGCAAGTTCCTTGTGCCCGGAAACAAAATCAGCATGCAGATGAGTTTCGAATATGTGCAGGATTCGAAGATTCTGTTCGGCCGCGGCCTTCAGATAAATATCCACGTCGCGTTGTGGATCGACCACGGCGGCCTCGCCTTCCGAGCCGATCATGTAGGAAGCATGGGCCAGGCAGGTCAAATAAAATTGTTCAAAATACATGGGCGCGACTCCGGAAGAGAATCGACGGTGCTTTTAACATCAAACTTGGTTTCAGGGTATCACTGTTCGCCGTCGCCACCGAGAGCATTGTTAGCATGCAGAGTGCATCGCAAAGCCCTGCCAGCGCGGCAATGGCATGCAGAAGTTTTTGCACGGAATGCAGGCAATGATGCAAAAAATGTCCTGAGAATTGGGGACGCGCACCTGGCGAAAAAGCCGCGGGCCGGCTAGGCCTGTTGCGCCGTCAGGCTGCCATCCCGCGCGGTCATCTGCGGGACTCTCCAACCCATTGACCGGCCTATGGTTAAACGGGCACTGTGCGCGTACTCCTTTTGTAACTTGGAGTTGGACGACAACACGGCCTACAGTCATTTGGGGATCGGTTTTCGGCCTCTTGCGTGCATCGAAGTATTTGAGGGTGTGTGTTGCGCGCGTAACGAGCGGACACGGGTCTTTCATCGCATCGAGAAAAAAATAAAGTAATGGTAAAAAGCAACCAATTCGGACCGGCGTTCGGCACCTTAACAATCGTTTCTCTTGCGCTTGCGCTGGCCGCGATCATTGGTCTGTCCGTTACAGGATTTGCTCAGAGCAGCCGCTACGTCATCGCCGCTTCGACCACTGCCGCGGACGCTTCCACTCTTTCCGCATCGAATGCCGACGCGAGCGAGCCCCTGCTGACGATCAAGACACGCGTCGATGAAGTCAATGTCCTTTTCATCGCGACCGATCGCCACGGCAAGTTCGTCCGCAACCTGAACGAGACCGACTTCTCTATTCTTGATGATCACAAGCCGGTGCAGTCGATTCTCAATTTCCGTCGCGAAACCGATTTGCCCATCGAGCTGGGCCTGCTGATGGACGTCAGCGGTTCGGTGCAGGGGCGCTTCGGATTTGAAAAAGAGGCGGCCATTGGATTCTTACAACACACCATCCGTCCCGGCTACGACCGCGCTTTCGTCGTCGGCTTTAATAAAGATAGTCACCTGACGCAGGATTTCACCGACAAGGTTCCACAACTCGCCGCGGGAATCGAGCAGCTGAGCAATGGCGGGGGCACGGCATTGTATGACGCAGTTTATAAGGCGTGCCAGGAAAAGTTACTGCGCGAACAATTCGATCATCCGGTTCGCAAAGCTATTATTGTTGTAAGCGACGGGGAAGATAATCAAAGCGAACACACGCGGGCGCAGGCCATCGAAATGGCGCAGCGCGCCGAAGTTCTTATCTACGCCATCTCTACCGACGATAGCGGCCTGATCTTGCGCGGCGACAAGGTTCTCGAGGACCTCGCTTCGGCCACTGGCGGCCGCGCTTTCTTCCCCTACAAGATGAAAGACATTACGCATTCGTTCGCCGCCATTGAGGACGAACTCCGCAGCCAGTACGCCGTTTCGTACAAGCCCTCTGACTTTGACGCCGACGGACGCTACCGGTCGATTGAAATCACCGCCTTGAAAAAAGATCTGCAAGTTCGGGCGCGCCGCGGCTACTACGCTCCTAAGCAGTAAGTTGTGCTCTCCTTAAGACGTGATCCTACGAATCAAACCGCGCATTGCCCACCTCCGCGCGCTGTGCTAAGGTCGCGTTGAATCCGTATCGAGGAGGTTCGGCGTGGCTTTAGCCCTTCTAGCAGTCATCGTTCTCTTCGGCATCTTCCTGGTCGTGATGTACAACAGCCTCGTGCAGTTGCGCGTGCGCTCCGAATCGGCCTGGTCCGATATTGACGTTCAGCTCAAGCGCCGCCACGACTTGATTCCGAATCTCGTCGAAACTGTAAAGGGGTATGCCACGCACGAGAAAACCACGTTTGAGGACATTGCTAAATATCGCTCGATGGCGATGCAGGCGACGGGCCCAGTCGACAAGGCCGCTGCGGAAAATCAGCTCTCTGGGGCGCTCAAGAGCCTGTTTGCGGTGGCGGAAAATTATCCCCAGCTCCAGGCTTCGCAGGAATTCACGCAACTGCAGAATTCACTGGGCGAGATTGAGGACGCAATTCAAAACGCGCGCCGCTACTACAACGCCGTGGTGCGCGACCTCAATACCAAGATTCAGTCGTTCCCCACGAACATTCTGGCGGGCATGTTTGGCTTCCAGCAAAAGCAATTCTTCGAAGCGGCCGCGGGCGACCGCGAACCGGTTGCGGTGAAGTTCTGAGCATGTTGCCAAAGCGATCACGCCACAGCGGCCCATCGCGCATTCCCGGTCTTTCCCTGTGCAACCCTGTGCCCCCTGTGGTAAAGCTCTTGCTTTTGCTTCTATTTCTGGGGCCGCTTCTAATTCCGTCTCCCGCTTATGCCCAACCTCACAGCTGGCGAGTGTCGGACTTCAATGACACCATCTCCATCGCCGCCGACGGCAAGGCTCTGGTCAGCGAAAAAATCACTCTCGTTTTCGTCGGCCAGTGGCACGGCATCCACCGTACCATCCCTGTCGAATACCCTGGCCCGCAGGGTACCAACTACACTCTGTTCGTCGACGTCATGAGCGTCACCGACGAAAATGGCAACAAATTGAAATATGACTCCTCCAAAACCGGAAACTATCGCGATCTGAAAATCTACATTCCCGGAGCGGTCGACACCACGCGCGTCGTCAATCTTGATTACTCCATCCGCAACGCCGTCCGCTTCTTCGACAGCTATGACGAGTTTTACTGGAATGTAACCGGCAACGACTGGCCTGTGCCCATCGACCATGCCTCCGCTTTCGTGACCCTTCCTGAAAATGCCGCTGGAGGCCTGCGCGCCCAGGCGTTCACCGGCGCCTACGGATCCAAGCAAAGCGATGCGACCGCCGAAGTCAAAGGCGCCGACGTTGTTTCGGAAACTACCAGCGCCCTCCCCATGCGCGGCGGCCTTACTATCGACATCTATATTCCGCAGGGCGTGCTCAAACCTCCTTCCGCGCTCGCAAAGTTTTTCTGGTTTCTAGGCAGCAATCCCATCGTCTTTCTGCCGCTCTTTACATTCGCTGTGATGTTTGTCCTCTGGTACTCCGTCGGACGCGATCCCGATCCTGGCGTCTCTGTTGCCCCGCAGTATGAGCCGCCCAAGGGCATGTGCCCCGCCGAAGCCGGAACTTTGATCGATGACACCATCCATCCCCGCGACATCACCAGCACCATCGTCGATCTCGCCGTGCGCGGCTACATCAAGATTGAAGAAAAAGTTGACACCTTCCTCGTCTTCCATCACAAGGATTATTTGTTCCACTTATTAAAGCCACGCGAGCAGTGGGGTACGGATCTGACGCCCCACGAACGCGTGATGTTGGATAATATTTTCGTGGCCGGCACCGGCACCCGTCTTTCCGATCTGAAGAATCGCTTCTACACCGTGATTCCCATTGTCCGCCAGGACATCATGTCCGCCCTCAAAAGCAAGGGCATCTACACGCTCGATCCGGAGTCTGCCAATGGTTACAGCATCGCCGCCGGCGTGGCCATTGCTATTCTCGTCGTCGCGGTGCAGGTGATGGGTTGGATGAACCTTTTCTCTTCCATTCCGCTGTTGATCGGGAGCGTTCTGGTGTCCGCCGTGATCTGGTGGCTCTTCGCGCGGCAGATGACAGCGAAGACGATCGCAGGGGCGCGCACGAGAATCGCTGTTCTTGGATTTCAGGAGTTCATGAACCGGGTCGATGCCGATCGCATCAAGCGCATGCCGCCCGACACCTTCGAAAAATATCTCCCCTATGCCATGGCGCTAGGCGTCGAGCACCACTGGGCGCAGGCTTTCGACGGAATCATAAAAGACCCACCGAGCTGGTATGTTTCGCCGAACGGCTACGTCGGGTTCAGTCCGCTTTTCTTTTCCAGTTCCATGCACAGCATGGCAACGGATATGCACCAGGTGTTTACGTCAGCGCCGAGATCGAGTTCGAGCGGGTCGGGCTTCAGCAGCGGAGGCGGGTTCTCAGGCGGAGGCTTCTCCGGAGGCGGCTTCGGCGGAGGCGGGGGGAGCGCCTTCTAGGATTTCAATAACAAAATTGTCATCCCGAACGAAGCGAGGGATCTGCATTCGGCGGAAAAATTGCGGATCCCTCACTTCTTTCGGGATGACAATCAGGCCGGCACCGCCTCTTCCAACCGGCACTCCTCCGCCGTCTTATCCTCCCGAAGCCCCATAAATACAGGCGCACGCAACTTCATCCCGCCTTCGGCCGTCTCATGCGTCCACTCAGAAAACTTAATCTCCGCGACGAGCGACGGACGCACAAACTGCACTTTCTTCAATCCACCAATCTCTCCATAAAACGGATTCTCTTTCGTCTTCAACGGCTGCATTTTCGCAAACGTCTGCTTCAGTGTGCTGTGGTCGAAGCCCGTCCCCACCTGCCCCACATGAATCAACCGCCGCTGCGCGTCATACAGCCCCAGAACCAGCGCGCCAAAATATTCGCGGCTGCCTTCCGGCGGAGTATAGCCACCAATCACGCATTCCTGGCGCTGGGTGATTTTGATTTTGAGCCAATCGCGCGAACGCTTTTCTTCGTAAGCACCGTTGCGTTTTTTGGCGACGATGCCCTCGAGTTCACGCTGTTTCGCCGCTTCGAAAAGATCGAGACCCTTCTCGGGATAGTGATCGGAAAAGTGAACGATGTCGCCGTTCTTAATTATCTCTTGCAGCAACTGCTTGCGTTGTTCGAGCGCAACGTGGCGCAGATCGATTCGGTCGAGATACAGCAAGTCGAAGGCATAGTAGACAACGCGCACGCCCTGGCGCCCAGGCAATCGCCGTTTGCCTGGTTGGAAACCAGTACGCTGCTGCATCAGGCTGAACGAAGGACGGCCTTCCTCATCGAGCGCGACGATCTCTCCATCGAGGATGGCGCGGTCGGCTTTTATGAATTGCGGCAAGCTGCTGAGGTCGCGAAACTGTGCGGTGAGATCATTCTGGGTGCGCGAAACCAGCCGCAGGTTGCCGTCTTCGATGAAGGCGACGGCGCGGTAGCCATCCCATTTAATTTCAAATAACCAGTCAGGATTGTCGAAGGCTTTTTCGATAGGCGTCGCCAGCATCGGGCGGATCACCTTCGGCATGGGCCTTGCCTCGGCGCCTACTAGAGCTTTAACCGCAGAGGACGCGAAGTTCGCCGAGGCTCTCTTGGCTGTTGGTTTAGGCTCAGCGAACTTGGGGGCGCTGTTTGAGGCTGGAATGGTGGTACGGATTATTTTTCGCGTGCCGTGCCCGGCGCTGTTACTTTTTTTTTTCGCCGCGCCCTTTTCGCTCTGGGCGGTTAAAGCCTTTCGCTTCGAATCGGCGCGCGCAATGGCGTCCGCCAGCCACGCGGCCTTTGGCTTGCCACGCGAGGCCGGACGGCTGCTCTTCCACTCCGCGGATTTTTCGTCTCCGCCAATTTGCGCCATCGTTCTGTCGGTGAGAACGGATGTGTCATACGAGTCGATGTCAAAACCGGCGATGACGTGGTCGTCTTTCTTTTTGATCAGCAACCACTCGTTGCCTTTACTGCCCGCTCGCCGCGCTTTAATGTGCACCAGCGCGAAGTCACCTTTCAGGCGCTTCCCCTGCAGGCGAAACTTCAGATCGCCTTTCACCAGCATCGCCGCCGCTTCTTTCTCCGTCCCCGGAACGTATTCCCCGTTCACCGGCACCGGCGAAAGCGGCTCCCACGTGCCTACATCCCAAACCATCACCGTGCCCGCGCCGTAATTGCCCTCGGGGATGGTGCCTTCAAAATCGAAATAGGAAACGGGATGATCCTCGACCTGCATAGCCAGTCGCTTGTCGGCGGGATCGAGGGACGGTCCCTTGGGCACGGCCCACGATTTGAGAACGCCATCCATCTCCAGGCGGAAATCGTAATGTAAGCGCGTAGCGGCGTGCCGCTGGACGACAAAACGATGCCGCGATTTTTTCTCCACCTTCGGCGGCGGCTCGGGCGTTTCTTCGAAGCGGCGTTTCCGTTTGTATTCGTCGAGCGACATGCTGGGTATTGTAATTCGCGTTTTAGCTTTTTGACTCCTCCAACTGAGAGTGCAATCGTGGGCTTGCGGTTGCCGCCAAAAATCGGTGCCTGCCCCTATACTGTTCGCGTAGGAAATCTGCGCATGAAACGCGAATACCCGGAATCGCCGCTGGTGGGCGTGGGCGCTGTGATTGTTGACCGCAATCGCGAGGCTCCTCGGCGCGACCTTCATCAGCCAGACGCTCCGCACGTCCTCTTGATTCGCCGAGGGACGGCGCCACTGCTCGGCGAATGGTCATTACCGGGCGGCGTCCTCGAATGTGGTGAAACTCTACGCGAAGCGGTGGCGCGTGAGGTTTTTGAAGAAACCGGATTGAGGGTCGAATCGAGTGCGATGCTGGGCGTATATGAGCGTGTGATTCGAGGTGACGATACGCGCGTGCGCTACCACTACGTGTTGATTGATTTTTTATGTCATCCGGTTGGCGGCGATCTGAAAGCAGGAAGCGACGCGGCCGATGTCCGCTGGTTTACGCAGGAAGAATTGCCGGATCTCAATTTGGCTCACGACACGAACGATGTGGTGCTCAAGGGCTTGGCGCGGGGAAACATCAGTCCCTCATCTTAGCCACGTGCACCGTAAAGCCAGTCTTCGGCAGAAGCGACGTTAATTCGAAAACCTTGAAGCCTTCCCCAGTTATCTCTGTCTGGCGATAGAGGCCGGGTTCGGTCTCGGCCATTTCGTGGCGGCCCTGCAGATCGTCGAGAAAATTCTGCGCATCCTTTAGACTCGCCTCTCCAGCCTTGGCGCGCGTCACTACAGCCTCGGTTGCATAGGAGCGAATCAGTTTCGGCCAGTATTTTTGCAGCAACTGGGTGCTCGCGAAGATATCGGCCCAGACAATTTCTCCGTTAACGGCAACCACAACGCCGACGGCATTCTTATCGCGCAATTGGCGGATCACGCTTTCGTAGTTGCGCTGGACCGGTTCGGCGACGGCGGCCACCTTCTTTTGAACTTGGTCGTTGTCCATAACTCGGGCATAGGATGTGGTTGAATTCACCGCCGATGCGGCGCCGTCCGCCTCCACCGTCAAGGCCATGGCTTGCTGCGAAGTACGGACGCTATCCCATACCTGCTGCTGATCTTTCGCCGCCATTGCTTTGCTGCGCACTACTGGAGAGGCGAGAAGACCGTTCGATGCGCCCGGCGGATTGGCGAATTCATTCTTACCATTCGCCGCCACCCATCGCCCTGGCTCAACGCAGAAGACGCTTAGATCGACGGGATCACTCTCGGCCGGAACGAGACGGTCTTTGCCAATAACTCGATCTTGCTTTCCGCCAGTTACGATCTCGCCTGCAAGGAGTAACAACGGGTGTTTCGAGTTATTAATAAGTACGAGGCGATTGACCTCCGCGCCACGGACGGGGTGAATGATTGCCGGATCGCCAGGGCGGCGGCGAATGAGGCCACGGGATTGCTCCGCTTCCGTGACCACTACGTCACCGCTGCGCAAGCCGTCATCCAGGGTGAGAAATTCTGCTGTGTCATAGGATTTACTCGCCACGATGGGAAAGACCGTGAGATTACCGCTGCGAAGCGGGCTGAGGAGGGAATAGCCGGACGCGGACTGAACTTCGCCCGCTTGCAAGAGACACGGAACGACAACAGCCGCCACTACTAATAGAGCGATTCCTGCAACCACGACGACAAGCCGCATAACTGGGCCTCCCCGTAGTAACACGACGCACACTTCCGCTACGCGCGATTTGCTTGATCCGCCAGCACCCCGGCCCGCCAAAGACGGAGCGTGCCGGGGAGCTCAACCGCGAGTCTTCCAGGAGTGTCTTTCTCTGCTCGCTGATCGAAGAACGTACGATTTCTAATTTCTTGCGTCTAAAAAATTGCTAGCATCATCTTGGAACTACTCCATGCCAAGGATGGCGCAATCCGACAACGGACCATCGATTGCTGCCGCTCTTTACGAGCGCAGCGGGGCCGCGGCCTATGCAGTGAGCGCGGAGCAGTTCGCGGCGATCCTCGATGAAATTTTGCGCAAGCATGTTTCTTCGAACCCATCCTCGACCGCACAGCAGCACGCGGATTTCTGCGCCGGCCTTCGTCTCGAAGAACTGGCGCTGGCGCGGGCGTGTGCGGCTGGAAACGAGCGGGCGTGGGAGGACTTCATCGGCCGATATCGGCAGAAACTGCACAGCATGGCGCTTCACATTACACGCGACAGCGCCCATGCCGCGGAATTAGCCGATTCATTATTTGCCGATCTGTATGGCGTGAATGTCCGCGCTGGCGTACGGAATTCAAAGCTAGTTTTCTATACCGGACGCGGTTCGCTCGAAGGCTGGCTGCGAACCGTGATGGCGCAGGAGTTCATCAATCGCTATCGCAAGCAGAAACGTACGGTTAGTCTGGAAGAGCAATTGGAAGAGGGCGTGCAGTTTGCGGCGGCCGACACTAAGATTTATTCCCCCGACAGCGATGAGCGTAATCTGGGGGGGCACCTGGAGGCGGCCACCGATGAGGCTTTGGCGGAACTTTCATCGGAGGACCGCTTTACGCTGGCGTCGTATTATCTGGACGGGCGCACGCTAGCGGAGATCGCGCGCACGCTGGGATTGCACGAATCGAGCGTCAGTCGCCGCCTGGATCGACTCGCAACCGGGCTCCGTAAGCGGATTCTGGCGGGGCTGCGAATGCGGGGGATGAGTCACGCGCAGGCTGCGGAGGCTTTGGAGGCCGACGTGCGGGATTTGCAGGTGAATTTGCGCTCGCGTTTGACGCAAGATTCGGCCGCGAAAACGTTCCCCGGTAGTACCAGTAAGATGCCCGCGCAAGATCCGGGCGAAGGAAGCGCTGGTTGAGAAAGCGATTTAAGGCCGGGTTATAGGCCGGTGACGGAAAAAACAGGAATGACTGACGTACCGAAAATCGTGCATGAGCGCCTGCGGGCAGCGGAACTGGAACAACGGTCGGCAGCGGGACGCGCGCCGGACGGCATCCATCCCGATGCGAATCTGCTGGCTGCTTTTGCCGAGCAGGCACTGTCGGCGAACGAGCGCGACCGTGTGCTCGAGCACCTGGCACTTTGCTCAGGGTGCCGCGAAGTGGTTGTTATCGGCCTACCGGCTGAGAGTGTGGGGACGGTTCGTGTTGCCGCAGAAGTAGAGAATGACCGGGCGCCTGTGTCGGTAGTGTCGAAACCGGCGTCCCGCAATGTTTTTGCGTGGCCAAGCCTGCGCTGGGCTGCGCTTGCGGCGGGCGTTGCGGTGGTTGGCTCTGTGCTTTTGTTGCGACCGGGAAAGTTGAACCAATCTTCCGGCGATCAGAAGATCGCATCTACTGCGGCTTCGAGGTCCGCGGACGGGCGGGCTAGCATTGCCGCTGCGACCTCAAATGCACTGGCGGCCAAGGATCGTCAAGAGGTCATACGGAAGGCGGACGATGCTCCGTCAAAGGCAAACGCTCCATTGCCCGAAGGAGCTCTGTCGCAGAAGGTTAAAGGGCAACAAACCCTCAGGCCGCACTCCACGGAATCGCCGATGTTGCTCGCTCGCAACAAGAAATCTTCGGGTCAGGCGGACAAGCTAGCGGAAATGCCGACCTCCGCGGCGCTGGCCTTTGACAATTCGGCCAGTAGACAGACAACGGAAACCACCGAAGTTGCAGCGGCAGCCGGTGAGGTTTCGCAAGCGTCCGCGGACATGCCGTCCGGCCATGCTGCGCTGATGGCGCGCACTGACGCGCCGGCGATCGAGAAAGCCAAGCCCGCGCTGCCAGCCGCTTCGCAAGGGGCCGGATTGACGGTGAGCGACGCGGATCAACAGCAGGGAGCCAAGACCGTCGGGTCGCCTGCGGGCGGGTCGTTGAGCACACCGGCTCATGCGAGGTCTGTTGCGAAGCTGGCGCTTTCTGCAAATCCGACGACGGCGGCAGCTGCGCAACTCGATTCAGCGCAGCGCACTTTCGCCTGGACGATCATCGGAGGAATCCTGCGACGGTCACAGGATGGCGGACAGACTTGGCAAGAGAGTTTGCACGCAGATCGTTCATTGCTCTGCTACGCAAGTTATCGCGACGATATATGGGCCGGTGGCCAAGGCGGATCTCTCTATCACTCCACCGATGGCGGTCTAACTTGGTCGCAAATCCATCCTTTCGCCAAAAACCGCGTACTTACTTCCGATATAAGTCAGATTGATCTGCAGAGGCATGACGTCGAGAACCCAAGCCAGATCGTGGTTTCGGCCACCAACAAAGAAGTCTGGACGAGCCACGATGGCGGTAAGACCTGGGAAACAAAGTAAATGTAGGAACTTTACGCGTTGTAGCTGGAAGTAACTCATCCAGTAACCATTACCTTCGAGCATGCCCTGTAGTACTCAATTGCAACTCTCCCATTACGAAAGTGACATTTACAGTGCGGCCAACTGGACATAGGATGAGCAAGTAGTTTGGCAGTTCTGGGGGAGGGCTGCCAGAGGCGTCCTGAGCGTTATCGCTCAGGACGTTTTTTTTGCTTCGGCGGTTGACAAGGATTGACGGGAAGGAAGAGCGTCGCCTGCCTTAGGTGGCGGCGGGAGCTGCGACCTGAGTGACTCCAAAAACCGAATCGACAGTAGTTACGATTTGATCCATGGCTCCGTCGATATCCAGGGTGAAGCGAACCAGATCCATATTTCTTAGCGCGGGATAACTGGCAACCAGATTTTCCCAGGCCACGTCGCTGCCGAGTTCAAATCCCATAATCTCGTCGTAGCCGTATCCCAGGTAGCGCACTCGGCACAAAAGATCACTCAGATGGACCAGGCAGGCGAGCGGACCCGAGGTAGAGAGAAGGGTTGCATCGTGATGGCAATGGGTCACTTCCACGAGAGCCTTCGAAAGCCCCCACTGCTCGGCTTGCAACCGCCCACTGTCACAATGAGTAAAGCCGAGCATCTGCTCCTCGATAACATGCAGCGGCACATGCTGCTCGGCGGCGCTGCGCAGGCATTCTCGAAAGATATCGGTATAGAGAATGGAGTTGACCAGAAAACCGATGTCGTGCAACAGGCCTGCCAGATAGGCTTTTTCGGGCTCGTGATACTCGATTCTCTTGGCCATTCTTTGCGTGACCAGGGCGCAGCCGAGAGAGTGGCGCCAGAAGGCGTTTGGCTCGATCACCCACTTGTCGGGCGGAATCACTCGATTCATACATAAACCGAGGAGCAAAGTGCGCACACGATCGAGGCCGAGAGCCATCACGGCCGAGCGTATGGTTTCGATCTGGCGCCTTCCGTAAAGCGGAGAATTCGCGAGGCGCAAGCATTGCCCCGCGATGGCACTATCGTAGGAAACGAGGTCGACTACTTTTTCGATTTTGATCTCTTCGCTGGGGAGCCGCAGCATGTCGAGCAGCGGCTGCAAGATCACGGGAGCGGTGGAAATCGAGTCGAGCTTTTGAATTTGGGTTTGCAGTTTTGAGTGTGTTTGGGCGTTCATTTTTTTGCTCCCGCTGCGGGCGCAGCTGGCGCCTTGTGGTACGCCGTCGTGCCGGTGAAATGCACCAAACGAAACGCGTCGTCGACCTGGAAAAGCGACTCGGCATGGCCTAGAAAAAGATAGCCTCCGGGCAGCAGATTGGAATAAAAATGCTGGATCACGCGGCGTTTCGAAGCCAGATCGAAGTAGATGAGCACGTTGCAACAGAAAATGACATCCATGCCTTTTTGAAACAACATTTTGTTGTCGTCGCGAAGATTAATGCGGTCAAAACGAATCTGCGACTTGAGCAGGTCATTGGCCTGTAGCTTCTTGTCGCCGACATCCTTGAAATATTTCGCGCGCATCTTATCGCTGGTGCTGCGCAGCGCATACTCGCCATAGATGCCGGCGCGCGCGGTCTCAAGCGAGTTGTCGTTAAGATCGGTAGCGAGAATATCGAAGGTCCATCCCGCCAGTAGTTTCTCTCGGCCTTCCAGCAAGAACATGGCGAGAGTGTGAGGCTCTTCACCCGTCGAGCAACCGGCGCACCAGAAGCGCAGCCGCTTCAGGCCGTGCTCACCTTTCGCCTGGATAATTTGAGGAAGGATTACGGTGCGCAGCGCTTCCAGCTGCGCAGGATGGCGGAACATGTAAGTTTCGCCAATGGTGATTTCGTTGAGCAAGAGGCGCAACTCGGTGTCGCGGTTGCCGCGCGTGGTGAGGGTTTCGAGGTATTCGGCAGGGTTAGTCACGCCGAGCGCATTCATGCGGCGCGCGCAACGCGAGGTCAGGAGATAGAGTTTTTCCTGGGAATGATAAATCCCGGATATGCGATAGATCAGGTCGCGGATTTTCAGATACGCCGGATCGCTCGGGCTTGACTCCTGAGTAACAACCGGCTTCGTTTTCGCGGTTTCGATCAGCATGGTCTCATCCGTCGCCTGTCAGAGCTGGCGTCTGGAAAATTCGTTGCATGACATCTCAGCATCTTCACGGATGCGCGGCGTTGGCCAAGGCCCTGCGTATCCAGACTCGTCGAACAAGCTCGGGCGCCATTGCCCCCAGCGGATAAATACGATCCGCCAAGCTCGCGGCAACGATGCTGCCGGGCATGCCCCAAACCACGGAGGAAGCTTCGTCCTGCACGAATACTTCTCCGCCCGCTTCGCGAATATCGGACGATCCGCGCGTGCCATCCGCGCCCATGCCCGTGAGGACAACCGCCAGCACGTTCGCGCCGAAGGTCTGAGCAACGGAACGGAACAAAACGTCGACCGCGGGGCGGCAGGAGTTTTCCTGGGGATCATGGTTTAGTCCGAGGACGAAATCTGCCCCTTTGCGAACTACGGTCATGTGGTAGTCGCCGGGCGCAATCCAAACCTGGCCGCCGCGTAGTTTCTCGCCCTCTTTGCCCTCCCGCACCTGCAGGCGCGCCAGCGAGTGCAGACGCTCGGCCAGGAGGCGCGTAAACAGCGGCGGCATGTGCTGGACAATCACGATGGGAACGGGAAAGTCGGCGGGCAGTTGCGGAATGAGGGCAGTGAGCGCGTTGGGGCCGCCGGTCGAGGTGCCAATGGCCACCAAGTCGATGCGGGCCTGCGGGCGATCGGCGGGGCGCGGCGCCACGAGCGCCGGCTTGGTACGAGGAACACCCACCATGCATAACGACTTGATCTTGCGCACCAGTTCGTCGCGCACCTGCTCGCGAGCGCTCTCGGAGCCGCCTGTGTGCGACGGTTTCGTCACATAATCGCTCGCACCCTTGGCGAGTGCATCGAGAGTTGCCGTCGCGCCGCGTTCGGTAAGAGTGCTGAACATAATCACCGGTAATTTGGGATACAGTTTTCGAATTTCGACAAGCGTTTCGAGCCCGTTCATGCCTGGCATCTCAATGTCGAGCGTAATTAGATCCGGCTTGGCCTCTGGAATTCTGGCCAGCGCCTGAATACCGTTTCCCGCCGTGCCCGCCACCATAATTTCCGAATCGGATGCCAGAACGTTACTCAGTAACCTGCGAATCACGGCGGAATCGTCGACGATCAGAACGCGAATTGGCTTCATCTCTTCCGCTCCGTATTTCGACGGTTACGCTTACGGCACTGCTTCCCTATCCGGCGCTGCCGAATCGGCGGCAGCGATACCCGTTGGCCATTGGCCGCTAGAGCGCCCCGGCAGCACGTGCTGCCGCTTGGGCTCGCGTTGCCTTTGGTTTCGCGCGACCTCGAGATTCGACTTTGAATCGCTCCACCAGTTCGCGCAACTGTCTTGCCATGAGTCCCAATTGCTCGGTCGCGGGTTGCGCTTCGGTCACGTTCATGGAGATGTTGCGCGCCGCCTCGGCCACGCTTTTGATGTTGTCCGAGATAACCTTCGCTCCTCTGGTCGCGGCCGCCGCGTTCTTCGACATGGCGTTGGTGGTCGTGCTCTGTTGCTCGACTGCGGTCGCAATCTCCGTCGATATCTGGCTGATCTTTCCAATCACGCCCTTGATGCCGCCAATCGCGGCTACCGCTCCGCCGGTGTTTTCCTGGATGACGGTGATTTTTTCGCGAATCTCTTCCGTCGCCTTGGCCGTCTGCTTGGCCAGTTCCTTCACTTCGTTGGCGACCACGACAAAACCTTTCCCTGCCTCGCCGGCGCGCGCGGCTTCGATGGTGGCGTTGAGGGCGAGCAAGTTGGTCTGCTGCGCAATCGAGGTGATGACCTCGATCACTTTGCCGATTTCGATGCTCGAATCACCGAGCAGGGACACGGTCTGGTTGGCTGCTTCGACCGATTGGACGGCCTCGCCGGCGACGCGCGCCGCCTCCGTCGCATTGCGCGCAATCTCGGCAATGGTGGAATTCATTTCCTCCGCGCCCGAACCGAAAGTCTGAAGGTTGTTATTGACCTCGTCGTCGGCGTCCGAGAGCAGTTGGACCTTAGCGGCTGCCTGATCGGTGCGCGCGATAATGCGCCCGCTCGAGGCGGAGAGTGTCTCGCTGGCGGCCGAGATCTCGTGCGCGTTGTGAATAATGGCGCGGACGATCTCATGCAGCTCATCCATGAAAGCGTTGAACCACCCCGCCAACTGCCCAATTTCGTCATGCGAAGCGATCTCGATGCGTTTGGTCAAATCACCTTTCCCTTCGGCGATATCCCTGAACCGTTCCACGATGTTTTGCAGGCGCAGAACGATCGAACGCGCCGTCCCGATCGAAACGATCAGCAGCGGAAGCAGGCAAGCGAGGGCCACTCCTCCCGCCGCCAGCGCGCTCTCGCGCCATACGGCGTTGACGTCGTCGATGTAAATCCCGGTGCCTATCACCCATCCCCATGGCGCGAAGCGCCGGACGTAGGAAAGTTTTTCTACCGGCTGGCTGCTCCCAGGTTTTGGCCATAAGTAGCGGACATAGCCCCCGTTGAGCGACTTCGCGGCCCGCACCAATTCCACAAATATCGCGTGGCCTCTGGGGTCCTTAACCGCCGTCAGATCTTCGCCATCGAGCTCGGGCTTGATCGGGTGCATGATCATCGTCGGATGCTCGTCATTGATCCAGAAATAGTTGCTGCCCTCGTAACGCATGACGCGTATCTGTTCGATCGCCCGCCGCTGCGCCTCGGTACGGCTGATTTTGCCCTCGCTCTCCAGTTGATATTGTTTAGCCATAACCGAGTAGGGCACCTCGACGAGGTTTCTTGTCTTCTGCATTTTTTCCGAAAGCAAGGTTGCGTGCTCGTCATGAATCCAGAAGCCAGCCAGTGCCATCATCCCGGCTGCCGCCACGATCACCATGATCTTGAATTTTGCCCGGAAGCTCATATTTCCTGACCCATTCCTATGTCGCAATCCTGCTCAATTGCGATTGCAGCCCTTACGGCGCGCCGGCGGCATGCCCTGCTGCCTTGGCCGCCGAGGAATCCTGCTTCCATTGCGTGGTCTCGGTGCGATCGAGTTTGAAACGGCTCACCTGGTCCCGCAACTGGTTTGCCATTTTCACCAGATGCTCGGTCGCGGTCTGGGCTTCGATCACATTGGTCGAGGTGTCTTGCGCCGCCTGGGCTACGCCTTGAATGTTCTCGGCGATTGTCCCCGCTCCGCGCGCCGCTTCCGTC
This sequence comes from Terriglobales bacterium, assembly GCA_049511995.1. Lineage (GTDB taxonomy): Bacteria > Acidobacteriota > Terriglobia > Terriglobales > Acidobacteriaceae > Acidiflorens. Next base: position 26,231 of record JBEKXO010000036.1, read on the forward strand.
ACGTTGCGTGCCATTTCCTGCGTGGTCGCGCTCTGCTCCTCCACCGCCGTCGCAATCACAGTCGAGATGTGGCTGATCTTGTCGATCACTTCTTTAATCCCGCCAATGGCTGCGACCGCGCCCCCTGTGTTCTCGCGAATGACCGTGATCTTTTGTTTGATCTCCTCGGTCGCGTTGCCCGTCTGTTTCGCCAGTTCCTTCACTTCGTTGGCAACCACCGCAAAGCCTTTTCCTGCCTCGCCCGCGCGCGCCGCTTCGATCGTGGCATTGAGGGCAAGCAGGTTCGTCTGCTGCGCAATCGAGGTGATGACCTCGATCACCTTGCCAATCTCCACGCTCGAATCCCCCAGCTTTGAGACGGTTTCGTTCGCCGATTCGGCCGAAGCCACGGCCTCGACGGAAACTCGCGCCGCGTCGGTCGCATTTTTAGCGATCTCTCCAATCGTCGAATTCATCTCTTCCGCTCCCGAAGCCAGGGTTTGCAGGTTGGTGTTCACCTGCCCGCCGGCGTCCGAAGCCAGTTGCGACTGCGCCATCGTCTTCTCGGAATTGACGGTGATGTGCTGGCTGGTGGTCGACATTTGGTTGCTCGCGCTCGCGACCTGGACGACGGTCTCCGAGATGGCCTCGACGAGTTCGCGCAGATTGTTTTTCATGATGTTCAATGACGAGGTCACCTCGCCAATTTCGTCGGCGCTATCGACCGGCAAATCGTCCATGCCGAGGTCGTTGTCGGCAATCTGGTTGGCCAAGGCGACGACAGAGGACAGCGGCTTCGTGATCAGCTTTCGCACCAGCACAAACAACACCACCGCCGCCGCCAATAGGGTTAAGAAGCTGGTAAGAAAAAGCGCGATGGAATTCGAGCGCGCCGTCTTCACCAACCCTTCGGTCGACGCCCTCACGGTGAAGGCGCCGCGCAAGTCGCCAGCCTTCATGCCTTCCTTGGCATAGCCGAACGGGTCTTTCTGGCCCACCGGATCGCCGTGGCAGACGAGGCAGTCTTCGGTCAGGCGAACCGCCTGCGCATAGCGCATAACGTCGTTCCCGTTCTCGACTGCGCGCGCGGAATATTCCAGCAGAGCTGGATCCTTTTGAAAGGCTTCCAGGGCGCGCCGCTCGAATTCGTCGGGCTGGTTCTTCGGATTGCGCGGTTGCAGCGAAGGCGTGTGAAATTCCATGTCCTGCGCGTCGGCATATTGCCGCGCCACACTCCACGCCACCACCAGCGGCACCTGGTTCAGGCTTTTGAACTCATTGTTCGGCACAAGCGTTTCGAGGTTGTCCGAAAACCATGCTCTCGTGGCGCCGGCCATGCCCGTGATCTGCCGCACCTTGTCACGAAACGCCTCTTCCGCCTGCTGGTTAACGCGGCGCTGCGTGATCCAGAAACTCACGGCCGAACTCAATGCCAGCGTGATGGCAATCGATCCCAGAAGCTTGCTGTTCAGTTTCATCCGCTTAAACATGCGCTCTCTCCCGATGTCACACTCTCGGCTGACCCCCGTCGGCACCGGCTTTTTTTCCTACGTCATTCATTGCGAACGCGACCGCTGCTCGGCCGATCAATGCCCGGCCGCCGCCTGCCGCGCCGCCTCGCGCGGCGCCCTTTCGGGAAACTCCGCGGCACTGGCCGCGTCTACCGTGAAGCGGGAGACCAGATCGCGCAACTGGTTCGCCGCCTGCGCCAGATGCTCGCTCGCGGTCTGCGCTTCTCCGACATTGGTCGATGTGCTTTGCGCCGCCTCTGCCACACCCTGAATGTTGTCCGAAATGGTGGAGGCCCCACGCGCTGCTTCGGTCACGTTTCTCGCCATCTCGCTGGTGGTCGCACTCTGTTCTTCTACGGCGGTCGCAATGACGGTGGAAATATGACTGATCCGCTCGATCACTTCTTTGATCCCACCAATTGCCGACACAGCTCCGCCCGTGTTCTCTCGAATAACTGTGATTTTCTGTTTGATCTCCTCGGTAGCCTTCGCCGTCTGCTTCGCCAGTTCTTTCACCTCGTTGGCAACCACGGCAAAGCCTCTGCCCGCCTCGCCCGCACGCGCCGCTTCGATGGTCGCGTTGAGGGCCAGCAGATTTGTCTGCTGCGCGATGGAGGTGATCACTTCAATCACTTTGCCAATCTCCACGCTCGAATCGCCCAGCTTTGACACCGTCTGGTTGGCTGCTTCCGCCGCTGCCACCGCCTCGCCCGCTACCCGGGCCGCCTCGGTTGCGTTCTTCGCAATTTCGCCGATGGTGGAACTCATCTCTTCAGAGCCCGAAGCCAGCGTCTGGAGATTGGCATTCACCTGTGCGCCCGCTCCCGAAACCACCTTCGCCTGCGCCGTGGTCTCTTCCGAATTGGCGGTGATGTGCTGGCTGGTTACTGACAATTCCTGGCTTGACGCCGCCACCTGGTCAGCGGTTCCTCGTATCGACTGAATCATGCCGTGCAGACTCGTCCGCATCTGGTTGATCGCCTGAGTCAGTTCGCTGATTTCATCGTTCCCGCTGACCGCGATCTCGTCTCCGGTCAAGTCGCCGGCGGCGATGGTTTGCGCGCACCGCAACACAATCTGGATCGGGCGCGTGAGCTTACGGCTAAGGTAGGCGCCGACGGCGAGCGCCAGCGCCGCCATAATCGACAGGATGGCAATGGTCCAGTGACGGTCGGAGATAGCGGAAGCGGCGATGCGCGTCTGACTGGCGGCATACGCCTCCTGCAGGCTTTTCACCACTCCATCCAGCAGGTCGGTCGGAGACCGATCCTGTCCTTTTACCCGCTGGTCGGCGGCCGCAAAGTCTCTGCCCTTCGAGGCACGAAAGTCTTCGAGGGCGGCGTGATATTTTTCGCTAAGCAAGCGGTGTTCTGCTCCAAACTCACCCACTTTCCCGCGCGTGTCAGGGCTGTCGACCGCGCTCTCCAGGCTGGCCGCGCCGGCGTCGACATCTTTTTCCAGCGCGGCAAACTCCGCGCTGTACTTCTCCATGCTCGCCGGGTCACTGCCGCGCAGCAGGACGTCCTTCCAGGCCTGCACCTGCTTCTTGAACAACACCTGCACGCGGCGCGCACTCTCTACCTGCGCAACCTCATGCGCCAGAAGCCGGTCGTATTGCGCTTCCAGTTCCGCACTCCGGTACATGACAAACGACGCCGCCAAGATTCCAACGGAAAGCGTGCCCGCGACCAGACCGTTGATCTTAGTTGTCACTCTTAATTTCATTGTCTGCAGTGCCTCATATTCCTTTTCTCCAGTGCGCCGCAAAGTCCCCTTGAATTGCGCGTCGCAAGCAAGCGCGGATTTTTGAGGGCCGCGGCATTTCAGCG
>JBEKXO010000037.1:0-29449 GCA_049511995.1 Terriglobales bacterium
CCGTAGCGATTCCCTCATGAAGGAGCGGATGATCATCCACGGTAAAAACCCGAATCTTTGCCGCTTCGGCCATTTCCTTGTCCAAACTGCTCGGAGGTTGAGCGTCTCTTTGTTTATCACACCACAATTGATTTAGGCGTTCGCGTGGAGGTCGAGGGTTCGAAGGCTATTCGTCCCGGAACACGCAAATCAACTTCTGTTCCGCCCGCAGCGCTGCTCGATACCTTCAGACTTGCGCCGATTCTCTCGGCTCGTTCCCGCATCCCAGAGAGCCCCCAGTGCCCGTCCCGTCCTAATTGGATCACCTTGGGATCAATCCCGCGGCCATCGTCCCGCACGACTATTCTCAGTTCGTTGCCATGATATTCGAGTGAGAGATCAATCTTCTTGGCGTAGGCATGACGAAAAGCGTTGGCGACCGCCTCTCTTCCGATGAGGTAAACCTCGTCGTGAATTATCGGATGTAAACGGCGAGTCTGTCCTTCGACAATCACGCGAAAATCAACGGGCCCTTCCAGCGCAAGCTCCTCAGGTACTCGAGAAAAAGCGCGCTCCAACTCTACAATGCCAACCCGCGATACTCGCAGACCTTGCAGCGCTCTCCTCCCCTCCTCGATAACCTGGCCCATCAACTCCAGCACACGCCGGACGAGGGGCTTGGCTGGCGACTCAGATGAAAGCTGATCGTTGGCGACATTCAGTTGCATCGAGGCGCTTAACACGCCCTGGAGCAAGGTGTCGTGCAATTCCTGAGCAATCCGCATGCGCTCGGCCAGGCGTTCTTCGAAACGCACATTCAATTGATGGGTCAACTGCCGGAGTCGCAACTGGTACGCGAGCAATACCATCGAAACGATAGCTACCATGCACAGCATCCGGAACCACATCGTCTGCCAATACGCAGGCTCTACTTCGAATGGGAATAGTGTTTCAGGTCCATTCCACTGGCCATCGCTGTTGCTGGCGACGATGCGAAACCGGTACGAGCCGGGACCAAGGTTGGTGTAAACAGCCGCTCTCGCATCCACCGGTTCGCTCCAATCGTGTTCGAAGCCTTCCAGAGTGTATCGAAAGCGAACGCGCTCGGGATTGGCCAAGCTGAGGCCGGTATAGGTGAGGCCGATTCTTTGGGATCGGGGCGGAATGCGCACCGCATTCAACATTTCAATCGTCTTGCCATCTGCCGACACTGCTTCAACGTGAACGAGCGCAGGCGCTGAGCTCGCACTAATATGAGAAGGGTCAGCCGCCGAGACACCACGATTCATCGAAAACCAAATTCGGCCGTCGGAGCCAGCAACCACGGATCTATCCCGCTTTACCACCCTCGCGTCACCCAAGCCGTCTGCCGGCCCATATTCGCGGACGTCACCTGCCGATAAAGCATCTCTGGAAAGACTGTCAGCTCGCACGCGTAACACGCGATTCGAAGTCGCAATCCACAGCCAACCCTGCTTGTCTTGAGCGATTCCCAACGTTTCTTCGTGGAAGTAGCCGGTGGTATTGCGAGGAACGTGCACCTGTCCCGAACTGAGGAAGGCCAGGCCAGCAGACGTTCCAACCCAGAGCACTCCGGAAGAATCCTCAAGAAGGCAGTTCACATCGTAAGACGGTAGGCCGTCTCGAACTGCATACGTCTTCCATTTGTTTTCCGACAGTGAAGTAAGGCCATTGGGGGTGGCGAACCAGATCGCACCGTCACGCGTTTCGAGGATAGAAGAAATCGTGTTCGACGCGAGGCCGTCTGCGGTCGTGTAGGTAACAAATTTTCCATCTTTGAATCGACTGACACCGCCGGTCAAAGTTCCGGCCCAAACCGCCCCGTCCCGCGCGCGATAGACCGAATAGACGCTGTTTTCTGCGAGTCCATCGGCCTTTGTGTAAGTCCGCACATCCCGGATTCCGTCGCTGTACCGAAGACGCATCAGACCATTGTGTTGCGTGCCAACCCAGATCTCATCTTTACTGCCCGTGATGGAATAAATGCCGGTACGCTTGAGGATCGCCTCTGCCCGTTGAAGGTAACCCTCCTTGATCAGGTTGATCCCACCCTGAGCGGGAGCGAACCAAATCCGATTCTCAGGGTCTGCATAAACCGGGCCACTCTGTTGCGCCAACCCGTCCTCGACGGAATAAGTCACAAACGTGCTTTCTCGAATGCGCTCGACACCATGTGCACCGCCAACCCAGAGGTTTCCCTCGCGATCCTCGAATAGTGCGTTAACGCTGCCGTTTCCAAAATCTCTGAGATCGGAAGACAAGACGCCGTCGGGGTCGATCTTCAGAAGGCCAACGGTTGTTCCCAGCCAGACGTTGCCGTTATGGTCTTGCAGCATAGTGAGCACCTGCGCGCCAGCGGCACTCGAGGGCAAGGCAACACGGTGGAATGACGCGCCATCGCCGCGGAACACGCCCTTGTCAGTGCCGACCCACAACTCCTTTTCACCAACCGCCAATAGACAGTTGATTCTCTTGCTTTGTATTCCTGCGGTAATGTGAATTGCCCTGCCATCGGCCAGAGAGAAAAGCCCTTCGGCCAAAGTTCCCAACCAGATTTTGCCATCGCCGGTTTTTGCCGTGGCGACGATCAGCGATGATCCCGGAAGAACTGGTGCCGAAGCGAGTATCTCCACGGCTCCTTTCTGGATCCGGAGGACTCCGAGCAAAGCATCGGCAAGCAGCATCGTCCCGTCTTTTTCCCGCGATGCTGCCGTGATCTGTACGGGACTAGCGCCGTTATGGAGAACAAGATTCTCACCTTTCCCACCGCTATCACAAAGCACTCCCGCACCCCAAAAGAGGACACATAAGCTTCCACTAGAATCAACGGTCAGGCCAAGGATGGGATCGTTCCGAAACTGGGGGTTCGACGATGGCACGGGATGAAAGCTAAACCCGTCGAAACGAACTACGCTCTTGCTAGCGCCAATCCAAAGATATCCATCCGGAGTCTGCGTGATGGCGCGAACGGGTCCGCCTGCAAGGCTGGTTTCGGAACTCCATTGCTGGCGCACATATCGTGACGATACGTACTTCGCCGGCAGCGCGCCTGCTTCGCCCAGGAAACAGGCCAGCGCCAAACCGATGGAGAGCCATCGCGATGGATTTGGTCCGCAATTCATGGGTAGTAGGCGAACTTCTCGATTACAACTTCGTTGTCGTGCTGCAGGGGAGCTTGCCCTTTTCCAAAGATATAGAGATTCATGCGAGCGGCATGGCCGCTGGGAGCAGGGATCCCGGAAGTGAAGACATGCTGGTTCACGGGCGCAACCCCTCCGGTCACATGGGATCCTGCATAAGTCGTGAACGTCGCCTGTGAGGGCTCCCAGTGAAACGTGTTCGTCAGCAGGCCGTCAGGCGCACGAAATCTCACGACGTTTGTAGGTATGTAATAGGGCTGGACCACGAATCCCATGTTGTCATTGTCGTAGAGACTGCCCCATCGGCTGATCTCGAAAGCCAGTTCGCGGCGGTTTTGCTCCGGACCGGCGCCATCCCAAGTGAAGAGGGTCAGGACGGCAGAGCGCTCAAGCCGTGAGATATCGCGTACAACGAAGGCATATGTTCCATAGCCGAGGTCGCGAGTGGTTTGGACTTCTGCGCAACTCCACTGGTCGTGATCATTCACGATGCGCAGGTGGAGTGCTCCGGCATCGTCTACCCAGGCGTTGGCTGAGCTAAAAGTGTTTCGCGACCCGCCACGAAGACTGGGCGCAGTGCGCACGACCCAGTCGTATCCGCTGAAGTGAAGTATTTTCGGAGAGGACGGATCGGCGCCTTGACCCTGCACGAGCGCAACTGCCGCAACCCCCGCACCTTGGACAGGCAATTCTTCAGAAGAGGGGGGCGGTGCGTAGCCCGGATTCACCAGCAATGCCGCGTAGTCGGTGCCGAGATGAGTCTTATTCTTCCATGTGGAATCGCCCTGGATGTTGGTAAACGGATTTTCCACCAACGGCTGCACCCACCAGCGACCTTCGCTCTTAGCGTACAAAACGATCCGCTGGTCGGCTCGAACCCCGGAAACATGGCCCTCAATCGTGTCCGTTGTTTCGGGACCGCCCACGTCGGCAACCGGTACCTTACTAAAAACAATCTGAGGCGCCGAACCTGTCGAGCCCCGGTTGCAGCCGGCGAGCAGAACACACATAAAGGGCGCCCACTTCCACCACGCAGAAGTACGGATGTGTGCCCACATATGGAGATCCTTCACACAGTCCTTCAACTGTTGCGATCGGCGAATCGGGAATCTTGAATAAAGCGCCTAGTCCACTTCCCAACCGTCTGGAATGCTGGAGGGGTGTCAAGATGTGACCATTAATTGAAAAAAGGCAAAAAGCCATCCCCCCACATTTAGACAGCTTCCCGTTGCTGTTTGCAGATTGTACTCCCGACGGAAAGGATAGGACTTCACAGTCGAATCGAGCGTCTGCGTGAGCTGTGACGAACTGGCGTGCCTCCGCGTGACATCGGGACGTTCCGAACTGACGGAGAGGTCAGCGCGACAGCCATGCGGCCTGCAAACGGCGCAGACCTTCTCGTGCCTGGACATTGTTGCGATCGAGCTTTAGAACAAGTCCGTATTCATAACGCGCCAGACGATAATCGCCGCGCGCCGTGGAAGAATAGGCCTGGCTCAGCAAATCTGGAATGTCCTGGCGGGTGAAACCGTCTACTGTCGAAGCCGATTCCAAAGCGCGTTTTCGGGCGGGCGGCTTTGGCGTGGCTGGCGGTGCAGTTTCCTTGTTATCGTCATTGTCGCGGGAGGCAGAAGACGCGGCGAGTGAATCGTCGGCGGTCGTTTTGTCGGTCGCAGGAGTGTGGTCGCTCGTTTGAGCCGCTTTGGATGAAGCGGTAGAAGATGAATCGACAGGCTTCGGGGACGTCTCCACCGGTGGCGACGATGCGGGTGCTCCTGAGACGGGTGCGCCTTCACTGCTCGGATGATCGCTTGACGATTGTGCAACGACCGGCTGCAAAGTTGGTACGGCTGCGGGACTCGAAGCCGCCGGAATTGCGGATGTTTGCGACGCGGCCGCCGGAGCATCCGCCGTTTGTGGATTCTGCGGAGGGGCGGGCGCGACGCTTCGCTCATCAGCGGCACGGCTCGGAAGGTGCGTCGAAGACTCATTGAACTTTCCAACGGCTGCAGTCAGTGCCGGCGTGATTTTGCTTTCAATTTTCGCGACGAGCGGAGGGAACGCGCCTGTCTGCGAACGAATGTAGAGAGCCCAACCCGTCGCCACGATGAGAAGGAGGGCAGAAATCAGAATCAGGCGCGGCCAGATTCGGGGTTGAGTTGCCGCGAGTTGACGCCGAGCGCCTGCAGCGGCTGGCGACCGGTTGGCGACCACCTTTTCTGCGGCAACGGCCGCCGGCGGAGTGAGCGGGGCGCGAGCAGATTGCTCCAGGAAGGCCTGGCGCATTTCCTCGCAAGTCTGGAATCGATCCCTGGGATCTTTGGCGAGAGCTTTGCGAATGACGGCATCGATCCCGCCGGGAATCGCCGGGTTAACGAGCGACGGCGCGACGGGGTCCTCATTCACGATTTTGTAGAGGACGGTCGCGATATCGCCAGCAAATGGCCTTTCGCGGGTCAGCAACTCATAGAAGACAGCACCCAGAGAAAAAATGTCGGCGCGATGGTCCACTTTCTTGCCGGTAATCTGCTCGGGAGCCATATAGCCGGGCGTGCCGATCACGAGCCCGGTCTGCGTGAGGCACGTGTTCTCTATTTTGGCAATTCCGAAGTCGAGAACTTTGATGGCGCCTTCATCGGTCACCATGAGGTTGGCCGGTTTCAGGTCGCGATGAATGACGCCGCGGGCGTGCGCAAAACCGACCGCGGCCGAAATCTGGTCAGCCCAGGAGAGAAGTGTTGGCAAGGCAGGCACGCCAACGTCCGCCAATAGCTCGGCCAGGGTGGTTCCTTTGACGAACTGCATGCTCAAATAAACGGCGCCATTTTCCTCGCCAACGTCGTAGATGGTGATGATATTGGGATGATCCAGTCCGCCAGCCGCTTTGGCTTCCTGCTTGAGCCTCTCAATCATCTGCGCGCGGTCGGGAGCGTTATTGTCGATCAGAATGGTCTTGAGCGCGACGGTACGGGCAATCACGGAATCGAATGCTTTATAGACGGCTCCCATGGCGCCGCGCCCCAACTCTTCCTGAATCTGGTAGCGGCTCAATGCGGTGAGGTGCGACTGAACTACCGGACGCGACTGCGCAGAAGTGGGCTCAGATCCCGGCTGCTCAACCCGATTGTTGGGTGGTTTTGCCAATTCCATGAGAAATCTCTAATGGTCTGTCGTCGCAAATATGCGCAAACGCACAAGTTATCGAGTTTATGTGCCGCATCTTCAATCATAGCCCCGCTAAGTTTTGCTTCCTACTTACTTTAGTTTTGCTTGGGTTATCTATCTTCTTTCACTCGCTCCTTCCGGCGAGAAAAATGTATGCTTGCGGACTTTTATGAAGTGGTGGAGGACCAATTTTTTGCCGAGCCTTTCGAAGCGGCCGACCGAGCCCTCTCGTCTCGAACGCTGCAGCGTGGCGGTTTTTCTCGTCGTTGTTCTTGTGGGTGGAACAGCGATCACGGCTTACGCCAAAGATGCGTCCCTGACCGCGGTGGTTTTGTTCGACGGCCCCCAGGGCGCGGCATATGTACAGATCACGGATGCAACACTGAATGGAAAGATCGAAGTTCGCAGCTGTGACGGGGTTCCGAGGCTCGACAAGAATACTTATAACGGGCTTCCGCGCGCGTCGCTGGCGGGGACTAGCTCGCTTCAGCGCGGTGCAGACGGCGTACTCACACTGACGACAAACGGCAAGTCCGTCTGTGTTCTCCCCAGCAATCTGAAATTCGAACGGAGCGTTGAGCTTACGCCGGCGGCGGCAGCGGAACAAGCCATGATTCGCGGCACGCCCGTCTCTTCGTCGCCTCGCGATGGCGTGATCCCAGAATTCAAGCCAGGCGTGCAGCTAGTGTTTATCGCCGCTCCGGACGTTGAACTTGCTGACTTTTTGCGGGCGCAACGCGCGAACACACTCAAGGACTGGGACGATTTCGCAACGCGTTATCCATCTTCTGCACGCCGGGCGTCCGCTCAAAATGCCATCGCGGGATTCCATCAGCAGGCAGCGGAAGCGGCTTTTGCGCAGTATCGAAGTTCGGGCGGCGCCAAAAAACAAGACTTCGCCTTGCTGCGACAGGCATGCCTGGAGTCACAAATCGCCAGCCAGTCGTCTCCCGACTACAAACCGGCCGCACGGTTAATGGACGACATAGGGCGGGAATTGGATAACCTGGCGCAACCTGATCAGACACGGCTACAGGCGTACCGAAAAGCCCTACAAGACGATACATCTGGGTATGCGCAACTGTCAGCTGCCAAGCTCCACGTAGAACGCCTGTTGGAAGTCCGGCCAGACTATGCTCCTCTGCTTAGTCTCCAGCGCGAGATTGCCGCGGAGCAGCGGAAACTGGAGACGACCGTCGTGAACGCGCAGGTGTTGATCGCAGAGTCGCATTACGACCAAGCGGTCAGCTCGCTGGGTCCCTATGTCGCATTCGCTTCCGAAGTGCCACGTGTGGATGCCGTGCTCAGTGCAGCGTTCCAACACCATTACGAACACGGACGAAAACTGGCGCTTGGTCAGGATTGGGAAAAAGCAATCGTGGAGTTTGGCAAAGCGGCGGCCATCCGGCCGGATCGCAAGGATGTCCAGGCAGCCGCCGACAACGCCGCCGCTCAGCTCGAGGCCCAACGCAATCAGCAGGCGGCAGATGCCGCTGTTCAACAAAGTGATGAATACGCGCGGAAGAACCAGTTTGTCGAGGCCTATAACGTGCTTGCTGACTTACCTGAGAAACAACGCGCCCTGGTAACGTCGCAGCTGGCAGCGTTGTCGCACAACTATATCGGCGAAGCCGTGCGGCGTGCACAGAAACTCCAGGAGTCGCACGTTCCGATCAAAAACCCGACAGACGAGAATGCGGCGCTGGAGGCCTTTGTTCTGTGGGATCGCGCCAGCTCTCTAGGGGATGACCCGGCAACCACTCTCAAACGCGATTTCCTTTCCGCCAAGATCAGCGCTTACTATCTCGACCAAGCCCATCGCTATCTGCAGAAGGGTTCGGAATCTGGAGCCTGTGTGGGGTGGCTCTATCTGAAACAGGCAGCGCGTTACGGGATTACGAATGTCGATAGTCTGAAAGATGAGATGTCCCGTTACGAACCGCTTTATCAACGGCGATCCCAGCTCGCCCTCGGCGTTTTGTTTCGGGATCAAACTTCACGGCGCGACAGCCATGGTTTCGCCGATCAGCTTGCTGACGCGATCGCCAGCGGGCTCGATTCCTCCGGCATGCCCATAGTGGTCGTGCGCAATCCCACGGAGTCTGACGAAGCGCGACAGCCCGCCTTCACCCTGGTGGGGCAGGTTCTGGAACATCGCATGGTAAAGAACCCGCGCCTGGAGGCTCCGGAATCGAAATACCGTGCGGGCGCGCACGAGACGAAAAATCCGGCTTGGCTGCAAATCGAAAGTGACTATGAAAGCGCTCAACAGCGGCTCAGCTCGGCGCAACACGCGTTGGCCGACGCCCAGGCGCAACACAAGAAGAAGCAAGCGATCGCAGATGCCACTGATGCGGTGCAGCAGGCACAGAAGAGCGTCGACGAGTTGCGACATAAGTTGGACACAACCGAGCAGAGCCACGTGGAGACCGTCGTTGAGTCTTATCACTACACAAAGAAGACCATTGATCTAACGGCGTCGGCGGAGATCGAATTCCAGTTCCGCGACCGGGCAGGTAATGTTGTCGGACAGGCTGCCGATGTGCATAAGGAAAAACACAGCACGACCGTCGTTTTGCAAGACGTCAAAGCGGACGATACCGAAGGAATCACCAACCAGGGCGTGGAACCGGACGGGGCGCAGCTTCTGACAGATCTGGAGATTGATTCCCGGAATGCCTTGGTCAAGGCGGTGCGAGAAAAAGTGGCGGAGTTGCCGGCGGCAGTTCTGCAGGCCGCGAGGACCCTGGCGCAACAAGCGGACACCGACGGAGCGGCGGAATTGTATGTGTTGTACTTGAATGCGACTCCTCAGGGTGCATCTCCAGGGCGAGACGAGGCAGTCAAGTTTCTGCGCGATCAATTCAATTTAGCGTTGTCGACCGACGCTAAGCTGTGACCAGTGCATCAAGGGCTTCGGCGCCTATCGAAACTTTCCAGCGAAAAGGCCAGTGAATCACTGGCGTCGCTGGTGGAAGCGAGTATAGAACCATGGTGGAGAGTCTAAAGAAAGATCCGGAGCTTTCGTCTCGTCTGAGGAAGACCAACGAAGAGCTTAAGGACCTACAGAGCTCGGTAAAGACCGGAATGATCAATGTGAAGGTTCTGATGGATTTCCGAACGGCCACCGAACGAGCTCGCCAGGCCAGCGCCGCCGTACAGCAATGGCTCGATGCGCAAGGTAAAGGAGGCGATCCTTACAAGCTGATGGAGCAAGTAGTAAGACAGCGCGTGGAAATGGCCACTCAGCTGATTAAGGACGTCACGGTTGACCTCGAAAGCCTCGACGTAGACCTCGACACCCCCGGCCTTCCTGCACTCAACGAGGCCGTGCGCAAGCTCGCCGAGCGTTTAAAAACATTGTTCCCTCGCTGATCTCTGTACGTTACACGGTGCCGTTAAGTCCGAGTTGAACTCGGGTACCTTAGTACTCTTCCCTTCTGTGTTTTCGGGCGCAGAATAGAAGGTGATTGTCGAGTGGTAGCAACAAGCAAAGCTTGCTCTCCCCTACCACCATTGCTTTCACAGATCACGCATTTTGGAGCCGTGCCATGGCTGAGCTGTTTCTCAAATTTGAAGACAAGGTTTTACAAGAGCTCTTGCTTTCGAGCGGCACGGTCACCATTGGCCGTCAGCCGGACAACATCTTTCGCATCGACAATCCTGCCGTCTCCGGACATCATGCCAAGGTCTACGCCGAGGGCGATCATTATGTAATCGAAGACGTTGAGAGTTTTAATGGCACGCATGTCAATGGTCAACGCATTAGCAAGGTGGTACTGAAGGATGGAGACAACGTTACTATCGGCAAGCACACGATCGAATTTCGTGACGAGGTACGTGCGGTCGCTGCGCCGTATGGAGATGTCAATAGCGTCGTTAGCGGGCAATTGCCGAAGCCGCCACAACTTGATCCGACGATGGTCCTGGACACGGCAAAAGCGAAAGAAATGCTAACTAAAGCAGCCGCCGCAGCATCCTCCGTCGGCTCGGTTGTGGTCCGGAGAGTCAGCATTGCTCAAAGCCAGCCGTCAGTCAAAACCCCTCTCGTACATCAGACCATTGGCACGCTGACCATCGTCAAAGGCCGAACCGATCAGCAGCGTTACGTCCTGACCAGCAAGCTGACTCTAATTGGTAAATCGAAAATGGCCGGCATTCGGCTAAAGCGCTGGTTCGCTCCACGCGTTGCAGCCTTGATCTACCGAGCTGAGGATGGCTACTTCATCGCTGCATCCGAAAACCAGGTTGAGATCCGGGTGAATGATATCGTCGTCGAGGGCGGCCAAAAACAACTTGAAGCAGGGGATGTAATCGAAGTCGCAGATATCAAGGCCGTTTTTGCTACATAACTACGACGCCCCAAAAGGGGTGGGGCGATGTTCCGGGCGAGCAGCTAGCATACTAGCCGGAAACCGCCCCATGAGAAGGCGGACTTATCTGGCGCGATACTGTAAAGAGCACAGCCTCCGTAAAGGGTTCTCAAAACGTTATCTTGTGCTCAGCCCCAAACTCCCGATAGTCCGTCCAGGAGACGTCGGTGTATGACAAAGTCTTCTGTCCCCGCACCTTTGCAGCAATTCGCTCCCTGATCGGCAGAAGGATAGGCTTCTCCCCTTCCGTAATCTTAATCCAATCGTAGTAGATGGCGGTTTGGACTAACTGAGTCAGGCAGCCCTCAGCTGGGTGCATTTCCGTGAATACCGACAATACGTTGAAATCCTTGTCTGTCAGGACTTGCTCAAAGCAGGCAACCGAACCTTCCCAGCCCGGATGACCTCTGCCGAACAACGAAATTCCCTGCGAGTACTCCTGGTAATAGCAGCGATCGTCTACGACGGTCGACTTAGACGTAAACAGATAGCGGTCGCCCACAGAGCCTTGGAACACCCACGGACTATCTGCTATCTCACCCAGTGTGTCCGTCCAGTCTGATTGCGTCCATACGCCGTATTTCTGTACAGGAAAGGAGTCTGTTGGCTTGCCGAGCTTGCCATCCCTGCCTATTTTGCGATACATCTGCCGACCGGCAGCGACGAACAATTCATGGCAAAGGGGCCTTTGTGTCTGTTGCACTACACATTGTCTGGTGATGAAGTTCACCATTAATTTGGAAGCCGCTTCGGATTGTGCATGCAACTTACCAACGGGATCTGGTACATCGGTGGGAGTCGCTGATAGTGTCGATACCACTGGCGACGTGTCATCTGGTATGTCGCTTAGCTCATAACGCACCGGTGTTGTCTGTGTTGGCGTTAGCTGCTCTTCCGGAAGGTTATTGAAAACACTGAAACCAAGAAGGGGATCTAACCTCCTCAACGCTTCAGCAATGAGCTTAGTCGGGAGCGCGACGGACGCGGTCACGTCTCCGCTCTTCGATTTCATTGTGCCAGACAGCGTTATCATTCCCAGCAGGTTCCCGTTTTCGTCAAGCACCGCGCTGCCGCTGCTTCCGGATTCCATAGGGATGTCGAGAATCAGATTTTCGTTCAATGATGTCTGTCCCCACATCAGAGGAACATCCACGCCGATTATATGCGCGTCCCAGGTCGTAAACCTATTCCGGTAGTAGCCGGCTACTTTCACCTTTTGTCCCACATATGATCTGTAGGAGTACGGTACACCCGACTTATGATCGACGGGCTTTTTCGTATACACAAATGAAACGTCATGCTCCAGGTTATAAGACAAGTGCCTCATTTTCCCGTTCACATTCACGGGCACGTCGGCTTTGTTGGTGTCACGTTGATTGGCAAGCGACAGGATTTTGTCGGTATGGACACCGTCAATTCCCAACTCAGACTTGCCTAGGCACATTTGGATGTGGTAGGCGGTAGCGACGACTGAACAGCTTTGGTTTATGCAAATACCGCTACCCTGTATCCGCTGAATTGTCGGGGGGAGTGACAATTGTAGGGTTGAATGCTGGACGCTAACAAGATGCTCCTTAATGTTGACAGCTAAACACAGGCCACTTAGTAACAGTATTACAGACAATCTCTTTAATAGACCTGTCACGTTACACACTTTCCTTTGTATAGAAGTTGGACAGTGGGTGTAGCTCGATCGATTAGCGTGACCTTATTAAAGAATTGTTAGGTTGCTGGTTAGATTGGTTCGTTATTACTCGCATGTGACAGCAGTTGCATGGCACTGACCGAACTGTCAGCGAGCATTTGGTTAACCTCATCCGGAAGGACATGGCGCAGATTGTGCTTCAGCGTAAATGTGCAGTCGCGACACGTGCCTGGCGTGAGATCTGTATTTTGTCGTTCGCGTATGATCTCGCCGCCGCAGACTGGGAGAACGGCTCTGTCGACACCTATCTCGGGAATGGAGACGGAACTTTCGGCGCCATCAACCGGCGGAAACGGCAACGGCACATTTCAAGCACCGGTGCTCGCCGGCCGGGTCTGACACGTCATTCTCAACCGCGGCCATCGGAGATATTTTCCCGGCTGGATGTGTCTTCTTGATCCCGCTCTGGAGCAAAACGGCAAAGAAGCACCGCCGCTCTGCGCATCTTGGTCTTCTGCTGTTGCTCGGAGCGTTTACCACGATCGGATTGACAACCTGTGGAAGCAGTTCGTCGCAGGCGACTCCAACCGGGCAGTATTCACTAAGTGCCGTTGCGTCCATCTCCGGTTCGAGTAGTCAATCGGTGGTCATTTCTATCACGATCGCTCAACGAGGCACTTGATCCATAGGGAAAAACAAAAATTGATTTCGGAAATGAGAGCGGCAAGACGAGTTCGTGCCACTCGGGCCAGTCGGGGTCTGCGCTTCAAGGAACAGAACAAGGAGAGAAAGAACTCTCTCTCTTTCGTGAGGAAGCGCAAGGCAGGAATACGTGGAACTACCCAGTGCAACTTCCGATTCGATGCGATTTGCTTCAGCCGTGCTCGAGGAACCTGTTAACCTCGGATTTCTCCCGCGGATTTGATCGCTTGCATGGCTTCCCTGAAATCTCGACGGACCTGTTCTTCGCGTTTTAAGACTTTGTTGAGTTCTTGAACGATGTGCAGCAACTCGTCGGGATCTCTTGCTCCCAGCGCGGCGTTGCATAGCTCTCTCCAATTCTTATGCTGTTTTTCAACCATCGTGCTCTCCTCCTGAGACGGACATATGCGGGAACATTGCGGTCCTCATCCGAAACAATTGAGGGCGCAAGGCAAAGAGTTCCTTCATCTTTTCGCACCCACAATGCCGCTTCTCCGGCCGACGGATCGTAGGGCCGCGACAATCGAGCCAACTATGCAAAGAGCGATCAGGATAGTCAGAACGCTCAAACAAAGACCGACTAGCAACTCAATAGCGCTCCTCAACATGCAATCGTCCTTCCTCGACTTCAGAGACTCTTGCGTTCGAACTCGCATCCCAATTGCCAAAAGCGTGGATGAGGGTAATTCTTCTGAAGTACTTGAGCGAAAGCAGGTTGCCCCACCGGAGCACACGCTGACCGCTCTCGCCCTGTCGCCCGGTCGACACTCGATTTGACAAATGACAACGGCTACGACATTTTGTCGAAGCTTTCTGCAACTTAACGACATCTGATGAAACATATCCGCGAACCAGCAGGAGCCTCGCTTGAGGCGTTAGCTGTGGATGGGGTGTTTCTAAACCAAACGTGACGAGCGAACGAGCCTATGAGTGCTTTGGCAGTACCAATCTCAGAAGCCTACTCCCAACGCTATGAAGCCCTGCTGCGTGCAACCAACGCGATTGGCACGTGCAGCGATTGCGACAGTGCGAGTGACGCGGTTCTCAAGACCTTGCTCGAAGTTGTTCCCTCCGAATATTTGCAACTTGTCGCTTTTGAGGGCGAGAGCAAGACAGTTACCTGGCATCTGCTGTACTCCAATGGAACCAAGCACGATCAATCTCTGACGGAGGTGGCCATCGAAGATACTCCGATGGAGTGGGTGCACGAGTCGCAACAGGCTCTGGTCACGAAAAATTGGAGGACAGAAGCGCGATTTCGGAAGCATGGGGAATTTCTAAACCAACTAGAAATCACGTCCACGTGTTCGCTTCCGCTCGCGAGAGGCGAACGCAGGCTTGGTGTTTTGAGCGTTGGCAGCGCCCGGCCCAATGCTTACCCCGAGGAGGAAGTACGATTCCTATCTCTGGTGGCCGATCAGATTGCTCTCGCGATCGACGCCGCGGTCAACTTCTATTTGTCACGGCAGGCACAGGACCGGCTAAAGCTGATCCTCGAGCTTACCAACCAGGTCGTCTCGAATCTGAATTTCCAGGAACTGCTACAGGCAATCTCAACGAGCGTTCGCCGCGTCATGCGCTGTGACGCTGTGGCAATCATGCTGCCCGAACCGGACGGTGCGCATTTGCGCAAACATGCTCTCGACTACCCGGATAGCAGGGGATTGTTTGCGGAAGTTGCTTTGATTCCGATCGAAGGCACGATGCCGGGCCAGACCTTTCGGACCGGGAAACCATGGGTAGTGAACCGTCTTGACCAGTCTCAAATGTCAGCGGATATGTATGCCAAGGCGACGGGCGAGGGTATGAACTCGTTCTGCGACATGGCTCTCGTCAGCCGCGATCGGGTGCTGGGCGTGCTCGCCCTGGCGAGCCGAGAGAAAAATGCGTTTGATCGGGACGAGGTCGCCTTTTTGTCGCAAGTCGCGCAGCAGGTTGCGATTGGCTTGGAAAATGCCCTGGCATACGGTGAAATCACCAATCTTAAAGACAAGCTCGCGCAGGAAAAACTGTATTTGGAAGAAGAAATTCGCGGCGAGATGGACTTTGAAGGAATCGTGGGCATCGTGGGGCAGAGCTCAGCTCTGCGGCATGTTTTGAACCTCGTGGAAAACGTGGCCCCCAGCGACTCGACGGTATTGCTTCTTGGCGAAACCGGCACGGGGAAAGAGCTGATTGCGCGCGCGATTCATGAACGCAGTCGGCGCAAGGATCGGACTTTTGTGAAGCTCAACTGCGCGGCAATTCCGACCGGGCTGCTCGAAAGCGAACTTTTTGGCCATGAGCGGGGAGCCTTCACTGGCGCAATCGCGCAGAAGATTGGCCGCCTTGAATTGGCTGACCAGGGCTCGCTCTTCCTGGACGAAGTTGGCGATATCCCCATTGAGATCCAACCGAAGTTGTTGCGCGCTTTGCAGGAACGGGAGTTTGAACGGCTGGGCAGCACTCGAACCAAGAAAGTGGATGTGCGACTGGTAGCGGCAACAAATCGCGACCTCGAAAAGATGATCGAGGATCGCGAGTTCCGCAGCGACTTGTACTATCGGCTGAACGTGTTTCCCATCCGCATACCTCCGTTGCGCGAGCGGCCTGAGGACATTCCACTGCTAGTCCGGTATTTCACGCAGAAGTATGGACGCCGCATGGAGAAGAAAATCGAATCGATTCCCGCTGCGGCCATGAAGAAGCTGTCGAGCTGGCATTGGCCAGGAAATATTCGCGAGCTGGAAAATTTCATCGAGCGTTCAGTGATCCTGACGCACGGCCCAGCGCTACAAGCTCCGATCGGAGAGCTTAGCAACAATGGCAGGACTGCTCCGGTGGCTGGGACTCGAGACGCGAATCAGCGCGAAGAGATTGTCCGCATCTTGAAGCTCACCAACGGACGAGTCGCGGGACCGGACGGTGCGGCGGCTCGCATGGGGCTTAAACGCACGACGCTCATTGCTCGCATGAAGAAACTGGGCGTCGACCCGCGACGAGTGTCGTGAGTTTTCACCTCCTCTCACCTTAATTCACGCCTCACTCTTCGGATCTGTCGCCGTTGCCATTTCGACAAGTGTCAATTCTGATTTTGACACTTGTTGACATAATGCTCCAGCAATTTTGCCCCCTTCAACAATTTCAGCACTTTGCGGGCTTTGGCTTTTGGCAAGCGCGTTGCGCATAGTTAGATCGTTCCGAGAACAATATGTTCAAGATTTCCATCATCGACACCCCATCGCAACGCCGGCTGGTGGTGGAAGGTCGGCTCAGCGAACCTTGGGTGGCTCAGCTGTGCGCGACCTGGAGGGATGCGAGTCGCGAGTTAGACGGACGCAAGTTGGTAATCGACTTGAGCAGCCTGACCGTCATCAGCCGCGAGGGAGAAGAAGCGATCTTCGATCTCATGAAACGGGGCGCAAAGTTTTCCTGTGCCGGCATTCTCACCCGACACGTGCTGAAGGGACTTGCCCGAAGATGCCGATGCACGCCGTCGAAGGTGCTCGAAGAGAAAAAAATAGGCCAGCTGAAGACATCGGAAGAAAATATTTCGCAAGCTCAAACGACTAATAAGTGAGAGACGAGGTGAACCATGCCAGAGGCAAAGAAAATCACCAAACCTACGCCATACGCAAGCTGCGAAGATTTCCGCCGGGTGTTTGACGAAAACATGAACGGCCTTTACCGGCTTGCGTTTCTGCTGACCGCGGATCAAGAGATGGCGGAGCGGTGCTTCGTCTCCGGACTGGACGATGTGGTAAAGGGAAATCCAGTTTTCAAGGAGTGGGCGCGATCCTGGGCGCGGCGGGCCGTGATCCTAAACGCGGTGCGGGCGATCAACCCACGGCCAGGAAATGAAAACGGCAGAGGTAGTTCGAATTCTGTATCAGTTAGCGAGAACAGCAAAACGCTGCCAGCCGAGCGCCAGGCCGAGATTGCTGCGGTTCTCGAACTAGACGCGTTCGAGCGTTTTGTCTATGTAATAACGGTCCTTGAGCGCGATTCCGATCAGGAGTGTTCTGTTCTTTTGGGCTGCACACGGCGGGACGTGGTCGCCGCGCGCACTCGTGCCTTTCAGCAACATGGAAGCGCAACAGAAACGCATTATCAGAAGCTGCCAAGCGCGGGTGCGGGAAATCCGGCGGTCCGCGAGCGCGGCGGTTCTGCACTTCAGTTGTTAACTAGTTCGCCTTTGGCGACTACCGCCTAGGGTAGAACACCTCTCAGACTTAAGGATGGCCATGAAGATGGTGGTGAAGAAAGCTCTCGTCCAATGAGCCCGCTCATAAACACATCGCTCTGGTCCAACTGTTTCAAGCCCTGTGCGGTAGTTGGCAACAGTGAGAGGCTGATCTTCGCTACTCAAACTCCAGAGATCACTTCATTAGGGGCGCATCATTTCATTGTCCTCGTGTTCGAGGATGTGGCAATGCCACAGGTAGCGCCCAGGAAAGCCGTCAAAGGGAACGATAATCCGAGTGATAGTCTGCGGATATTAAGCAATGATTAAAAGTTAGGCACCGGATTCAATGGAACGCTCAGGCCGCCCGGACATGAGAGACCGGCTTCTCTTGCAATAGAAGTTCTGTGGCCTGCACTCGCCGGTCGGAGTGAAACCAGCGCTGTACCACGTTGTCGCAAAGAAAACTTCCGAGAGATAGGAAGCTCATGCCCTGGTGGTGAACCATCCACGAGTAGACAAGCTCATAACGAGCGCCGCCAAAGCGGGTGCGCGCACGTGTGTAGTCGGCCGCTTCGTAGAAGCCGTAAGAACCGAACCATCCCATGGCATCCATCTGCCGCAGATTCGCAAGCGCGCCCTCGCGATCTACATTCAGGGCCAGAAATGTCGAATAGGGAGAAACCACCATCGGCTCCGTATCGCTTTTTTTTCGTGCAAGGCTCGGCACTCCGAATGCTTCGTAGTGATAGTCTCCTGCTTCATTGCGCCGCGAGCACGCCGACTCGGAAATGCCCCAGAGTATGCCTTTGCTTTCGGCGTATTCCTGTTGCGATCGCACGGCGGCCACGCTTGCCCGATCGAGCAGTGTGTTTGGATAGCTGCGCATCCATATTGAAGGCATCAGGTACTCAAACATCGTTCCGGTCCACGACAGCAAAACCGGGCGGCCGTTATCGCTCGTGAAAGGCCGGTCGAGACGGAACCAGCAATCTTGCGGAATGTCTTCCTTCGCGATGGCAACGAAGACGGCCGTGCGGGGCTCGGTGGCCAGCAAGTCGTAACAATAGGGTTGCAGTTCTTCGGACTGCGCGTCGAATCCCACTGACAGGAGCAGGCGCTGATCGTCGAGCAGGAACGTGAAGTCCATGGCATTGGCAAGATTGCCCGCCTGCACGCTTGTTTGCCGCAGATCCTCGATCAGGCGGAGCGCGTTTTGCCGCGCGTCATTGAGCATATTTCGAAGACGCTCGGCGAGCGCCGCGTTGCGATTCTGATCAACTTCGATTTCGTTATCGCAACGCGCGGCCTGTTCCGCAATCAGGTCCGGCAGTTGCTGAATAGGCAGTTCGTGAACGGCGGGCCAGTGAGGAAACTTCTTGCGCAATTCGGCGAATTCCGGTAGCAGCCACGGCATGGAGCCTTGCACCATTTCGCGAACTCTCTGCACTCGCAGCTGTGCTTGCCCCCGAAACCACGCAATATCGGAAGAGGAATCAGACGAGGCGCGAGCTTTCTTTTCAGTCAGGACATCGTCAGGAAAATTCAGCAGCGGCGCCAACCAATCTTCGCCGCGCAGCTGCACTTCGCAGCGCGAGAGCAAGCGCCTCGGAAACGCGCGCAATTTGACCAATGCGCGCAGATGATCCAGTAGACCGTCGGCTAGCTCCCTCGAAAGGAGCGGCCGGCAAACGCGATCGAGAGATCCGTGCTGCAAAGTCCAGAGCGAAGCGACCAGATTGCCGCTGTCGACCGAAGAGATGAAAAATGGCGGCTTCGGCCCGAGTGTACGTGTGTCATACCAATTCATCAGGTGGCCGCGATATTTTGGAAGCCCGGCCATGGTAGCGAGAGTTTTCTGCGTCAGCTCCACCATCTCTGGAACGGCGATATAGCCCAATTCGGCCGCAACTTGCCTCGCATTCAGCAGCAGCCCCACGTTAGTCGGAGAGATGCTGGCTGCCACTTTTCGCGGATTTAGCTGGAGGTTATCGGGGACGAGCCAGTTGTGTTCTTCGTTGGAAAACTCCAAAAAGTATCGCCAGATATGCAGTGCAGACCTGCGCAGCAGCTTGATGTCCCTGTCGGCTGTGTCGGGCGTGGGATGAAGCGGACTGGCGTTGAGCCAGACGGCGATCAGTTTGCTACAAGCCCAGAGCACTAGAATCGGAGCCGCAGCCGGCAATGATCGCGCCCGCACCAGCCAGATGATCAAACCCAGTCCGATGGCGAAAAATGGCATCCAGTCGATATATCGGTCGACCGGAGTGCGGCGCTCGCCCAGTTCCGCTTCCGCAGCGGTCTCCCATTCGAGCAGCCGTTTGCGCGTCACCAGGCGGCGGACAAGAGCGCGCACTACGGCATCCAGCGACAACAGAGTCTGATGGGCCAGCAGCGTCAACGTCAGCAGAACGCTGAAATTTGTTGCAAAGAGCGTGCTCGCGGCTTCGCGGGCAATTTGCGTTTGCCGGGCAATGATCGCGCGCGTGAGTGCAAATGCGAATTCCACCCATGCGGGAACAAACAAAATGCAAATTGTCGCGAGCGTCCACAAGAACGGGTGGCCTGTCGCTAACCAGCCGAATAAGAGCAATACAAGTGTTGCCGGCTCAACCAGACTGCGGCGCAGGTTGTCGAGAATCTTCCAACGCGACCCTGTCGAGATTGGATTCGTAACCGGTCTGCCATCCTCGTCTGGCACACTGCGCGTCAACCATTCGACAATCTGCCAGTCGCCGCGCAGCCAGCGGTGTTTGCGCTTGTTATAGGCGCTGTAGTGCGAGGGATAATCCTCGATCACTACAATATCGGTGGCCAGCCCGGCGCGCGCGTAAGCGCCTTCGATAAGATCATGGCTAAGCAGGTGGTTCCGGGGAAAGCGGCGGTTTAAGACGTGGAACATCGTATCGACGTCGTAAATTCCCTTGCCGGTAAATGTTCCTTCCCCGTACAAATCCTGATAAACGTCCGAGACTGCCCGCGTGTAGGGATCAAGGCCGGTTTCGCCAGCGAAAATGGCCGCCAGCCGCGAGCGCGCCGTGGATTGCACACTCACGCCGACCCGCGGCTGCAAAATTCCATATCCCGCAACCACAATATTTCTAGCCGGATCGATGATTGCCTGATTCAGAGGATGGGCAAGCGCTCCCACCAGCCGGTGCGCCGACCCTCGCGGCAGTTCAGTATCGGAATCGAGCGTGATCACGAAGCGAACCTTCGGAAGAATCGACAGGTTTCCAACCTTCACCGGGAAACTGTCATATTGACCACGCATCAACTGATTCAGGTCGAGCAATTTTCCGCGCTTGCGCTCCCACCCCATCCATCCCCCTTCGCGCGCGTTATAGACGCGGTGGCGATGGAGAAGAAAAAAGGAGCCCATACTCTTCCCGGAGTATCTTTCATTGAGTTCGCTGATCAGTCTTCCACACAGCGCCACCAGCGAACTTTCTTCCGGAGCCGGTTGGTCCGAATCCGGCAAATCGGAAACGATGGCGAAATGAAGATTGCGGTCGTGGTTCCCGAGGAAACGCACCTCCAGATTTTCGACCAGGCCCTGCACCTGCTTTTCGTTCAGCAAGAGGGTCGGAATCGCAACCATGGTGACGCAATCGTTCGGAATGCCCTCGGAGAAATCCAGTTTCGGCAGCGCCTCAACCGGCATCAGGTTAGTGGTCAGATAGTTTATCAACTGAACCGCAGCCTGGGAGGCAGGCAAGAATAAAGCCAGCATCGAAAGCAGGACAAACAGCGGTAAAGTGGTGGCCGGAGTCAACAACAGCACCGCTCCGGTAGTGATGACCAGCGTCAGGACCGCAACTCCGAGAACCAGGAAGTCATCGGGATGCCTTCGCAAAAATAACCGCAAGCGTTCGTCAAGGGTGGGACGAAACCCCACCTGCTCGCGCAGAAGCGCTTCTCCTTGACTAACCAGGTAGTAGCCGATGTGCGACTCGCGCAGCGCAATGCGCGGGTCGCCGTAGTTTCTGGCGCGAGCTCGCCGCGCCAGCGCAAGCGCCTCCTTCGCCACTTCCAGCTCAGACCGATCGCTGCGATACGCGATCTTGGCGATTCTTTCCCGATAAACGTTCCGGCTCTCGATATCCATCGCGGCGTAGGCGCCAGCGGGGTCCTCACGAAGAATCGGATCGAAGGGGATGAGGACTTCGAGCTCTTCCTTCCATGACGTTTGCGTCACATTTCTCAGAGTTCGTATCGATGTGGTGACGCGCTTCGTAGGCTCGCTCGTCGGATTTCTTACGAGAGCACCGCCCCGCGCCGCAATCTCTTCCAGTACCACCAGTTTTACCGCCGGGACAAGAGCGCCGATCTCGTGAAACTCGAGCGGATTAGTCTCTTCAAAAGCCAGACAAAATGCGGTGAAATTGCTCTTGCTGAAATAGCCGTCCGTCTGCTCGAGAAAAGTCCGCGCGATCGCCAGCACGCGCGGCACAACTACGCCCCCGCTGATGGCGTGGGGAAGATCAGTCAGCGGCCCGAGATCATTTGCCAACTGCCGCGTCGCCGAAGAAAGTTGCTGCGCATTGTCGCGGAGCCAGAGCAGGTCCTCCGACTTCGGAGCCCGCGCATAGGCTGCATCCACGCCCTTGAAGATGTTCTCGAAATCCTCGGCAAGCTTTTCGCAACGTTTCGCGAAAGTGTCGGAAGAGGTTGTTCCCGGCAGCCAACTGAGATTCGTCGCCAGATCCATCGCGGCTAAGCGCAGTGCTTCAGCCTCCGCCGGATTGCAAACGGAAGACCGCTGTCGTTCGTCTTCACCGGTGCCAATACCGGTTCCGATGACGGCGCCGGTTTGGGTATGAAGAGCCATAATTTACTACCGTCCTTGCGTGATTCGTCTAACTTTGCTCAATTCATGTTCAAGAGATGTCTCTACCGATAACTTGCAGCCTGGAGCTCGAACATTTCCGCGTAACGGCCGCCGAGGTGTGTCAGTGCATCATGGCTTCCTTCTTCCGCAATGCGCCCGTTCTCCAGCACCACAATTCGATCCGCCATGCGCACCGTCGAGAATCGGTGCGAAATAAATAAGGCCATCTTTCCAGTAGTCAACTCGGCAAACCGCTGGAAGACTTCATACTCGCTGCGCGCGTCAAGTGCTGAGGTGGGCTCGTCGAGAATGAGGACCTGAGCATCGCGCAAATAGGCCCGCGCCAGCGCCACTTTCTGCCATTCGCCGCCAGAGAGATCGACTCCTCCATCAAAGCGCCTGCCCAGCATCTGCTCGTATCCCGATGCGAGTTTTCCCACCACGTGGTCGGCCAGGCTCTTTTGAGCAGAGTGCTGGAGTAATTCCAGATTGTCGATAAGCTCGATGCGACCAACCGCAATGTTTTCCCGCGCCGTCATCTCGTAGCGCATAAAGTCCTGAAAGATGACGCCGATTTCGCGGTAAAGATCTTCGAGGTCGTACTCGCGCAGATCCACGCCGTCCAACAAAACTTGGCCTTCGAAAGGATCGTAGAGTCGAGTCAGCAACTTGACGATGGTCGTCTTGCCTTCTCCGTTCTCGCCAATCAACGCCACGCGCTCGCCCGGGTGCAAATGAAAAGTCAATTGGTTCAGCACCAGGCGCGAACTGCCCGGATAGCGAAACGAGACATTGCGAAATTCAAATCCACGCCGGATCGGCCGCGGCGCCGGCAAAGCGTTGGGCTTCGATTGAATCGTCGGACGCATCTCAAAAAATGCAATCAGATCGGTCAGGAATAAAGCCTGATCGGCAATTGTCGAGAGCGTCGAAAAAGTTTGTTGCAGATTTGAACTGGCCTCGCGAATGGCGTTCGCCAGCAGAGTCAACGTGCCGAAACTGAAGACTCCCGTGACCGTTCTCCAAACAGCGAACACGTAAGCGGTGTAGTAACCCGCCGTGCCAATCGCGGAGAGCAACGCACCCGCTACCACTTTGCTGCGGGCGAGAGCGACGTCTTCTTCATAAACCTGGGTGGAGAGCCCTTTAAATCTGGAGGTCAGAAAATCCCTTAGCCCAAAAAGTTTCAGTTCCTTAGCCGCTTCTTTGCTTCCGCCCAGGATTCGCAGGTAATCAAGCTGGCGCCGGATCGGAGTCTGACGAAAATTCTTCGCGTAACCCAGGAATGCAAAGTGGGTCTCGCCCACAAAGGCTGGTATTACTCCAACGATCAACATCAGCAGAAGCCACGGTGAAAACACCATGATCGAAATCGACAGCGTGATTGTCGTGATCACCTGCTGGATGAGCCGACCAATTGCCTGAATCATGTACAGTCGGTCGGTCGCCTGAACGCGCGCGCGCTCCAGGCGGTCATAGAAGACAGGGTCTTCATATGCCAGAAGATCGAGCGAGGCGGCGTGCTCCATCACGCGAACACTCACATGGTGCGTATACTTGCCTGCGAGCACGGCATCGAGATAGTCGATCACTCGCCCCAGAATGCCGGCCGACACGGCCAGGCCAAACTCCACGCCCACCAGCCACCACAGCCGAGTCCCAACCGGCGAGTGCGTAGTAAGGATGCGGTAGATCGCATCGATGATGAGTTTTGAAACCCAGAACAATGCCGGCGGCAGCAGCGACGCAATGACTCGCGAGATCAGCCCCAACACGACGACCGTGCGCCCGGATTCCCAAACAAAACGCAGCACGGCAGGAACGTTTCGTAGAGCTGTGACGCGCTCCCGCCATCCGTTATGGAACTCAGGGTCTGCGCTCATAACCTCATCAACATGACTGAATCAATACGGTTGAATAAACAGGCTCCGCCCGTTTCAGTGAGGGTCGGCCCGGCTCGACGCGATCAAAATGTCAGTCGAAGCGGCGGTATTCGAGTGTCGCGAGGTCACCCCAGGCGAACCAAGCCATCTCAAACGTTTCTTCGATGAGGAATTTGCCCCTGGGGTTGGGCGGAGAGGAAAACTACTGAGGGCGCCCCCAACTGTCCGGTATCTACGGCTTATATGTATGGAAGCCGGCGCGCTCCATACCCCGCTGCGCCTCGGCGGTTTTCATGAAGGTTTCCCAGACGAAGCCGCTGCGCAGATTCTCCGCCATCAATAAGATGATGCCGGTGTCGATCCCGATCACGTCGGTGTCATACCAGTTTTTGAGCGGATTGAATGCGTTGACGAAGCCGTATTTGTTCCAGGCGGCGGGGTAGCGGCTTCGAATGTTCCTTAGAACGCGCAATGTGGCCGCGGGCAGAAATGGCAACGATCCACCGGCCGCGCTCGGAACAATCGAGCCGTCAATCGGTCCGGTTGCGGGAGGTCCACCCCACGCCACATAACCCTGCTGAGAGTCGGACGCAGTGATTCCCCACAAATCATCGCTGTAATCCGGAAACTGCTTGCTGAGCTCGATACAGAAACGGCGATGAACTTCCGTGGCCGTCACGGAATTCTGAAAATAGTCCGCGAACTTGTCGCGCTTGTCGCGAAAATCAAACCACGCCTGCGAGTATTGATGCACAAACAGCGGCGCGAACGAACCGATGTATCGCATGCCGTCGTATTCAAACGTTAAACGCTTCCAGGCGTTCCAGGTTTCCGCCTTCAGCGGGTAAGCCGACGATCCCATGCCCAGCAGGTACATCATCATCAGCTCGCTGTAGTAATCCCACCGCGAGGAAAGAAATCCGACCTCCGGCGTCCAGCCATGGGTGAGCAGCGACGTATCTTCTGATAGCCAAGTCCAATCCACGCGGTTGAAAATCAGATTCGCCAGCTCTGCGACTCCCGGATGACGGAAGTGTTCGCGGCAGGTCAGAACTCCGCATAACAAAATCGCGGTGTCCACCGAAGACACCTCGGAGTCGAACATGCGTTCCCCAGTTTCCGGGTTGGCGAAGTGATAGAAAAATCCGCGGTGGTTAGGCAGCTTCTTCCACAGGAAACGCAGGGTTGCGAATACGCGCTCCAGCGCATCGTCGTTCGAGATGAATCCGCGTTGTGCTCCGATGCAGAGAGCCGTAAGACCGAAGCCCGTGGCGGCAATGCTGGACGCACCTTTTTGATCGTTTTGATCATTACTATGAACATTACAGCGGTCCTTCACCATTCCGGTTTTCGGGTTGCCCTGTTCCCAGAAAAAAAGAAAGCTTCCGGCCTCGACCTCGCTCAAGAACTGATCATCCTCCGGCGATAGAGCCGAGGTAATTGCACTGCCATTGGACGCAGCCGTCTGCGCCGGCAAAAATTTTGCGAACGGCAGGCAAAGAGTAGTGCCCACAACCTGACGCAGAAGTTGCCGCCGCGAAACTAAGTTAAGTTTCGAATCAGTCATGCGTTGGCATATTTTCTTCACGGCTAGCCGAAAACGGTGCAGCCAATTCCACCCTCGACGGTCAAAACCTCAACCCCACGATTCTAGATTCACCCTAAACGAAAATCCCGCATTGGCGAGATCAGTGGAACGGATCAACTCAAGCCTTCATCATATTAATTTAATATTATCGATGATCGCGAGCATGACTCGGACCCACAAAATCGAATCCTGGATCGCTGTGCTGGTTGTGGTCATACTTGCCGTCACCGGCGGGCTGATTTACTGGCAACGGCAAAAAGCGATCTCGCTTCGTGGGGCAGTGCTAATCCAGGATTCGGACCCGCGAAAACAATTGCCCATCGACGGCGTCACCATTTCTGCCGGCGATCTCGCTGCCGGAGATGCCAAAACTGATTCCTCCGGATTTTTTCTGCTCAGGCTGCGCAAGCCAATTCGCAAGGGCCATCCCGTCATTTTGTCCTTTCGCGCGGCGCAGTACCGCCCGTTGGACCTCAACGATATCGTCGCCAACAAGCTCTACGTGGTTCATCTTGCACCGCTCCCCAATAGCCCTGCGACGAAGGATCAGCCAGGCGTTAATGTCACCAACGTGCGTGTGCGTTATACCGTCAAGGGCATGACCGAACTCAACGTCGGCAGCGCGGTGAAAACTTTCGAGGTTGAGAATAAGGGTAACGTCCCGTGCGACGGAGACCGTCCCTGCTCGCCCGACGGTAAATGGAAAGCAGCCATCGGCTCGGCGACTTTGGATGCCGGCACAGGAAACGAATTTCGCGACGCTCGCGCCTCCTGCATCGCCGGACCGTGCCCCTTCACCACGATTGAGACCGACCACTTCTCGCAAGGCGGACAAATCATCACCGTCGCGGCTCGTGATTGGTCCGACACTGCTACTTTTCTCTTAGAGGCGGAAGTCTTTCGGCACATGATGACGCAAAGCGAACGATGGTCTTATCCCGTCATCTTTGGAGAGAGCCTCTCCTTCACGCTGCCCGCGGCCGCGGAAAGCGTAAGCATTCAAGCAGACCTCAACGGACAAACCATTATCTTTCCGCTGGGACCATCAATTTTCTTGAGTTGGGCGCGCTGCGACGCCGGAGTCAATCCGGATCGGGGTCGAGTCTACCGCTGCACGCCCAAATCCGGATATCGCTTTCATTAGCAGGCCCCCGCCAAAACCGGACTGGTTCAGCCTTCCGCAGTCAATGCCGTGAGGCCGAACCAGTCCTTCCAGGAGTGAACCCTTGAGAGTTTCCTGCTAATCCGCGGTTAGAGACCGCGGCCCAGCATGTAATTATTCGCGCGCATGAACCAGCCCGCCTCAGCGTTATAAAACGGCCAAGGGAAGCCCGTATTCACATACTGGTTCTGAACCGTGTTGATGTAAGTGGATACGCGAGATTGATCTCCCATGGCTGCAGCGCCCACCACTACCAGGCACCAGGGAAATGGATCCTGCGAATTAAACGACAGCTCTGGCCAGCCCGGCCACGCCGCGTTCAGCGCCGCATAAGCTTGCTGCGCTCGCGAGTCGGAGGAGCTCACTACGCCCATCAGCACCGGGAAAATCTGCGAACTGGCGTCGGCGTACCACGTTCCCATGTTGGGCGGAATGAAATTGCCGTACCAGTTCTTGTAGACCGCCCAGTTGCCGTTCATCCACATGCTCAGAATGCCGTTTTGCATGGAGGTCGCGGCGGCAGCGTAGTAAGCAGATTTTGCGGAATCGCCGAGGGCTTTGAAGAGCGACGAGAGATCGCTCAGTCCGCGGAAGCCTTCGGAATTATCCATGAGGTACTTGATCTGGTAGTCGGGGCGGGCCCAGGTCAGGCCATCGCTCTGCTGCGTCTGGATCAGCACTCCACCGACCACATCGAGTTGATAGGCAATGCTCGAAATGTACGATCGCGCATTCGCATCGCCGCTCTTCCACGCGTTCCACGCCAGCGTGAGAAAGGTGGCAGCGTAAGAGTCCGTCGAGTCGGCGGTGTAGGTGGGGGTTTCGACGCCGTTACTCACGGTGTAGTCATACATCGTGCCGTAGAGGCCCCACTTGTCCGGCCAATTGAGGTGGCTGACATACCAGTTCATCCAGGCCACCACTTCGGGCATGCGATTCGGATCCTTGGTCATGCCGATGGCGCCGATATTGGCGAAATAAGGCTCAATCTGGCCCGGAACGTAAAGAATTGCTCCGTCCGCCTGCGAAAACTGCGACACCCATTGCGAGGTCGCATTGAAATTCTCCTCATACGGCCCCGACGAGCCGACCCTAATGTTCATGGCCTTGACATAAACAGCGCCCGTATTATCCCAAGCCTGCATGTTGATGTTATGCGTGCCCGTGCCTAGCGCCAATGAGGTGTTGATACTTGAAGCGTCGACCGTATAAGCATCCTGGCTATCGACGTAAATGCGCATCGCGTCGATCACCCGCCCGGCGGGCGCTGTAGCCGAGGCTACAAACTGCACTGGCGAGGCGACCGTCGCTCCCGCTGACGGAGACGTAATATTGACCCCAACACTCGCAAGTAATTTGGCGTTCTGGCCAAGCGCAGCGGTCACCAGAATCGTTGCCACCGCAACCCGGCGAAGCAGGTTGAGCGGCAGCCTGCCCTGGCGGGCAGCCGGGATTCGGGGAGATTTCCAAGCTCCGGCCCAAAAATTGTCCGGAAGCAAACGGGAACATTGGTTTTGCAAGATGAACCTCCAACGCGTATCAGGGATTTGCCCTAGGAGAAGCGTCTGGTACGTCTACGCACTCAGGCTTGCTACAGGGTTTGTAGCGCTAAAATACAGGAGTTCCTGTATTGACGCAGAATAGGAAGTTCATGGGGTATTACTGAAGTTTTTGGAAAACCGGGGCGGAATTTAGGGCTTACACGTATGGGAACCTTAGCGCGTGTTCCCAGTGAAAACGAATTAACTTTTTATCACGGAGGCAGTCCCCCGGAAATAGCTGGAACGAATAGGAAGTTCATCGAAATAGGGGTGCCACAGGCAGGGAGCAAGAAACCGGCGGGGGAAAGGAAGGAAGAGAGGCTCTTACAGGAAGCGGCGACCCTTATTTTGGGACTAAACCTCCAGCAGGTTTCGCCCTTTCCAGCTCATTCCCCAGGAGTAAAACCCAATGAATACAAGGATATCCAAGAATGGGCCGAAGACAAAATAAAGGACCGGCATAAACAGCACCGACCCGTGGAGCAAGTACACGTGCAGCATATATTGCTGCGGCACAAAGAGTACGAGGTGGGCGACCGTCGCCAGGGTCAGAAAAATCTTTTGGGCAAACGTGAAGTCGAGCAGATAGAAAGTAAAGCCATACAGCACCGGGATCAGCCCGATCAGAACGCAGCTGAAGACCAACATGCTGACCGTGTACCCCGGCAAGTCGTGCGGGAAACGGGCCGAGGCGATGGCGAAGTATCCCAGGGCGGTCGCCTGCAACAGGCAAAAAACCCGGAGCAGGTAGGCCCAAGGTAAAGCTTCCTCGGTCAGCAGAAAACTGGCCGTGAAGGCCAGAATCGTCACCCCTGTAGTGATCCACCACGCCGTGCCGGTGGCTGGTCCGGCGGACAGGCCAAAGCACGGCAGCGCGAAATGAATGTGACTACCCCATCCCTGCGGAACCAGGATGACATCGCTTTTCAATCCGAGTTGTCTTCCCCAGAACGCCAGGATGTGCCCCCACAGCCGACCCACCGCCGGCAGCAGGGCGATCCACGTGGCTGTTCCTATAAAAGCGAGAACCACACTCTCCACAATTTGCCGGGCGCCAAGGTGCAGGCGAACGAAGGCTCGGTGTGGTGTAATCAAGCCTCCGCGCCAGCCCCGCTGACGGATGGCGTCGAGGGCCGGCGGCAGCCTCTTTTCTTCCTGTTGCGCCTGAGCTTCCAACCTAGAAATCGAGGAATACACCGAAGGTTCCTCCCAGGCGGTGATAAGCCGGTTCCTGATGTTGCTCGAGATTGAAGTTCA
>JBEKXO010000038.1:0-29073 GCA_049511995.1 Terriglobales bacterium
GTCATAGCCCAGAGCACGAAGCGCCGCTCCTTTCAACAGCGCTCTGTCGTACAAATGCAGCACGAAGACCGGTGTGTCCGGCGCTACTGCGTTGATCTCATCGAGCGTTGGCATCCGGCGTTCGGCGAACTGAAACTCTGTCCACCCTCCGATAACTCGGACCCACTGCGGCGCCGGCGTCCGCGCCGCCTGCTCTTTCAGCATGCGCAGAGCGTCGGCGAGCGAAGGTACGCCATCCCAGCGCAACTCGAGGTTGTAGTTGAGCCCGCCGCGGATCGGATGCATATGAGAATCATTCAATCCGGGAATGACGGTGCGCCCCCGGCCGTCGATAACGCGGGTCGCCGGCTCGCGGAGACGCAGAATCTCGTCATTTCTGCCGATGGAAGTCACCTCTCCATCAGAAATAGCGATCGCCTCGACAAACGAGGGCACCGCATTCGTGGCGATCTTGGCGTTGTGCAAGATGAGTTCAATAGACACACGTACCTCCTTTCACGAGTAAATTTGATTTCGATTTCAATCGAACGTGATGGCAGATGAATTGCGTAGGTCTACGGTGACGAGGCAAAGGAACAACCGTGAAGTTTGTACGGAATGAAGATTCGCCGCCGTGCAGCATACAGGCGACTAGGCAGGAAGTTTAAGCTCTGCGATCAGATTCGGTGCGAGTGCGGTTGAAAATGGTTCGATGCAATGGCACAACCGATTGAGTTCTACGTACCTGAGAAGTTGCGAAGGCGGGGCAGACAATGGATTCCGCGAGGGCGCCGCGGGAAGATCATTCCGTTTCCAAACGAGAACCGAAGTCTGCATGACACGAAGACGCTGCGTGTGGTGTATGCGTTCGACAAATCCGATTGGCAAGCCGACACGGGATTTTGCTCACCGCAGCGCGGAAGTGAATACCTTGATTGGTAGAATCGATGAAGAAGTGCGTTTCCCTTGTGCCAGGTTGGGTCTGTCGCTTGTTGATCGGAAAGTTCACGTGTATTTGTAGCTGGTTCTGCTCGTCGGTAATTGAGTCAAGGATTTCTTGCCGGTCAATAGGCTGAAGAACACCTCAACTTTTTCAACGATTCATACGCCTTCATTCCACCCCGCGTCGCGGGCGCCGTTCGGATGTTGTGTGCCACATCGTCAAGTTCCACCCTCCAAACGCCTGGGCTGCGCGTCTTCCACTTTGCATCATCCGATACAATCTATCCGGCGTTGTCAACCGGCGCTTAATGACTTTCCTTCTGATCGAGGCCCGTCGTTATGAGCACGCTAGATGTGCCAACCGTATTTATTGTCGATGATGATAAAGATGTGCGCGAGTCTCTCCATGAGTTGCTGGAGTCCGTAGGCTTGCATTCCAAGTCCTTCGGAACTGCACAGGAGTTCTTATCGAGTCCGCGAACTGAAGGTCCCAGTTGCCTGATTCTTGACGTGAGACTTCCCGGCATCAGCGGCTTAGACCTTCAGCACGAACTGAAAAGAGGGAAAGTAACTATTCCAATCATCTTTCTGACTGCGCATGCCGACGTTCCGATGTCGGTCAAGGCCATGAAGTCTGGCGCGGTTGAGTTTCTCACCAAACCATTCAGGCAGCAGGATCTGCTCGATGCGGTTCAGCGATCGCTCACTCGAGATCGCATCGTCCGCGAAAAGCAGCGTGACATTGCTGAACTGCGGCAACGTCAGAATGGATTAAGCGTTCGGGAGCGCGAAGTAATGAGCCTGGTCGTTTCCGGGATGCTTAACAAGCAAATTGCAGCGGAGCTCGATGCCAGTGAAGCCACTGTGAAAATGCATCGGAGCCAGGTGATGAAAAAGATGCAGGCTAAATCCTTGCCCGAGCTTGTCAGAATGGCGGATAAGCTCAAGTCCAGCACCTAGCCGACTTTGCGCGAATCGATGTTTCCCTCCCAAGATTATCGATAGTAAGGATCTAACCTCCTAAAGTCTGGTTCAATCAGCCTAAAGTTTGATTGCTCCAAGTGAAGTGATGACCTAAGCTGACCACATGTCGGTGGACCGAACGTCCAAATTAATCGCGATCATCGATGACGACGAGGCCATGCAAGATTCACTGCGCGACCTTCTGGAAGCGGCTGGCCTGGTCGCACGGTGTTTCGGATCCGCGGAAGAATTCCTCGAATCCGATTTGCATACTCGGGCTGCATGCCTAATTGTTGATATCCGTATGCCGAAGATGTCGGGTCTGCAGTTGCAGGCCAGGCTGAAAGAAGAGGCTTGCAATATTCCAATCATCTTCATCACAGCTCATGGAGATGCCAGGATGAGAATTCGAGCGATGAGAGAGGGAGCAGTCGAGTTCCTTGCAAAACCGTTCGATCATCACCTGTTGCTCAAAAGGGTCCGTGCGGCACTTGATATGTGAGCAGCCTTGGCTATTGCAGTCGCGTGGGGAGCCTTAAGTGGTGAGGTTTCTGTGGGAGATCATGCAGCAGTCCCGAACCCTAATCTAGATTCGGCCGAGCGCACGTTCGAGCGGATCATCGGCAATAGCGTTGCCCTCGAATCTGTTCTCGACCAAGTGGAGCAGGTTGCGCCCACAGATTCGACTGTCCTCATCGAAGGGGAAACCGGTACAGGAAAAGAGCTCATTGCTCATGCCATTCACAACGCCAGTCAGCGCTGCGGGCGCGCTCTCATAAAGCTTAATTGTGCGGCCATTCCGCTGGATCTTCTGGAAAGCGAATTGTTCGGTCATGAGAAGGGTGCCTTCACCGGAGCCATTGCGCAGAAGGTCGGGCGCTTCGAAATGGCCGACAAAGGCACTCTGTTCTTGGACGAAGTGGGCGACATCCCTCCCGCGTTGCAGCCGAAGTTGCTGCGTGTACTTCAAGAGCAGGAATTCGAGCGTTTGGGGAGCGGTCGCACGCACAAAGTGGATGTCCGGCTGGTGGCGGCAACCAATCGGGATCTGGCGAAGATGGTCGCTCGCGGGCAATTTCGGAGCGATCTGTACTATCGACTGAATGTCTTCCCGATCATGTTGCCTGCACTAAGAGAGCGCCGGGAAGACATTCCTGCCCTTGTCACGCATTTCGTGAAGCTGTTTAGCCGCCGCATGGGGAAGCAAGTTGACTCGATTCCTCCGGAAACCATGGCTGCCTTCCAGTGGTATTCGTGGCCTGGCAACATTCGCGAGTTGCAGAACTTGGTGGAACGCGCGGTGATCCTTTCGCGGGACAGCGTGCTCCCAAACCCACTCCACAAAAAGCAAACCGAGCTCATGATCCCCAGTCTGCATGACACCCGAACATTCCACTCGTCGATGACCTCGGAAGACCCGGATCGCGCTTTGATTTTGGAAACACTTGAGCAAGCCGGCTGGATCGTCGGTGGAACGCGCGGCGCCGCGGCCCAACTGGGACTGAAGCGAACCACACTGCTTGCCAAGATGAGAAGGCTGGGAATCTCGCGACCTACCTCTCAGGAAGGAGCCAGCATTCCCGGAGTCGCGCAAGGAGATGCTCAGTTTTGAGGGTAGAACTGGCAGCTGCACATGGAATAAAGTTAGAGGTCAGCAAGCGCGAACGGTTCGAGCGGCATACGTGTCGGACAGCGACTTCGGAACCTGATTGTGAGGCTCGCCGGCTCTGATATCTACCGTCGAGGCTGAACCATGCGCCACACTAACGACGAATCGGCTGCGACCAGTTCCCGGTCCGAATTTCCAGAGTTTCTTCAGAGCGTCGGACGAAGGTCCTTCCTCCGCGGCGTTGCTGCTTGCCTCCTTATGGCCGGACAAGCTTGCCGGAGGACGGTTCAACCGCTTGCTGATGTCACCCTCGTACTCATTGATCAAACCTGGCTCGATCGTTCCTTCCAGGAGCGGCGCAACCTGGAACTTGAGCAGTTCACCAAGGAAACCGGCATCCGCGTCAAGCTTCTCCCTGCACCCGAAGGGGCAGTAGAAAC
This sequence comes from Terriglobales bacterium, assembly GCA_049511995.1. Taxonomy (GTDB): domain Bacteria; phylum Acidobacteriota; class Terriglobia; order Terriglobales; family Acidobacteriaceae; genus Acidiflorens. Next base: position 3,934 of record JBEKXO010000038.1, read on the forward strand.
ATTGGACGCGTGGCGCAGCCTTCTGGAGAGTGGCGCGAAGATTCCAGACGTCTATTCCGTCGATGTGATCTGGCCAGGAATTCTTGCTGAAAATCTGCTCGATCTGAATGCCTTCGTGCCTGCACAAGAGATCGCGAGGCACTTCCCCGAGCTGATCGCAAATAATACCGTGAATGGCAAATTGGTCGCGCTGCCATGCCTCGTCGACGTCGGCTTGCTGTTTTATCGCACTGACTTGCTAAGACATTACGAATACCGCACTCCGCCGCGAACTTGGGAAGAACTCGAAACTGTCGCCGCAAGGATTCAGGCCGGCGAGCGGGCAAAGGGCCAAAAGGACTTCTGGGGTTTCGTATGGGAGGGAGCATCGTCTGAGTCCCTGACCTGCAACGCTCTGGAATGGCAGGCTTCAGAGGGAGGCGGGTCAATCATCGAGAACAACATGGTAACGGTCAATAACCCGGCAACTGCCCGGGCGCTGGAAAGAGCAACACGCTGGGTAGGCACCATATCACCGCCGGGCGTGGTCGCATATAAAGAGTGGGATGCCTACAACATCTGGCAAGCAGGACAGGCAGCTTTCATGCGTAATTGGGCGACTTCGCATTTTGGAGAGCTTATCCAAGGCTCAATCACCAGGGACCAGTTTGATATAGCCTCCCTCCCTCGAGGGAGGGCCGGAATCGCAGCAACCGTGGGGGGCAGAGCCTACGCTGTTTCCCGGCACTCGCTCTATCCGCGAGAAGCAGCGATGCTGGTTCGCTTTTTGTGCAGACCCGACACTCAACTCAATCGCATCCGAAAGATTGGCGGATCGCCAACCATACCTGAGTTGTACAACGACCCAGCAATGCTGGCTGCAAATCCATATTATTCAACCATTTTAAAGACCTACCGCCAAGACAAAGTCTGGCGGCCCTCGACGCAAACTGGAAAGCGATATCCTGATTTCTCGCGCGCGTACTTCACCACTGTCCATGAAATACTGGCAGGCACAAAAACTGCCAGCGCACTGTCCGATTTACAGGCAGAACTAACGCAAATCACCCGCCTGAATGCGCCAGCTCCAGACACAAGCAACAGGCCCCGTGGAAAGTCCGCTATTTTGCCGCGTCGTGCCGCCGTGCTACACAAATCAGACGGTGTCTTAGATAACGTCAATACGACGCTAGGCGGAATTTGAGGCCGAAGGATGGCACAAGCCACTGTGCACTTCACGAATCGCGAACCGCTGACAGGGACTGGTTCTCGGAATCGCTTTCGTCTTGGCGAGTGGAAGATCAGGTCTCTTTTGGTAGCGTCTTTCGCGGCCATCGCCCTGTTGATGATACTTGGTGATGTCATCGCTGTGATGCAGCTCGAGCGGGTCGAGACATGGGCTTCGCGTTTTTACCAGGCGGATCAGAAGTCCCTCGCGATCATCCATGTTTACCTGGATGTTGTAACCTTCCGTGAAACCTTGACCGCGTTGGCGCAGGACCAAAATCCTCGCGAATTCGTCTCTCGAGCCACTATTTTGCGCGACAACTTCTTAAGAGATGCTGACTCCGCCCGACAGACGCTTAGCTCTGCGCGCGATCCCAGCCATGATCCGACGATTCTGAATAGACTCGAGGTCGTCCGCGCGGCTTTGCCCTCCCAAATCGACACCATGTTGGAACTGGTGAAAACCGGCGACTGGCAAGCCGTACGCTTTCGATTGGCGGGTCAGGTGCCGCCCTTGATTGCATTAAGTTCATCGTTGGTGGCCGACGTCGAACAAGAAGTTGCGCAGGAGCGGGCCCGGGCTCTGGAGAGAGTTCAGCGGTCGCGGCGCCAGCTTTACCTGATGCTTCCCATAACCGCCCTGCTGATCCTGCTCATGGCCGCAATGCTGGGCTGGTACGTCACCGGCAGAATCAGCAGACCACTTGCACAGCTGGATGCGGCGGCGCAGGCATTAGCCCGCGGTGAATTTGGATACGAGCTCAAGTTGCCTGGGAATGATGAACTCGCAGATTTGGCCAGAGCTTTCAATTACGCCGCTCAGCAACTCCACAACCTCTACGACGTCATCAGGCGCAGTGAGGCTCATCTGGTAGAAAGCAATGCCAAGCTTGAAGAGGCCCAGCGCATCACCCATGTCGGCTACTGGGAATGGGACCTCGTAACCAATCGCATAAAGTGGTCCGACGAAACCTATCGCATCTATGGAATGCAGCCTCAGGAACGTCCCATCGACTTGGCTACGGCGCAGGAGAAGATTCACCCCGAAGATTGGCAGCGGGGCATGGAAGAGGCTCGCGGCGGTAACCGCTTTGACGCTGATTGCCGCTTGTTCCGGCCAACGGGCGAAGTGCGCATCGCCCACTTTCAGGGTGAGGTCAAGAGAGACGCGTCAGGCCAGCCCTATTACATGTTCGGCACGGTCCAAGACATTACGGATCGCAAACGCTCCGAGGATGCGCTTCAGCGAAGCCAGTTTTATATCAGTGAAGGGCAGCGCGTTGCCCATATGGGAAGTTGGGCCTTCAACGCAGCTGGATTTGAATACTGGTCCTCCGAGTTGTTTCGGATTTATGGTCTTGATCCGGGTGGCAAGCCGCCAACGGTAGAAGAATATTTGGCTCTTGTACACCCGGAAGATCGCGCCTTCATGAAACAAGGTATTGCGAAAATGTTGGATGACCATCTTGCATTCGACTTCACAAAACGAATTGTGCGGCCCGACGGAGAGATTCGTCACGTGCGTTGTGTGGGTGCTCCGGTAACGCAAGGGGGGACTTTCCAGGGTTTCCTTGGGACAGGGATGGATGTTACAGATCAAGAGCGATTAACGGAGGAGCTGCGCCTGAGTGAGCGGTATCTCAGCGAAGGGCAGCGTCTCGCCCATATGGGAAGTTGGGCATTTAACCCGTCTGGTTTTTTTGAGTACTGGTCTGAGGAACTGTTCAAGCTTTATGGGCTCGATCCGCAGAAGGGAGCCCCGACACTGGAACAGTATCTAGCCACCCTTCACCCACAAGACCGCGATTTTATGGCTAACACCATAGAGAGAATGTGTGCGGAACGCAGTGGCTGCGACGTGAAAAAGAGAATTGTTCGCCCCGACGGCGAGCTACGCTACATTCGCTGCGTCGGAATTCCCGTTCTTGAAGGCGAAGCGCTAAAGGGATTTCTTGGTACCGCGATCGATATCACCGAGCAAGAAATGCTGACCCATGAACTGGAGCGTCGGCAAGCGCACTTGGCCGAGGCGCAAAGGTTGACCCATACCAGCAGCTGGGCTTGGCGCGTAGCGGATCGGAAGGTGGTGCACCTCTCCGAGGAGTTTTACCGGATTTGCGGCTTCGATCCAGCTGAGGGAGCGCCGACGATGGAAGATTGTTACGAACGCGTTCACCCGGAGGATCGCCTTAAGTGGAAGAGCATCATCGAACGGGCAATCGAGGATAAAGCCGATTACGATCGGGAATTCCGTATCATTTTACCGAATGGAATGGTGAAGTGGATCCACACTGTCGGCCATCCCGTCCTTTCCGACGCCGGAGATTTGGAGGGGTTCGTAGGCAGCTCGACCGACATCACGGAGCGCAAATCTGCCGAACAAGAGCGTGAAAAACTGCGACAACTGGAGGCCGAGCTGGCACATACCAATCGTGTGAGCACGTTGGGCGAAATAGCGGCATCACTAGCACACGAGATCAAGCAGCCCATCGCTGCCGCCATCACCAGCGCCAACAGCTGCATTGAATGGCTGGCGCACGAACCACCCAATCTTGATCGGGCCCGTGCGGCCGCAGCCAGAATCGATAAGTATGGGAATCGTGCGGCTGAGATCATCGACCGTATACGTTCGTTCTACAAGAAGTCTCCTCCACAACGTGAGTTGGTCGACGTGAACGGAATTATCCACGAAATGCTCACGCTCCTGGAAGGTGAGGCTACCCGATTCTCAATTGCCATGCGCACGGACCTTTCCGCCGAACTCCGGAAAATCATGGTAGACCGTGTGCAGTTGCAGCAGGTGTTCATGAACCTCATGCTCAACGCCATCGAAGCCATGAAGGACTCCGGCGGAGAGCTTACAGTGAAGTCAGAACTGCAGGATGGTCAAATCGAGTTCTCGGTCAGTGACACGGGCGTGGGGTTGCCAGCGGAGCAGATGGATCAGATCTTTTCTGCATTTTATACGACCAAGCCGCAGGGCAGCGGCATGGGGTTGGCCATCAGCCGTTCGATTGTGGAGTCGCACGGCGGCCGGTTGTGGGCCACTGCCAACGATGGACGAGGAGCAACATTTCACTTCACCTTGCCGACGCAAGTGACAGAGTCATCACCTTTGGTTGCGTGAGGCGTTTCTGTCCGTGAGTGTTTTTCCGTTAATCCGGCAGCGTGCGAGCTGACATCCGGCCGAGGTCAGGTTTGGTAAGATTCTGAGCTATGGTTGCCCATCTCGATTCCACGTTGCCCCGCACCATGTGCACCTCGAGAGCCCGGGGCTTCCATGTTCTGCGATCGTTTCTGGTTTGCCTGTTATCGCTGTGGCTCACGTTAACCGCCGCTCAAGCGTTGGATCCGAACAAACGCCTTACCCAATACGCGCATACTGCATGGCGAATACAAGACGGATTTTTGCCGAACACTCCGTCTTGGATTTCACAAACAAAAGACGGGTATCTCTGGGTGGGCGGTAACAGTGGCGCTTTGCGTTTTGACGGCATCCGTTTTACTCCCTGGTCGGCTCCGACCCCTTCTACACCAATTTTCCACCCTGTCAGCGTGCGAGCGGGAGAATTTTGGATTGCCACTCGAAACGAGTTCTCTCACATCAAAGACAATGTCGTCATCTCCCATTACGATGTTCCGATAATTAGGATCTACGAAGACTCTGACGGATCTGTGTGGACTCTTTCTCACCAGGATTCGGACCGAGTTCTATGTCATGCAACGGATACGAAAATCCGTTGCTTCGGGAAGGCAGACGGTATAACGATTGGCATGTCTTCTTCATTCATCCCTGATGGGAAAGGGGGATTCTGGATCGGAGGCGACACGTCATTGCTGCATTGGAAAATGGGTGCGGCCCCCGAGATCTACAGCTTTCAGCAGCTTCAATCAAACGTGGGACAAGTCGGCATCCGCAGTCTTGTCGAGGACTCCGATGGTTCCTTATGGGTCGGAATTGTGTCGGGGGGGCCGGGGCTTGGGCTTGAAAGGTTCCGCAATGGTGTTCTAACGCCGGTAGTTCTGCCAAACTTCGACGGAAGCAAGCTCGTTATCTACAAGCTCGTGGAGGATTCCGATAAGAACCTCTGGATTGCAACGGTTGGGAATGGTATCTACCGCATTCACGGCCAAACCGTCGACCATTTTGGACGAGCGGACGGCTTATCCAGCGACACCGTCTTTGATCTGTACGAAGGCGACGACGGTATAGTCTGGGCAGCCACGTCCGATGGAATTGACAATTTTCGCGATCTTCCAGTCACTACCTTTTCGACCTCCACGGGGCCCGGATCAACCGGCACCGCTTCGGTCATGGCCACTAAAGACGGGACGGTCTGGGTGGCAACTCTCGGAACACTCGATTTTGTTCGAAACGGAGTCCGTTCCTCAGTTCGCGTGCCGGGACAGCAAGTGAGTTCATTGCTCGAAGACCATCAGGGCAACATTTGGGTTGGCGTTGACGACGGGCTCTTCATCTACAAAGATGGCCGCTTCCGGCATATCCCGGAGCCTGATCATCACCCGCTGGGTTTGGTACTCGGTCTCACAGAGGATGTCGACGGTAATATTTGGGCGGAATGCAAAGACGCTCAAGCAAGAAGACTCATCCGCATCCGTGATTTCAAGGTTCGCGAGCAGTTCTCCCAACCTCAAGTTCCGAAGGCCAAGGCCATTGCGGCCGACCCGAAGGGCGGAATTTGGCTGGGTGCAGTCACAGGTGAGTTGACGTTTTTCCGCGACGGTATTGCGCATACGTCTCCCTTGAAGCTGAAGCGCGGATCGTGGGCCTATCAGATTGCTGTTGATCCCGATGGGTCAGTGCTGACCGCATCTGACGACGGACTTATGATGCTCCACGCCGGAAACGTTCAGCACTTGGGCAAAGAAAACGGACTTCCTTGCGACGGGGTCAACGGCTTCGCGGTGGACGACAACAGAAACCTATGGCTCAATGCGTCCTGTGGATTTATAGAGATTGCAGCCTCGGACGTCCAACGATGGTGGATTCATCCAGATACCATCGTTCACGCACGACTGTTCGATACGCTGGACGGAGCTCGACCAGGTAGGGTGTCTTTCAATCCAGCCGCGAAATCTCCCGACGGGCGCCTGTGGTTTGTAAATGGTGTGGTTCTTCAGATGATCGACCCGTCACATCTCTCGGGTGACGGGGCTGTTTCGCCGGTCTACGTCGAGTCGGTGGTTGCTGACCGAAAGCAATACAAACCACAAGAAGGTCTTCAACTTCCGCCTTTGACTCGTGATCTCCAAATTGGCTACACATCGCCGAGTTTTCTCATTCCCCAAAAGGTGAAGTTTCGCTACAGACTTGACGGGCATGATCGTGATTGGCAGGATGTGGGCACTCGTCGCGAAGCTTTTTATACGGACCTGGGTCCCGGGAAATATCGGTTTCGTGTCATCGCGACCAATAACGACAGCAGCGGAGTGTGGGACGAGCAGGGCGCGACGCTGGACTTCGCGGTTGCCCCGGCCTTCTATCAGACCGCATGGTTTCGCTCTCTAGGCGTGTTTCTCTTCCTAGCAGTGCTTACTGGACTTTATCGCCTTCGACTCCGCCATTTAGAGCGTCAGCGGGATGCTCTTCGAAAGAGTGAAAAAGAGCTTCGCGAAGTGATTGATACCATTCCGGCGATAGTGTGGAGTACTCTGCCAGACGGCTCAAATGATTATCTGAACAGACGATTCACCGAGTACGCGGGGCCACCGGCGGAACCGACGGCCGGATCAGGGTGGCAAGCGACAGTTCACCCTGATGATCTTGAGCGACTTTTAGGTAAATGGATGGAAGCGGTCTCTACCGGCAAGCCTCACGAGGATGAGGTGCGTTTCCGCCGCTCGGATGGACAGTATCGCTGGCATTTGGACCGCGGAGTGCCGCTCCGCGATGAAGATGGAAACATCGTCAAGTGGTATGGGGTCACGACCGACATCGAAGATCGCAAACGCGCCGAGCAAGCCCTGCAGTTGGTGTCTAGCGACTTGCAAGACAGCAAATCGAAGCTTGAAGAAGCCCAGCGGATTGCACATGTCGGCTACTGGGAGTGGGACCTGACGTCGAATCGCGTGATCTGGTCAGACGAAACCTACCGCATCTATGGACTGCGGCCGCAGGAGTATCCCATCGACATAGCTGTTATACAAAAACTGATCCACCCCGATGATTTGGAATTTGTGTTCCGAGTGGCCGAGGAGGCCGTTCGCGGAGGATTGCGCACGGACGTAGAACACCGAATCATCCGTCCCAGTGGCGAACTGCGCACGGTGCATAGTCAGGGCGATATGAAGAAAGACGCGTCGGGGAGGCCCTGCCAAATGTTCGGCACGGTCCAGGACATTACTGACCGCAAGCGCGCCGAGGAAGCGCTTCAGCAAAGCCAATTTTATCTCGCTGAAGGGCAGCGCCTCGCCCGCATGGGAAGCTGGGCTTATAACCCCTCTGGTTTTTTTGAGTACTGGTCTCAGGAGTTGTTCGAGATTTACGGCCTGGATCCGCAGAGGGGAGCTCCCATACTTGAACAGTATCTGGCCACCCTTCACCCACAAGACCGCGATTCTATGGCTGACACCATAAAAAGAATGTGTGCGGAACGCAGTGGCTGCGATGTAAAAAAACGAATTGTTCGCCCCGACGGCGAGCAACGCTACATTCGCTGCGTCGGAATTTCCGTTCTTGAAGGCGAAGTTCTCAAAAGGTTTCTTGGGACCGCCATGGATGTGACCGAGCAAGAGCAACTGACTCAGGAGTTGCAGCGCCGCGAGGCGTACCTGGCAGAGGCGCAGAGACTGAGCCAGACAGGCAGTTGGGCGTGGAGTCCAGACCAGGATATCAGGTACTGGTCGGAGGAATGCTACCGTGTTCTGAGTTTCGATCCGCAGGATGGTTTGCCCCGATTCGAAGAATTCTTTCAGCGGATTCATCCCGACGACCAACCCCGCTTCAGGGAACTAATCCAGACGGCGATCCGCGACACGGCAGAGTGGGAGGCGGAGTACCGCATCGTGCATCCGGATGGCCCCGTCAGGGACATTCACGTCGTAGCTCATCCTGTTCTGAGCACGTCCGGCCACCTCGTTGAATTTGTGGGCACTGTGATCGACGTCACTGAGCGTAGACGAGCTGAGCAAGAACGTGCAAGGCTGCGACAGCTCGAGGCGGATCTAGCCCACGTTAACCGTGTGAGCACGTTGGGGGAAATGGCCGCGTCGCTGGCACACGAGATCAAGCAGCCCATCGCTGCCGCCATCACCAGCGCCAACAGCTGCATTGAATGGCTCGCGCATGAGCCGCCCAACCTGGATCGGGCCCGTGCCGCAGCAGCCAAAATCGATAAATATGGGCATCGCGCGGCTGAGATCATCGATCGTATCCGGTCGCTGTATAGGAAGTCTCCTCCACAAAGTGAACTGATCGACGTGAACGAAATCGTCCAGGAAATATTCACCTTGCTGCACGGTGAGGCTATTCGATACTCCGTTGCCATGCGGCCCGAACTTGCTGGCGAACTGCCCAAAATCAAGGCAGACCGCGTCCAACTGCAGCAGGTCTTCATGAACCTCATGCTCAATGCCATCGAAGCCATGCGGGACGAGGGCGGAGAGCTTACGGTGAAGTCGGAGCGGCAGGATGGTCAAGTGCTGTTCTCGGTCAGTGACACCGGCGTGGGATTGCCAGCGGAGAAGATGGATCAGATCTTTTCTGCGTTCTTTACTACCAAGCCGCAGGGCAGCGGCATGGGGTTAGCCATCAGCCGTTCGATTGTGGAGTCGCATGGCGGTCGGTTGTGGGCCACTGCCAACGATGGAGGAGGAGCAACATTTCAATTCACCTTGCCGACCCAAGTGACCGAATCATCACCTTTGGTTGCGTGAGGCGTTTTCGGCCCTCCTCTGAGTATTTTGCCATTCGTCGGGCTGCCATCTCTTGCAATCTTGTGAGTGTCTCACCCTGCACCGCATCCTCTGCGTCAGCGGCATTCCAGTGACTTGCAACCGACGACGCTTCACGTAAGAAACGCTTTGGCATCCGGCGTGCTCTTTCTCTCATTGGTTGAGCGAGCGGTACTTCGGAGGATGTATGGCAAAAATAATCGAATTCTATATTCCGCAGGGTTTTCGCAAGGTTTCAACGTGGTTGCCGCCGAACGAACGTGGCAAGCTGCTGGAGTTTCCGGTCGCGGTACGAAAATCCGCGTGAGACAGTGTGCGGAAACTCAATGGCAAAGTCATATCGTGCCGGCTTAACGCGCGGTGAAATCGCGCCTATACGCTTGTTCCTAATTGTCGCTATCGATTGAAGGAGTTTTTAGTGAGCTGGTTCAGGCGCGATATTCTTGGTTCTCACGCGAGTGAGTGGCTCGCGTTAGCAATTATCATTTTGCTCTCATTCGCGTTATACATTGCCGTGTCAAAACGTGTCTGGTGGCTCCCTACACGCAAACGCGAGGCAGACGAAAGCGAGAAGGAGTATTGGAGCGTACATAGATAAAGCACGGTGTCCGCCCTTCTTATTAAACTTGCAAACCTCCAATTGAGTACACCACCGATACTTCCGCCAGATGCCTCCCTTTTTCCTCTTGGTCTTTAACTCTTCTTCAAGACAATTACGAGGGCAACTTTATCTAGAAGGGAAGCCTCGGTTAAGCGGCGCACGGGTGTCACGTGTCAAGGTGTCACGTGTCACCGCCGGTTACGGAATTGAAGCTGCCATCGTCTATTTCCAGCGCGAAGAGCAAATCTATTCCCGATTGCAAGCTCAAATCAATGATTTGCGATGGTTATCGCCTCCGTCGCGATTGGAAATGCAGTTGCTACAACAAGATTCATCTAGTTCTTTTGCGAAGTGGGCACGCGATTTGCGAAGCGCCGATTGGTGATGAAACAGGACGAGGCAGTGATCAAAAACCAAGTACGTGTTCTCAGTGTTGACGAGCTTCCTGTGATGCGCGAGGGAATGGCCACCGTCATCAATGCCAATCCGGACATGCAGGCAATCTCCACCGAATCATGACTGCCCGATTACGACAAGCAACTGCGAATTCATTAATCTGCGTTCAATAGGTACGAAGCTGGGAGACAAAGTGGAACCGGAGCACGGGAATCAATCTAGAGCGCACCGTCCCGGAGATAGCGAGGACCAAATGAGTATCGCTGAGTTTGGACTGAGACCGCAGGATTCTTTCACGAGCTCCTTACCAAAAATGCTCTTGTCGCAGCCGTTAGCGGAATCGAAAACCCTGGCCAAGCAATACGAAGCGTTGTCGCGCCTCTCCATATCTCTTGCTTCCCTGACGCCGGAAGACCTGTCGCGCAACCTCGCTGCTTTGCTGCGCCCTCTGCTCGATTTCGATTTCCTCGATGTCATCGTTTTCAAGCAAGGGACCAGCGAAGTGCTCTGGCACTCCGTTGGAGCCGGGCAGTTCGCCCCGGCAGATGTTCCGATCGAAGAAACGACTTTTTGGTGGGTTCACCGGCAACAACAGCCGCTGTGTATTGCCGACTGGAGGCTGGATGATCGGTTCGCAGTGCGGAGAGAAGCGCTGAAGAGAATGGGAATCGAATATAGATCTCTCTGCCGATTGCCGCTGCGCACGCCGCATGGAGCGCTCGGAGTATTCAGCATAGCCAGTTCGCGACCGCACGACTATTCGGATGAGGAGGTGCGCTTCTTATCCTTGGCAGCGGATCAGGTCGCCCTCGCCATATCTCACGCGTTGAGCCGCGAGACGTCGCGCAGAAACCAGACCGAGCTGGAAGTGCAGAGTGCGCGGCTCAAGCTGCTCGGCGACGTGAGCAACGGTGTGATGGCCAATCTGCCGTTAAACGAGCTTCTGTGTGAAGTGACGGCAGGGATCCGGCGAGTCATCCCGTCAGATCTTGCGATGGTTGGACTTTTGGATCCTGAGGATGACCGGGTTGGCGTAAGCGCTTGCGACATGGCTGAGGACAACATGCTCGCCAAAGAGGCAGTCGACGTTTTGGGCGAGATGTTTGGCGCTCGCGTTTTTTTCACCGGCAAGCCCTGGGTGGGAAATTCCGAAGAAATGGACGAGGTGGATACCGAGGGCGATCCGATGTTGTCGGTGTCAGGTTTCAGGAACAGTTGTGTCATCCCGCTTGCCGGCCGGGACCGCATGCTGGGGATTCTCGCACTCGGGAAGCACGAAGACACCGCTTATGCGCGAGATGAAATCGATTTCCTGGTGCAGGTTTCGGGCCAGGTAGCCGTCGCGGTTGAGAATGCACTGGTCTACGGCGAACTGCGAAAGCTGAAGGACAACTTTAGCGAGGAGCGAGTGTACCTCGAGGATGAGATCCGCAACGAGCTCAACTTCGAAGAAATCGTCGGCAGGAGTGCGACCCTTCAGCGCGTTCTCCGGCAGGTCGAGGTTGTGGCGCCTACCGATTCCGGCGTGCTGATCCAGGGAGAAACAGGGACGGGCAAAGAATTGATCGCCCGAGCGATTCATAATCTCAGCTCCCGCCGGGATCGGCCGTTTGTCAAGCTGAACTGTGCGGCCATCCCTTCCGGATTATTGGAAAGCGAACTTTTTGGGCACGAAAAGGGAGCATTCACCGGCGCCATCATGCGCAAGGCCGGCCGGTTCGAGGTTGCCGACAAAGGTACGCTGTTTCTCGACGAAGTGGGCGACATTCCATTGGAATTGCAGCCGAAACTGTTGCGCGTCTTGCAGGAGCGCGAATTTGAAAGGTTGGGCAGCACGCGCACGCAACAGGTGGATGTACGTGTGATCGCCGCCACTCATCGCGACCTGAAGCAGATGTGTGAGGAAGGGAAGTTCAGACACGATCTGTATTACCGATTGCACGTCTTTCCTCTCCACGTGCCGCCATTGCGCGATCGTCGCGAGGATATACCGATCCTGGTGCGCCACTACGTCGACAAGTACGCCCGGCGAATGAACCGGAACATCGAATCGATTCCTTCCCACGCCATGGAGATATTTGCAAACTATTCGTGGCCGGGAAATGTTCGTGAACTGCAGAACTTTATCGAGCGGGCCGTGATCCTGTCGCCCGGGAGCGTTCTTAGGCCGCCCCTGGCCGAACTGAAACAGGCGTCTTTCCCGAGCCCGAATCCGAAGCTGAGCACAGCAGAAGAGGCGGAACGCGATCGGGTGCTCCAGGCGATTCGGGCCTCCAACTGGGTCATCGGCGGGCCAAACGGTGCCGCGGCAAGGCTCGGGATGAAACGGACGACTCTCGCGTATCGAATTCGCAAGCTGAACATCTCCGTTCGTCCGCAGTGATAGACGGGTCATTTTAAGAGGGAAAGAGAAAAGACATAAAGACATGTGGATGAGGTCGATGAACCGTCTATCCAAATCTACGGTAGAAACTGGCAAGCGGGCACTCCTGGTGGCTCTGGCCGCCGTGGCGCTGACGCTGCCTCTCCATGGTCAAGAAACAGCTGGTGGTGATTTGGAGACCGCACCAACTTTGTCGAGTTCAGGAGACTCGGATCCTCAGCAAAATGCATCGCCTCCGAACGCTCAGAGTCCGCCCGCCAACAGCGACCATGCCTTGACCGGCAGTTTTTTTCATCGCCTGGCGCAGTTTTATGGCCAGGATTGGGCGGGCACAAACCCCGCCGCGCCTTCCTTGACCAAACGTGGCCTTCCGGCGCCTGTGGACGCTGCTCGACTAATTGCGAAGGCAGGCTCAACGGCAACTCCTGCGGCAGTTGCAGACTCGACAGCTCAAACTTCTCGGCCAGATCCTGGTTGGGAAACCCGCCCGCCAGCGAGGGCCGCCTATGCGCAGGCCGACGAACAATATCGCAGTACTGTTCTGACAGCTTTTCAGAATGTCGCCGACACGCTGCATGCGCTGCAACAGGACGCTGACGCGTTGAAGGCTGCGGCCGCGGCTAAAGACGCTGCCAGCGTCACGCTCGACCTGACCAAGAAACAACTTGATGCCGGCTACACCAACTACCTCGCGCTGCTAAGCGCGGAGCAAGCCTATCAGCAAGCGCTGATAAACCTCGTTCAGGCTCAGTCAAATCGTTATGCCGATACCGCCGCGTTGTTTCAAGCTCTGGGCGGCGGATGGTGGAACCGCACCGATATCGCGAAGAACTAAGCATGAAGGCGGCACTAATTGCGCAGTTGACCAAGGCAACGTTACCCAGAAGATAGCCTCGGACATTGTGCTAAAGATGTTGCTCAAGTCTAGAAGATAGGATTCTCAGTCTGCCGCACTCTGGTTTACACAGAGAGAGTGTTTGGAGATCAACCTCAGCTCTTTGCCACGGCGGCATCCGCATTTCCCTGGGACCGGTTTTTCGATCAAGGCGAGCAAGTCTTCGAGGCAGCTTTCCTTGTGCTGTGGCTTGCGTTCGTGGTCTTCCTTGCCGGGGCCGCGGTACGTCTCGTCAACGAAAATGCCAAAAAGAAGGGGAAGAGCAGGAAGAAACGATGTGATCGTTCATCATCCACTGCGCGCGACTTGCGATAAATGAAAGCAGCGTTGTAACCGACAAACGCGTTTGTGTCGACGAATGGAGTAGTTTCCGGTTGGTCGTCAGATGAACCCCGGGGAAGCGGAGGATGATGAATTTCGCCAGCTCAGTTTGATCTTCGTTGAAAGCAGAAATACGCTGCAAGTTCACCGCAAAACGCGGCAAAACCCCTCGATAGTACACATGGAAATCGCAAGTCCTTTGGAATCTGAGTCTAGAGACTTTCTCTCCTCCTCGATCTTCTGATTGAATCAAAGCTCACCAGGAATCGATGGGCTGATTTTCAGAGAATGCGGTGTGCGAAAACGTGAAAACCCGCCCGCTGACCGCCCTGCACACAAGATTTTTAGAACGACATAAAGACATCTTCTGCTGTATGCTGTATTGGTTTTGCTCGGGGCCGGACATGGGCGGAGGGACAAATAAACTAGGTTTCCCAAAGCTCTTCAACGACGCAGCGTCATCTCGTTGGGGTAAGCCGCGCCCTGAAATGGTTGTGTTTCTGCTCGCCTTGATATGCGTGGTTGCGCTTCCAACGCCAGGATACACGGCTGGCGCGTCCGATATTTTGTCGGGATCATCCGCAGTTTCGGCTCTGAACCAGAGTTACACCCCCGTCATCGTGATCGGCTTTCTGGGAGGCTTTGTCCCGCACGATGAGCCGCACCACCCGGAAGTTCAATTGATCGAAGATCTTCGCCACGGGAATCCCGACCATGTTTACTTTGGCCTTTTCGAAAACCGCAAAGTCGGCGAAGCCTATAAGACCATTCTCCGCCTCTTGGGCGCACAGAAGGACCGGACCTTGCCCAATGATGAAAAGCGCCAGGCTCGCATAATACTGTTTGGCCACAGTTGGGGCGCTTCGGCGGTGGTCGGCCTGTCGCGAAAATTAGAGCAAGCGGGTCTCCCGGTCACGCTCACCATACAAATCGACAGCGTCGCCAAGCCGTTTCAAAACGATTGGCTCATTCCACCCAACGTCAGTCAGGCTCTGAATGTTTACCAGACCCACGGTTTTATACACGGCCGCCGAAGGATAGTGCCCGCCGACCCGAAACGCACAGCAATCCTCGGCAATTTCCTGTGGGAATATAAAGGTGAACCGGAAGTATGTCACGGGTTCTCCTGGCGAGGTCGTCTTTTAAGTAAAGGCCACACTCAGATCGAATGCGACCCCCACGTATGGTCGCAGGTTCGGGCATTGATCCTTAGCCGCTTGCCGAACACAGCCGTGACTCAATCCGACGGCAGTGAATTTCGCCTTCCACTGTCAACTGTCGCGGAAGCTCCCTAACATCTTAATTCACCTCGCGAACCGAACCTCTTCCCAACCGTTACTTTAACCACGATTAAAGGCGAACAAGAATTTTATGCAACCGATCGTGCCTGTTTTGCAACTACAGAGTTAACCCTATCGTCGATGACTCGGAGTCCATAGAAAATATTCGATCCGGCTCGGATCTAACCAATTTTTGAATCCGTTCTGTGCATAAAACCCGCTTGAATGCATCGCATGGTTATGGCATAAATTGAGAAAAACCCCGGGGACCCAAACAGCTTCTGAAAATTTATTCGCAAAGTCAGGAGACCGGTATGGCAACAAAGCTCGTCCAGATCGAAAATGATCAGGAGATTCAACAACGCCTCGCAGCAGAGCGCATGCGTTTGCGCAAGATCGCCGGCCTCGACCGGCCAACCCACTTTCACCGGCCGGTGGAGCGTGCATTTACGGCCGAAGAACGCAGCAATGTGACGATTCTTTTCGGCGGCTTTACCTGGAAGCACGAAGACCTGATTCGCGCCGTATTTCAAGGCTGCGGATATCGCTGCGAAAAACTTCCCGTCCCCGACGTGCCTGCCTTCCAGACCGGTAAGGAGTTCGGCAACAACGGACAGTGCAATCCGACATACTTCACGGTCGGAAATCTCGTGCAGTATCTTCAATTCCTCGAAAAGGAAGGCGTTCCTCGCAGAGACATTCTGGACAATTACGTTTTCTTTACTGCCGGTTCGTGCGGCCCATGCCGCTTCGGTATGTATGAAGCTGAGTATCGCTTCGCGCTGAAGAACGCCGGCTTCGATGGCTTCCGCGTCCTGCTTTTCAAAGACAGCGACGGAATCAAAGCCGCCTCCGGCGAGCCCGGATTGAAGTTCACCATTGACTTCGGTTTCGGCATGTTGAACGCCATGCACTTGGGCGACGTGTTCAACGACCTTATCTACCAGATTCGTCCGTTTGAGGTGAAGAAGGGCGAGACCGATCGAGTGTTTCGCGAGACGGTCGATGGCCTCTGCGAAGACCTGAGAAATCGGAGATCGTTTGAGATTGAAGAGCGGGCGCCGGACTGGGCCAAGCCGAAGTTCAAGAGCAACAAGATCCTGCGAAACACTTTTAATGTCTTCGGCAAGATGAACGAGCATTTGCGAGGGAAAGACTATCTCAATGCTCTCGCGGCAGCCCGAGAAAAAATGGACAGCGTAGAAGTCGACCGCACCAAGGTCAAGCCGGTGGTGAAGATTACCGGCGAGTTCTGGGCGCAGATCACCGAGGGCGACGGCAATTTCCACATGTTCGAGTTCCTCGAGCGCGAAGGCGCGCAGGTGCTGGTCGAGCCCATCGCAACCTGGGTCGCATACCTCATGTATCAGGCCAAGGCGCACGCCAGGGCGAAGTGGCCCGTCAACCGCCCGCACCGCAATCCGCAATGGTGGGAAGTGAAAAAGCATATCGCGAACGATTTCGGACTGCGCAAAAAGCTGATGGGCATTGGCGTTGGCGAATGGATGTGGAACGGCCTCTATCACCGCACCATTAAAAATCTCGGCGGCATCACTCACCACCTCGTCCCGCAAACCGATCTGGCCGAAATGGCGCATCCTTTCTACAACCAGTTCGCGCGCGGCGGAGAAGGTCATCTCGAGGTCGGCAAGAATGTCTACTACACTGTTCACCATCTCTGCCACATGGTATTGGCGCTAAAGCCATTCGGCTGCATGCCCTCGTCTCAATCCGACGGGGTGCAATCGGCGGTGGTGAACAAATTCAAAGACATGATCTTCCTGCCCATCGAAACCTCGGGCGAAGGCGAGGTCAACGCGCACAGCCGCGTGCAGATGGCGCTCGGCGAGGCTAAAGTAAAAGCCAAGACTGAGTTCGAGCAGTGCCTCAAGTCCACTGGGAAAACGCTTGACGATATTCGAGAATATATGGAGGAGCATCCCGAGCTACGGCGACCCTTCTACCACGTGCCGCATCGCGAGGGGATTGCCGGTACGGCGGCGCAGTTCATCCTGCACGTGAACGATCGTATCAATAGCGATCGGTCGTCATGGTTCCCCGCGCGTCGCAGTCGCATACCAGGAGCCTCTCTTCTCAAAGAAGCGGCTTGACCCGATCTGGGCCAGCAGTGCATACGGCTGCTGGCCCTCTCCCCGTTCCCGCTGAAGCTTGATCGGAGAAATGAATGCACGACCATTCGAGTGGACACAGTCAGGAGCCGGCCCAGTTTATCCCGGTTGCGCGGATTACTCCGGCTCCCTATCAAAAGCCGCACGACCACCACACACAATTCCTCGTGGGATTAGACGTAGGCTCGACCACCGTCAAAGCCACGGTAGTGAATGCCGCGACCGACGAGATTCTATGGCAGGACTACCAACGCCACGAAACCAAGCAGCCGGAAAAAACATTAGAGTTTTTGCGGCGCATGGAAGCCGAAGTCGGCATTAACCGGCATAACACGCGCATGTTTATGACCGGCTCCGGTGGCAGTGGGATCGCCGAGCAGATTGGCGCGAAGTTTGTGCAGGAAGTCACTGCCGTATCGCTGGCGGTCGAGAAGCTGCATCCCGAAGTCTATTCCGTAATTGAACTCGGTGGTCAGGACGCCAAGATCATCGTCTTTAAAGACGATGACGAGACGGGGCGCAAGAAAAAAATCCCCTCAATGAACGACAAGTGCGCCGGCGGCACAGGCGCTGTTATTGACAAGATCAACGCCAAGCTGAAAATTCCCACGGCAGAGCTTGCCCTGCAGGGCTATCACGGGATCAAGCTGCATAAGGTGGCAGGGAAGTGCGGCGTCTTTGCCGAGACCGACATCAACGGCCTGCAAAAAGTGGGAACGCCCCCAGATGAGTTGATGGCATCGCTCTTCGAAGCGATCGTCCTCCAGAACTTGAGCGTTCTAACCCGCGGCCACACGCTGCGGCCACATGTTTTGTTGCTAGGCGGGCCAAACAGTTTCATCAAAGGCATGCGCGAAGCGTGGCAGGCAAACATTCCACGCATGTGGCAGGAGCGCAAAGTTGCCATCCCCGACGGCGCGAAGCCCGAAGACCTGATCAAGGTTCCGAATAATGCGCAATATTTCGCCGCGTTGGGCGCAATCGAATTCGGCAAGAGCGAAGACGACTGCGTCGGCTGCTATCAGGGCTACGAAAAGCTGCTCTACTACATCGACTTCGGCCGGCAGGAAGAGAAAGCGAAGTCCGGCGCCAAGGGCCTGACAGCAAAAGAAGGAGAGCTCGACGGATTCAAAGAAGCTTACCGCCGCAAGAAGTTTACGCCGGCGACTTTTCAGAAGGGTCAGACCGTCGGTGGATTTATCGGCATCGACGGCGGCTCGACCTCGACCAAGGCCGTGTTGCTCGACGATCGCGGCGAGATTCTGTGCAAGGCCTACCAGCTCTCGAACGGAAACCCGATCCAGGACACGATCGAGATGTTCGAGAATCTGCGCGGACAGGTCGAAGCGCAGAATGCCAAACTCGAAGTTCTCGGAGTAGCCACGACCGGCTACGCCAAGGACATTCTGAAAGATGTCCTCCACGCCGATGTCGCGCTCGTAGAAACCGTAGCCCACACCGAATCAGCGCTCAAGTTCTACGAAGATCCTCACGTCATCGTCGATGTCGGCGGACAAGATATCAAAATCATCATTCTTCACAATGGCCGCGTGAAAGATTTCAAACTCAATACGCAATGCTCAGCGGGCAACGGATATTTTCTGCAATCGACCGCGGAAGGATTTGGCCTGGGCGTCGAGCAATATGCCGATCTGGCTTTCTCGGCGCAATCGATGCCCGTCTTCGGTTATGGCTGCGCCGTATTCATGCAGTCGGACATCGTCAACTTTCAACGTCAGGGCTGGCGCGCGGAGGAAATTCTCGCCGGGTTGGCAGCCGTCCTGCCGAAGAACGTGTTCCTCTACGTTGCCAGCATCCCGAACCTAGCCGCGCTGGGTACTCGCTTCGTTCTGCAAGGCGGAACGCAGAACAACATGGCGGTTGTCAAAGCCGAAGTTGATTTCATCAATAACAGCTTCCGCGCTGCCGGCAAGAAGCCTGAGATCATCGTGCACGAGTTCTGCGGTGAATCGGGCGCCATCGGCGCGGCGGCTGAATCTCTGCGCCTGTGGCGCAACGGCCAGCAGACCACCTTCGTTGGCTTGGATGCGGTACGAAAAATTCAGTACCGCTCGACGCGCAACGAAGCGACGCGCTGCAATTTCTGCAAAAACAATTGCCTCCGGACTTTCATCGACATACGCACTGCGCCCAAAGACGATCTTGCTTTCGTTCCAATTCAGAAAGTCACGAAAGTCCCGTTGATGCATGGCGAGCAACGCCTCATCATCGCAACCTGTGAAAAGGGATTGGTGGAAGATGTCAACGATATGAAAGACATCAAGGCCGGCCTCGACGAGATCAAGGGAAAGTATCCGAACTTCGTTGACTTCGCGGCCCATGAAGTTTTCCGCCCAGTGAATGCGAAGAGCGTGGCTGACCCCATTCCCGCCGCCACATTTTGGAACAAGGCCGCTAAAGAGCGCATTCCGCTGATGCAAAATCGCAAGAAAATTCGTGTCGGCATCCCGCGCGTACTCAACATCTACAGCTACGCCCCGCTCTTCAACGGATACCTGGAGAGCCTCGGTGTGCAGCCAGAGAACGTCATTTACTCCGACTACACCAGTTCGGACCTTTATCGGGCCGGCGCAAGCCGCGGTGCTATTGACCCCTGTTTCCCCGCGAAAATCGGCATTTCCCACGTCTACAACCTGATTCAGGAAAAGCATCGCAAGAAGCCGCTCGACGTCATTTTCTTCCCCATGTACGACGTGCTGACCTCGCCGCTCATGAAGATTGTTGCCGCCAATGCGTGTCCCACTGTGACCGCGACGCCGGAAACGGTGAAAGCCGCGTTCACCAAAGAGAATGACGTTTTCGCCGAGCACAACGTGAAGTACCTCGATCCGGTGCTGAATTTTGCCGACCGCAAGCTCTTCGCTCACCAGATGCTGCAGGCATGGCAGCCGATTCTCGGCTTGTCACAAGAAGAGAACGATCGCGCGGTCGAAGTGGGCTACAAGGCGCTGGCGGATTATGAAAGCAGCATTCGCAAACGCGCCCGCAAGGTAATGGACCAACTGGAACGCGAAGACCGCATTGGCATCGTCATGCTCGGCCGTCCCTACCACCATGATCCCGGTCTCAATCACGAAATCATGGAAGAGTTCCAGAAACTCGGCTATCCAATTTTTTCGCAGAACACGTTGCCGCTCGATGAAGATCTGCTGGAGCGCCTGTTCGGCGACGAAGTTCGCTCCGGCGTTATCAGTCACGCTCTCGATATCAGCGATGCTTGGAAGAATTCGTACTCTTGCAGTACCAATCACAAAGTCTGGGCGGCAAAATTCACCGCGCGCCATCCGAATCTGGTCGCGCTCGAAATCTCCAGCTTCAAGTGCGGACATGACGCGCCGATCTACGGAGTGATCGAAGGCATCATCGAGCAGTCGGGTACGCCCTACTTCTGCTTCAAAGATCTCGACGAGAACAAGCCCTCGGGCTCGATCAAAATTCGCGTCGAAACCATCGATTACTTCCTGCGCCGGTATCGCGACGAAGTCATCCGCAAGCGCAAGGCAGAGCAGGATGTCGAGGCCCAGCTGGCGGCATTCGAAAGTCAATTGCGCGGCCAAATGCAGCCCCAGGAGTGGGCGCCAGAGGTAGCCGCCGACTAAATAGAAGACTCTCGCACGTGCGGACTTGCGAATGCTTAAAAAGCGCTTACCCTACGCCTCGAATCAAGCATCCAGTTTTTTGCGTTCTAGCGCGTCCGAAATGCCGGCAGCCAGGTGCGCAGCATACAACCCAGTCACGACGCCCGTAAAAACGTCCATTGTGTAATGTGCGCGCAGCACAAGGACTGCCAGCACTTCGAAAATCACGATCACAATGCCAAGCGCTGTCAGCCAACGCAGGCCCGCTCGAGCCATCTCGGTCGCTGCCAGGACGGCAATTGCGGTATGACCCGAAAAAAAGTAATCATTGGCTACGCCATAGGTCACCAGCAAAGAAGGAAATCCCGGATTGTGCCAAATCGCGTTTGGTGGCGCGGGCAGCGCCACCAATGCCTGCATGATTTGGCGAAGGCCGAGCACGATTACCAAGCCGAGGAACGGCCGCACCGCGGCTCCGAAGATCCATGTTGCGAGAAGAAAAATTCCCAGCAAATCGATGATCGCCGAGCTCGCAATCAAGAGAGCGTTCGCTGTCGCTGGATGTGTGTGCAGGTAGGAATTCGCCGCCGCTGTTGCAGTGTGTAAACCATCGCGAATACTGGCGCCCGCTGGGCGAGTGCCGATCAAAGATTGCGTCCAGAACCAGATCACCAGCGCAACGCCGGTAACGGCCAAGCGAATCGCGAAAGCGCGTGCGTTGCGGCGACCATGGGAATAGGCGGCAGTTTTGTCCTCCGTTATGCCACCGTTCACGCCGATACTCCCACCGCGATTTCTTTCAATCGCCGCAGGTCAATCTTTCCCGTGCCGAGGTAAGGCAGCGAATCGACGTGAACAAACTGATCGGCGCGCGGCTTCCACAGGGCAGGCAATTCCGATTTGCCCAATTGCGTGAGGCATTCTTGAAGTTTGTCGTCTGGCAGCGTATGCAACACGATCAAGCGTTCTCCCTTTCTCTCATCGGGCACAGCCGTGACAGCAAAAATCTGTTCCGTTGCCCCGGCGATTTCATGCAGCACGTCCTCGACCTTTATGTGAGGAACCATTTCTCCGCCAATCTTGCTAAATCGAGTCAGGCGGTCGGTGATGCGAATGAAGCCATCTTCATCCATCGCCGCAATGTCGCCAGTGTTGTACCAACCGTCGCGCAGAACCTCCGCGGTTTTCTCGGGACGATTTAGATATCCCTGCATGACATTCGGCCCGCGCACCAGCAGCAATCCTGTTTCTCCTTGAGGAACTGGGGCGAATGTCTCGGGGTTTACGATTCTCACACTAATTCCGGGCAGCGGATGGCCGATGCTGGCCCGCTTTGCGCCGACCTGGCGGAATTCAGCGGCGCGGAAATCCTTCGTGTTTACAGTCACCGCCGGCGAGCACTCGGTGCAGCCATAGCCTTCCAGCGGACGAATTCCGAACCGGTCTTCGAAGGCCACGGAGATTCGCTCGGGAAGTTTCTCCGCCCCTGCCATCACGTACTCGAGGCTGCCAAAATCTTCCGGCGAACATCGTCGCATGTACGTCTGGAGAAACGTCGGCGTCGCCAATAAAAAGGTGACAGCGTACTGGCTCACGAGCGCACCAATCGCGCGCGGCTCCAATGGATTGGGATGGAAGACTACGCCCATGCCGATGGTCGTAGGCAAACACAGTGTCCCTGTGAATCCGAATGAATGAAAGAACGGCAAAATGCCAAGGATCTTGTCATTACGCCCAAGCATGAAGACTTGGTTCAGTTGTTCGACGTTCGAGGCCACGTTGTAGTGAGTGAGCACGACTCCCTTTGGATCGCCAGTGCTGCCACTGGAAAAAATGATCGTAGCAATGTCGTCGAGCCCCACCCTTTCGCGGGCTCCGACAGCCTTCTCGACGAGACGCACGGGCAGCAGCCACGAGACGAAGGCAGCCGTCAGCCGTTCCGCAAATCGCGGCTTCTCTGCAAGGTCCTCGAGCATGATGGTTTGACCGGGCGGTTGAATGTGCACCCGTTCCAGAAACGCTCGTGAAGTAATCACAGTTTTCAGCTGGCATTGTTGCGCGCACGACGCGAGCGCTTCATTGGAAGCCGTGTAATTGAGATTTACAGGAACCTTCCCCATGAGCAGCGCGGCCAGATTCACCAACGCCCCTGGAACAGATGGCGGGAGCAAAATGCCGACCATCTTCTGTTCACGCCAAACCGGACGAAGCCGCCGCGCCAGAAAAACAGTGCGTGTCAGCGCACCGCCAAAGCTCAATTTCGGAGTGCGGCCATCCGCCATGGCAAAACGAAATGGATGCCTTCGCGCCGTCTGCACAAAAGAACGATGCAGCGTCCGCATGTAGCGTTTGCGAAATTGATAAGCGTCAGCGCCCAACTCCTGCACCGCCTGCCTCACCTCTTGCGCGCCCGTAGTCGATGGCATCGGCTTGCCAAAGGTCACGGTGACGGGATAGGGAAATCTGCGCGGCAGCTTCCACAAGAACCTTCCGCGTTCGAAACTGAATACCGAGCCCCACACGCCGCCGAGATTCACCGGAATGATTGGCGCATCCACGCCCTTAATGATTCGCTCCATGCCGCGCCGGAAGGGAAGCATTTGGCCGATGCGAGTCATCTGCCCTTCGGGGAAGATGCACACAATCTCGCCGTCCTTCAAAGCTTGCGTCGCAGTGCGTAGTGATTGAATCATCTCGCGCGGTCGAAGCTGCGATGAAATTGGGATTACTCCCATGATTTTGGCAAACGGCTTCACCAGCGGGTGATCATAAGAACCCTTGAACATCAAAAAGCGGATCGGCCGCTCGATCGAGGCAATCAGCAGCACCGCGTCGACCATCGACACGTGGTTCGGTACAATCAGCGCCCCGCCTTTTGTTGGAATGTTGTCGCGCCCTTCCAGATGAATTCGATAGAGAGTGTGGGTCGCGATCCAAAGAAGCAGGCGAAGCAGGGCGTTGGGCAACAGGTATAAAACATAGATCGTCGCCGCCACCGTTACCAGCGAAACGGATAGGAAAATCGCGGGCGGGCTCAGGTGGGCATAATGTTGAAAGACGTAGTAGGCCCCCGCCGCTCCGCCAATGCCCACAAATGACAGCAGGTTTGCAGCCGCGATCACACCGCCTTTGTCTTTTTCGTCGGGGCGGTGCTGAATCAAAGCATTGATCGGGACCGCAAAGAAACCGGCCGAGAATCCAAGAGCGGCTAACAGCAAGAGCACATGAGTGAACGATAGCGCGTGTCCCGACAGCAGGACCCCGAACACGGTCATTCCGACGGAGCCAAGCGGAATCAAACCATATTCGACCTTGCCGCCCGACAGATAACCAGCAGCCAGGCTGCCTAAGCCAATTCCAATTGCGACCGCGGCCTGCAGAATTCCCGTTCGAGTCGAACTGATATGCAGCACATCGCTGCCGTAGAACACAATGTTGGCAGTCAGCAGCGCCCCGAGAAACCAGAAATATGTGTTGCCCAGAACCGCCAGCCATAGCACTCGGTCGTGTCGAATGAGGCGTCCTTGTGTCCACAGATCGCCAATCGGGTTGGCTCGAAATTTCTTGCCGGGATCAGCCGCCGGAACTTTCGTGATTCCAAGGGCAAAAAGCAGCCCAACAACCGATAGACCAAGAAAGATCACCCCCGACCAACTCTGCTGGCCGTGAAAGACGTCCGCCAGAAACGCGCCAGAAACTCCGCCCGCAATTACCGCCAGAAAGGTGCCGAGTTCCAGCACCCCATTCCCCCAGGAAAGCTTCGCGTCCGGAAGCAACTCAGGTAACAGTCCATATTTAGAGGGACCAAAGAGCGCAGCCTGCGTGCTTGCCAGGAAAACGGCAGCCATTTCGAGATTCAGATTCTGCCAGCCCAGTCCGGCGATGGCCAGCACCATGACGGCCATCTCGAAATACTTTGTCCAGATGGTGACGGTTCGCTTGCTGTAACGATCCGCCAGAAACCCACCGGTCATCGAGAAGAGAATGAATGGAACCGAGAAAAGAGTCCCGACCACCAGGACGAGCCGATCGCGGTGCGCCGTCTCCATGGCCATACCAAGGATGATGAAGACGACCAGGTTTTTGAGGCCGTTTTCATTGAAGGCTCCTTGAAATTGAGTGGCGACCAACGCCCAAAATCCCCGTTGCCACGAAGCTGGAAGAGCCGGCTTCGCGGGATTCTCCGTGCTTCCTATCTGGGGAGCCTCAACCTCTGTTAGGGAGACACCTTCGCTCATAAGGAAACCTTGGTAACTACTTGTAATTCCTGCGGGTTGTGCTCATCTTGTCATGAAGCGCGTCGCTACACCAGTCACAACCTACGGAACGCCAGTTACTTCCGAGTTTGCACGAAAGAATAAACTGCAAGACCGGCGTTGCTATGCGTTCTACTATTTAGGCTTACGGCGTCGTGCA
>JBEKXO010000039.1:0-28872 GCA_049511995.1 Terriglobales bacterium
TCTTGCGCTCGTGCTGATGTATCGCTTCGTGGGCGGCCAGAATCGCAGCGCGACGGGTTGCGGCCTCAGGCCTTGCCCGCCGTCCAAGCGCTTCCCAATAATCCACGCAGGCCTTAATTCCCGCGATGCACTCATGATTGAGAGTGCCCCACTCCCAGCAATTCGGAATGTTGTCGGTATTCGGCCGTAGCTTATACGGCCGCAATCTTTCTAAATGTTGGCGCTTGCCGTAGAGCACGCCCATGTGTGGCCCAAAAAATTTATAAGTCGAACACACGAGAAAATCGCAGTCGAGCGCACGCACATCAATCGCTCCATGCGGAGCATAATGCACAGCATCGATATAACTCACCGCCCCCACTTGCCGCGCCAGTCGCACAACCTCGGCGACATCGTTGATCGTTCCCACCGCGTTCGACGCATAGCCAACGGCCACGATTTTAGTCCGCTCGCCGATCTTGGCCGCCAAGTCGCGCATATCGAGCGTGCAATCTGCTTCATTGAACTTCACCGCACGTATGATCACGCCTTTTTCTTCCAGCGCCTTCCACGGAGAAAAATTCGCATCGTGATCGAGCAGCGTAACCACAATCTCGTCCCCGGGGCCGAGATCGCGTCCAAGCGAGCGGCTGATCGAATAGGTCAACGTCGTCATATTCGGTCCGAAGACAATTTCATCCGCATCGCAATTCAGAAAATCTCCCATCGCCGCCCGCGCTTCCACGATCACGCGGTCCGTGTTGCGGCTGGTGAG
Organism: Terriglobales bacterium; assembly: GCA_049511995.1. Taxonomy (GTDB): domain Bacteria; phylum Acidobacteriota; class Terriglobia; order Terriglobales; family Acidobacteriaceae; genus Acidiflorens. Next base: position 755 of record JBEKXO010000039.1, read on the forward strand.
ATAAGCGCCGCCGGTGTTGGCATTGTTGTGCGAAAGATAATCCGAGATCGCGTCGATAACGCGCTGCGGCACCTGCGTGCCGCCCGGACCATCGAGGAAAACAGCGGGCTGGCCATTCACTTTTTGCGCGAGCGCTGGAAATTGCGCGCGCACCCACGTGAGGTCGAGCGCGGGCGACACAGATAGGGACAGAGAAGAGGATGACGCTTGTTCGACCGTAGTGGGCATAGCAGACATTCTAAATGCTCGCGTGCTTACCTTTGCCGAGAATGCGGCGCTGACCGGCTGTTTCGGAGTGGTTAGGCTACTCGCTCGCTGGGATTTGGATCGGGATCCAGGCTCGGAGGCGATTGCTTGTTCTTGCCCTGTTGCGCGCCTTTGTTGGCGGCGTTCAACTTGATCCGCGTGATGCGGGTCGTTTCCTCGACGAGATCGCCGGTGGCGCGGCTTCCGTCTCCGGCCATCACCGAGCCGGCGGCTAAGGCGAAGCGTAGGGCGTCTGCCTGATCTTCAAAATACAAAATGACTTGTCCCGACATAAATACTTCTCCCTGAGTCTGACTTCGCGGCGCCGGCGCAGAGCGCGAGCGCAACTTGGCAAAGAGCAAATTAAGACGCAGGTGGCGCGGCCGTGACGAAGTGCCGCCGCTGACATAACAATTGCACCAATTGTCGAGGAAGGCTCACGCCGGTAACAGTGCTTTTGTTGGTTCTCGCCCCGTGCCGGCGCAGGATTCGGACCTGGCGAGCAAATGCTCAGGCGAACTACAGAATAGGTTACGGCAGGATCATTTTTACTGCGCCGAGTTCCCGCATACGGCCATCTAAGGATAGAATTACTGCATAGCATGTTCAGCGTTTCATCCAATCGGGGCGTATTCGTGAGAGCTGTGTCCGTGCTCGCGATCGCGCTCATGTGTGTAATGGGGATGGCTCAAGCCACCCACTCGCACAATGACAACGATGAGAACTCCGCCACGGCGCGACATACTTGCTCGATTTGCGCCAGCGCTCACGCCGGAATCAGCACCGAAACGACCGCCTCGGCGCCTGTTTTATTCACCGTCCCGCTGGCGATTTTCATTGCCGAAGTGTCGCCGACCTTCCGCCCCGCTACTACGCAGTTCATTCGTCCTCCCCCCGCGTTCTGATCCGGCGCTCTCCCGTAGATATTTCCGAAACGGCCGCGACCTTTCGATCTCGATCCGCTTTCGATCTTGATTGAACTCGCCTCAGAACCTTATTGGTGGAGGAATCATGCATTCGTCTTATAAGAGTTATCTAGCTGCGGCAACCCTTGCCGTGGCGGTGATGTTAAGTGGCGGGACCGTGAGCGCGGAGCCGACGAACGCGGCCGCCCCGTCGTCCGGAAGCGCGGGAACAATTAACGGCACCGTGCTCGATCCATCGGCCGCAGTGGTGCCGAATGCCACAGTCGAAATTCATAACCCGGTCACCGGTTTTGACCGCAAAACCAGCACCGATGCCAAGGGGGCTTTTACCTTCGTGAACGTGCCGTTCAACAACTACCACATGACGGTGACGGCCGAGGGCTTCGCCGCGACTGCGCAGGATGTGGAAGTGCGCTCGGTCGTGCCCGCCTTTATTCAGGTCAATCTTCAGGTAGTCGGCTCATCCACTACGGTTTCGGTCGAAGCGGCCGGCGACCTGGTGGAAAATGATCCGACCTTCCATGCCGACGTTGACAAAGAATTGATCGACAAACTTCCAATGGGGAGCGGATCGTCTTCGATGAGTACGCTGGTCGGACTGGCGACGCCCGGCGTCGCTTCCGACTCCGACGGCCAAATTCATGGCTACGGCGATCACGCGGAGAATTCCTTCTCCATCGACGGCCAGCCCATGACCGACCAGTCGAGCAAAACTTTTTCCAACCAGGTTTCTGTCGACGCGATTCAATCGATGGAAGTCATCGCGGGCGCGCCGCCCGCGGAATACGGAGGCAAGACCAGTGTCGTGATCGTGGCCGCAACTCGCTCCGGTCAGGGTTCAACCACGCCCCATGGCAGCATCTCCACTTCCTACGGTTCGTTTGGATCGACCAATCTGTCGGCCGATCTCGCCTATGGCGGCAAGAACTGGGGAAATTTTATTTCGGTTGCCGGGCTGAACAGCGGCCGCTTTCTCGACGCGCCGGAATTCGCGGTGATTCACGACAAGGGCAACGAACAGAATCTGTTTGACCGCATCGACTATCAGATCTCGTCGGGCGACTCGATTCATCTCAATCTCGGCTACAGCCGCAGCTGGTTCCAGACGCCAAATTCGGTGGACGCCGAAAATGCGACGGCCTGGAACGGTCTGAGCGGAGTTCTTCCGGCGGCGGAGAATTACAACGGTGTCGTTCCCATCGGTACTCCGACTGGATTCACTCCCGGTGTCACCGTCGGCTCAGCAGATCAGCGCTCCAAGATTGGGACTTTCAATATCGCGCCTTCCTGGACGCGCCTCATCAGCACCAACGCTGTATTTACGCTAGGAGCGTTTGTGCGTCGCGACGATTACGACTACTACCCGAGCAGCGATCCGTTCGCCGATCTTGGCCCGCCGAGTCTGCAAAGACAATCGGTCGGTCAGAATCGAACGCTCACCAACACGGGCATTCGATCCGATATCTCGTACGCCAAAGGGATAAATAACATCAAGGCGGGAGTCACCTACGAACAGACATTTCTCAATGAGAATGACAGCATCGGGATCGTCGACCCCGCCTACAACGCGCCTTGCATAACTCTGGCGTCGGCCACGCCCACCGTTCCAGTCCCTGGCTTCACCGATCCGTCACAGTGCGGCGCTTTTGGCTATCAGGAAAACATTGCGGCGAACTCGGCAGGCACTGCGTTCTATCCCAACTACAATCCCATCCTTGCTCCTTACGATTTGACCCGCGGAGGGGCCCCGTACGTCTTCAAAGGGCACACTGATGTGAAGGAACTCGCTCTTTACATTCAGGATGCAATCTCGATAGGGCACTGGTCAATGAACGTTGGCGTGCGCGGAGACGTCTACAACGGCCTTACCGCGGCAAGCCAGGCTGAGCCACGTATTGGAATCTCTTACAACATCAAAAAGTCGGGCACGGTTCTGCGCGCGTCTTATGCGCGCACTCTCGAATCTCCCTTTAATGAAAATTTGATTCTCTCGAGCGTCGGTTGCAGCAACCCGGTTTTGAGTCCGCTGCTTGCTTGTTCTCCGGCCGTGCCGGGTGCCTTTCAGGCGAATCCTTTGAATCCCGGCTTCCGCAACGAGTTTCATCTCGGGCTCGAACAGGCGTTCTCGCGCTACCTGGTCTTTTCCGGCGAGTGGATCACAAAATACACGCACAACGGCTACGATTTCAGCGTTCTCGGTAACACTCCCATCACCTTTCCGATTGAGTGGCACAATGCAAAAATTCCTGGGTACGCGGGTAGCGTGAGAGTCCCGAATCTGCACGGCTTCTCCGCGCAGATGGTCTTCTCGAGCGTGGCGGCGCGCTTTTTCCATCCCCAGATTGGTGGAGCGGGCGCAACCGTCTCCACCACCAACCTTCCCTTCCGAATCGATCACGACGAAAAATTCAACGAGACGACCCACTTGCAGTATCAGCCCTGGAAGCGGGGCCCGTGGTTCGGCTTCAATTGGCGCTATGACAGCGGCCTGGTGGCGGGTAACGCTCCGTGCTATGGAGTAAATCCGGGGAACGATTGTCCGCAATCAACGACCATCGGCGGACAACCCGCCGTATTCTTGCAGGATGCTTTTGGAAATCCGCTGAGCGCCGATCAAGAGTACGAAGCCGGATTTACCTGCGCCGGCGCTACTGCAACTCCCACCACTCCTTTGCCTTCCACTTGTCTGGCGTCGCAGTTTGGGTCCAACCGGATCAAAGTGCCGGCGATCAACGCGGAGAACGATGATCACAATCCGCCGCGCATCGCTCAGCGCAACTTATTCGATGTTTCGGCGGGCGATGACAACCTGTTCAAAGGCGATCATTACAAATGGAGTCTGACGCTCACCGCCATCAACATTGCTAACAAGGTAGCCTTGTATAACTTTCTTTCAACCTTCAGTGGGACGCACTTTGTGACGCCACGCGCGCTGACGGCGCAACTTGGGTTCCACTTCTAAGCTCGCGTAGGGACGGGCGCCCCCGCCCGTCCAAGCCGAGCATAGCTCGGCAACTGCGGACAGTACCGCGAGACAAACGGAAGCCGCAAGCTTTGTCTTCTACTGCAGCCTTGCATATTCCGCCTTGACCTCTTTGAGCAGCGGCAGGTCGGGGTCAGCGTCTTTCCAATTGGCGAGAAAATTCTGGTAGGCGATGCGAGCTTTCGGCGCATCGCCTTCTTTCTTCGACAGCCGGCCCAGTTCCAATTGTGCGAGGTCATAAACCGGATCAGGACCGCTGCGGGCTTTGAGGTCGATGACCTTTTGGAAATCCTGCCGTGCTTCGGGATAGCGGCCAAGCATCTCGTAAGCTAATCCTCGAGTGTAGTAAACACCGCTCATGCCGCGACCGTAGAGCGCCACACCGTTGATTAAGTCCACCGCTTTGGCCGGATCGGCTTTGGCGGGATTGGCTGGCCGCAGGGCGACAATAGCCCGAATCATCGGAGCGGCCACGTTCACCGCCATCGTATCGTTCGGACGAGTGCGCTGCATCTCATCGGCGATAGCAATCGCCTTTTGGTCCTCGCGCAAGATGGCGTAGGCCATACCCGCATTCCACAACACGTTGAAGGAGCGCGATGATTGCAGCGCATCGTTCACCTCAGCGATGGCTTCGCTGCGATTGCCCACCAGAGCCTCGGAGCCGGCCAGGTTGGATTCGAGATCGGGGCGACCTTGCAGATGCAGGCGGTCGAATACATCCGCGGCCTGGCGCGTCAGATCGCGCGCCTGCTTGAATCGGCCGCGCGCGGTGGCCAGGCCCGCTCTGAACTCGACGACAGTTAGCTCTCCCTCTGGAGTCGTCGATGCCAATTGCAACTCTTTTTCTACATTGGCATCTTTGCCTTCGGCCCAATCGCAGCCAGCCAAGCCCACGTGGAAGGTCATTGGAGCTACTTTGCGCTGAAGCGCGGTATTGAAGGTGGCGCGTGCTTCCTCGATTCGATTCAATCCCTCATATGCCTGGGCCAGGTTGGAATAGCCGGTTACCGAATCAGGGTCAATCTCGACCGCACGTTTTGCGTTCTCTAAGGCATTGTCGAATTGCCCGAGCTGGTTATAGATACTCGCCAAGTTACTGAACGGCGTGGAATCGCGCGGATAAGTCTGGCGATAGAGTTCGTAAACCGTAATACCTTTGTCGATCTGGCCGCTGTCGCCATAATAGTGGGCCATGATGTAGAGTTTTTCGCGCTCGCTGGCGCGGTCGCGCAGCTCGAAAGCCTTCTGCCGGTTTTGCTCCGAAAGCGGTGTCTGCCCCAAATTGTTATAGACCGCGCCCAGGCGGGCATAAGCCATCGCGAAGTTGGGATCGATCTCGACGGCGCGCTGATAGTCGGGCAACGCTCCCAGTTCATCGCCGACATTGTGCTTGGCATCGCCGAGGCTCAGAGCCTTCAAGGCGTCGAGGGACGACGTGGTCGCTTGAGAAAGTGACATGTCGTATTTCTGCACCATGGAGAGCGATTCGCCGAGTTGCCCCCGCATTTTGGTTGCGGCACTGTGCAGCGCGTTGAGCACATCTTCTTTTCGATCGGCCTGAACCTGCTGCCGTCCCAGTGAATCGCCTGACGCGACGTTGGTCGCTTCGAGAGTGACGACATATTGGCCTCCGACGCTGTCGATGCTGCCGTTCAGCGTCGCCTTGATGCCATCGCGCTGACAGATTTCGCGGCCGACATCGCTGGTGATGCGATCGTCAGGACTGCGCCCCATGAACTGCAGCGTCTGGCGGATCTTCTGATCGGGGAACACGTTCAGATAAGGCGACTGTCCCAGATCGACGGCCAGCGCCTTTTTGAGCGTGCCATCGAAGACGGGGTCGGCGGTGGTGTTTACGAAATCGGTAATCAGGATCGAATCTTTTTCAGTAAGGGCATGCCCACGCTTCAGAAAAACAAAGCCGACGCCGGCGGCCGCAATCGCGACCACTAAAGCCGGAATCAGCCACATCGGTATTTTCCTGCCGGGGGCGGCCGCTTTATGAGCCGCAGAGCTGCGGACGGACGAAACAGATGAATCCGCGGCTAGCAGCGAGCCCGATCCGGAGTCGCGTCGCAGGCGCTTCAGATCAGAGCGCACTTCCGCCGCGCTCTGATAGCGCAAGTCGCGATCTTTTTCCAGCAGCTTGTTCAGGATTTCTTCAAAGTGCGGAGGCAAGGCTGGATTCAGGCGCAGCGAGGGCGTCGGCGGGCGATTCAGAATCGAGTCGAAGATAACCGCTGAGGTGTCGCCGTGAAACGGCACAGCACCGGTCGCCATCTCATAGAGCACCGCTCCGAAAGAGAACAAGTCGCTGCGCGCATCGAGCTCCTTGCCGCGCGCCTGCTCCGGCGACATGTAAGCAACCGTGCCGACGGTCGACCCGGGACTGGTGAGGAACGGCTCATCGACCGTCTCCGCGGATCCCAGGGTGACCGCAGAATGAATGGAAGCCTTTCCGGTGCGCTTTGCCAAGCCGAAGTCGAGAATCTTCGCCTGATTGCGCGTCGTCACAAAAATATTAGCCGGTTTGATGTCGCGGTGGATGATGCCCTTGGCATGCGCAGCGTCGAGACCGTCGGCAATTTGTATACCCAGATCGAGCAAGGTTTCGAGCTCGAGCGGTTGACTGTGGATGCACTTCTTCAGCGTCTCGCCTTCCAACAACTCCATGGCGATGAAGTGCCGGCCACCCTCTTGGCCGACCTCGTAGATAGTGCAGATGTTGGGATGGTTCAGCGCGGAAGCGGCACGCGCTTCGCGCTGAAATCGGTCGAGCGCGACCGGATCCTTTTCTGTCTCCGGCGGGAGGAACTTGAGCGCGACATGGCGGCCCAGATTGATGTCTTCGGCTTCATAGACCACTCCCATCCCGCCGCCGCCCAGTTGCGACAGCACACGATAGTGAGAGATCGTTTGCCCGATCATCGTCTCGCCAATCATGCCCGGGAACGCTCCTGGAGGTGGGTTATTCATGGTAGGCTCGCAGCTTCCGGCAAGTCAAACTTTGGCACCTTGATCGCAACTAGAATCTCGCAACAGAAGATCGCCACTGGAACGAAAAACCCAGCCTCGAACTTCGCTCAAGGCGTTGAAATAAACTCGCGCCCTTTTTTTGGCGTAGTTTCCCCGTAATCGCACAGGCCCCCATACCCTCTTATACGCGCCGCCAAGCTAGTCGGTTCCCAGCTTGCAAGACGGGTATTTACTGGTTTGTTTTCTGGGGCTTAAGCGTGGCGTGCGTACGCGCGTTCGAATCCGGCAATAGCCAGACAGTCATTCTCGCTCGTTACGGAAGTTTCCCCCTCAACCCCGAATGCTTTCGTGCCCATACACCGCCTGTTATCTAATGAGGTGTTCCCGTGTATCTTGCGCCAGGGAATTGAGTTGCCCGGCACTCCGGCAGGAGTTCGTCTCCATGACAACCCGCCCTCAATCCTTCAGGGAGATGAGCGCGGCGCCACGCCTTTTCATAGGCGTGGTTATTGCTTGTGGGACGATCGTGCTGAGCTATTCCACCTGGCATGGAGAAAGTCAAAATCCCCTCAAGTTTTTGTGCTACCTGGTCATTGCTCTGGCGGCCTCGCGACTCAAGGTCAACCTGCCCGGAATTACCGGAACGATGTCGGTAAATTTTCTCTTCTTGCTCCTGGGAGTTTTGGAACTGAGCCTATCAGAGACGATGGCGCTGGGCTGCGCGGCAGTCGTCGTGCAATGCCTCGGCCGCGATCGTCCGAATCCGATTCAAATTGCCTTTAACGTTTGCTCGACAGCGCTCGCGATCGCGGTAACCTTTGCGTGTTATCGTTATTCGCTCATCCATCGCGTGGTGAGCAACCCCTCGACCCTGCTGTTTGTTGCGGCGTGCGTCTATTTTGTCGCCAATACGCTTCCCGTGGCGGCTGCCATCTCGTTGACCGAGCGCAAATCGTTGCGCAAGATATGGGCCGACTGCTATTTCTGGAGCTTTCCCTACTACCTCGTCGGCGCGGGCGTGGCTGGGATGATCAGTTGGTTGCACGGTTTCACCGACTGGCAAACCTCGTTGCTGACGCTGCCGGTGGCCTATCTCATCTATCGTTCGTACAGACTTTACCTCGGCAAACTGGAAGACGAGAAACGCCACGTTGAAGAAATGGCCGACTTGCATATGCGGACCATCGAGGCGCTGGCTTTAGCCATCGAGGCCAAGGATCAGACCACGCACGATCACTTGCAGCGGGTGCGAGTGTATGCGGTCGAGGTCGCTAAGGATCTTAAAGTCGATCGCCAGGGCATGGAGGCGTTGCAGGCCGCAGCCCTGCTGCATGACATCGGCAAACTGGCAATTCCCGAGCACATCATCTCCAAGCCAGGGCGATTGACGCCGGAAGAGTTCGAGAAAATGAAAATTCATCCGCTGGTGGGGGCGGAGATCCTGGAGCGCGTTCAGTTTCCCTATCCGGTTGTGCCCATTGTGCGCGCCCATCACGAAAAGTACGATGGCACGGGCTATCCGCTGGGATTAAAGGGAACAGAAATTCCGATTGGCGCACGCATTCTGGCGGCGGTCGATTTTCTCGATGCGCTCGCCTCGGATCGCCAATATCGTCGCGCGCTTCCGCTCAATGAAGCCATGTCGCGCCTGGTCGATGAATCGGGAAAGTCGTTTGATCCGCAAGTCGTCAAAGTGCTGGAACGGCGATACGTGGACCTCGAACAACTGGTCCACCAACGTACGGACAGCATGAGCAAGCAGAAACTGTCCACGGAAGTGAAAGAGATCGACCCGCAGGCGAAAATCGAGCCCGCCAACAGGCCGGCGGCCGGATTCGAGGCGCAAGGGAAACGCCAGATGCCAGAACGCAGTTTCCTCGGTTCGATCGCGGCCGCGCGCCAGGAGGCGCAGACTCTTTTCGAACTCAGCCAGGATCTGGGAGCATCGCTCAGCCTTGGCGAAACGCTTTCGGTATTTGCGGTGAAGTTGCGACGGGCCATGCCATACGACGCGATTGCCATCTACGTGCGCCACGGCGACGAACTGGTTCCCGAATATGTGAATGGCGACAACTTCCGTCTGTTCGCTTCGCTGCGTATTCCGATGGGCCAAGGGCTCTCGGGATGGGTCGCGCAAAATCTCAAGCCGATTCTCAATGGCAATCCTTCGGTTGAGCCCGGCTACCTGAACGATGCTTCGAAATACAGCACGCTGAACTCCGCGCTCGCCGTGCCGCTCGAAGGCCTGCAAGGCGTCGTCGGCGTCGTCGCTTTGTATCACGCGGAGAGAGATTTCTTTACCTCCGACCACCTGCGGATTCTTCTGGCCGTAAGTTCGAAGATGGCGCTCGCCATCGAGAACGCGGTCAAGTATGAGCAGGCGGAGAGTTCGGCGGTCACCGACTATTTAACCGGACTGCCCAATGCGCGCTCGCTCTTCCTGCAGCTTGACCGGGAGATGGCACGCTGCAAACGCGACAGCAAATCGCTGACCGTCATGGTTGCCGATCTCGATGGTTTCAAGCAGATTAACGACCGCTTCGGGCACCTGGAAGGGAACCGCGTCCTGCGTTTGTTTGCCCATACGCTAAAAGAAACCAGCCGCGAATACGATTATGTGGCGCGCATGGGCGGAGACGAATTCGTCGTCATCGCTCCCGGGCTCACCGTGGAAGCGGCGGCGCGAAAAGCCGAGCAGATGCGAGAATTGGCCCAGCAGGCGGGCAAAGACATTTGCAACGAAGACATCCTCTCACTTAGCGTTGGCCGCGCCATCTATCCCGACGATGGCGTGGATGCCGAGAAGATTCTGTCGGAGGCAGATAAGCGCATGTACCTGCAAAAGCGCAATCAGTCCACTCCCAAGAATCGCCGCCTCTACCCGCGAGTGCGAGGACGCCTCACCGCCGAAATTTCGGGCAACGGCCAGCCCCAGTCGCTCGGCATTATCACCAACCTCAGCTTGGGCGGCTGCTACATTGAAACCAGCGGCATCCTGTTGCCGGGTTCGCAGCTTAAACTCGCATTCTCCCACGAACATATCAATGTGGCGATCGAAAGCGAGGTCGTGCGCATGGATATGGGCATCGGAGCGGCGCTGAAGTTCAATGAAGCTACCCATGACGTTCGGGTCGCCCTCCAGCGCATCCTGGAGAAATTGTCGAGCGCCGAAGCTGTTGTCGATCTTAAACGCGGGCAAGTCGCCGCCGGGCGCCTCCTGTAACCCCGGGGCGTATTACGCGGGTACGGCAAGGGGCCTGATCTGAATCAGGTGGCTAGTGTCACCGGTCGTGCTGTGCGGTTTTGAAAGCCCCAGGCGCAGCATGTTTGCGGTGGGCACGCCGGTCCGATAGAACGACTTTTCGCAGTCGGCGGTGGATGGGCCGCGCATACTTCCCTCCATATAAGCCAGGCCGGGACAACGCGAACAACTGGCGACATGAGAGCACGACGAGCAGACAGTCAGGTGCTTGGCTTGAATCGAGCGAACTTCCTGCATCTGTGGCGAAAAACTCCAGATATCCACAAATTTCTGCTGACGAACGTTGCCCGTGGGAAGTGGAAACTGCACGCAGGGGAACACGTCGCCATAGGGAGAAATGTAGCAGAAGGAATGGCCCGCGCTGCACGAGTAACCCTCGAGGTCTTCTTCCGAAGGCGGCTTTGGTGGGGCACAGAATTCCTCCTGATTTTCGACGAGCGACGGATTACTGAAAACTTGCTTCAGTTCCTCTCCCGGAACACGCAGCGCGAGCACCGACATGTCGCCGTCCATCATCGGCGTGATGGTGGGGTCGAGCGTGTAATGCACATCGAGTTCCTCGGCCAGCTTTTGCACGCCCACGTGATCGGAATAATTCGCAGTCATCAGCACATTGGCAATGGTCACGCGCAGGCCCTGCGCACGCAGAAAGCGAATCGATCGGACTGTGCGCTCGAACGAGTGCGGCAACTTGGTAATAGCATCATGCACTTCGGGACGATGCGAGTAAACGCTGATCTGGACCGTGTCGATGTCCAGTTCGCGAAGCCGGCGCGCTTCCTCTTCGTGAATCATCACCGCGTTGGTCTTGATCTTTACGTTGAACATGAGGCGGCGCGCGTGTTCCACCAGTTCAAAGAAATCGCGGCGCATGAAAACTTCGCCGCCACTGAAGGTGAGGAAGAAAACGCCCGCCTCGGCCAGTTGATCGAGCACGCCCTTAATCTCGTCGGTAGTCATCTCACCATGATCGTCGTGATCGAGATAACAATGCACACAGCGCTCGTTGCAGCGATAGGTAACATCCATGTGCACGGCGATGGGCACGCCCAGGTTAAAAGCCTTCTGGCCGACCTCGGTCATCAGGCTCATCGGGCCGGCTCCGAAGTCAGGGGTTCGCTCGAAACCTTCAGAATTCCGTGCGCGGAAAGTTCAGCGACGAATTGTTCGGCGTCGGCCTGGGCTTGTTCGGGGTCGACCTCGAATTGTTCGCAGATGCGGTCGCGCACAATTTCACGCAGCGGCGTGCGGCCGTCGGCAGCTTGAAAAATGGCGGTAGCGACCTCGTTCAGCGTGAAGAAAGTGGAATCCGCCGAATTCATCACCATCATTTCGCCCGCCAGAGCGCGCGCGGCAATCGCCGAACTGCGCGCAATGTAAGTGCAATTTTCAGGCATGTTGGGGCACCTCTTGAAAATCGGCTGCGAAGTTGCGGATTTCTTCCCAAACCCTGCCATCAGGATAGAAAGTCAGTCGCCTCATGGGAATCCTGGCGACAAAATCGCATGCCGTAGCGAAAAGCTTTTCGACCAAAACGTGATCTTCGGCAAAGAACAAAATATTGCGCATGAGCCGGCGCACCGCCTCCGCGGACGACATTTCTTCGATGCGATTCTCCGGCCCCTGAGCCAGAAAAAAAAGGGCACAGACGGGAGCGCTGCAGTTCTCGCCCGATTTCGCCAGTTCTCCGGCGAAAGGCGTGCCAAAAGCGGCGTAGCTGCCCGCGTTCGGGCGCAGGTATGAAATTTCGTCGCTGAGCAGAGTGACGTCAGGCGGCGCGAGGCGCGTCATCGTAGTCTTGCCTGCTCCCGATATGCCCGAAAATAAAAATGCCTTTCCCTCGCAAATCCCGCTCGCGGAGTGCAGCAGAAATCCGCCGCGCTCGGCCAGAATCAGGCTGTGCAGAATGCGCAGCACCGAATCGAGGGAATAGGGATTCGCATCCTGCCGAACCGTGCCGCGTCTGGTTCGCGAATCCCAGTGGGCGCGAAAATCTCCGCGCTGCAGCATCCAGCCATCGCCATCGCGGCGAACCCGAACATCGTCCCCGGTAACGGAATGCGCCGCCGAAAGGTCAAACTCAAGTTGAAACTCGGGGCGCGAAGAACTAAGAAAACCGTCATAACGCCGGCTCAGCAGATCAAGAAAGCCGTCATCGCTGGTGGTTAGCGCAATGGGAATCGCCCCGATCTCGACGCACGCGGATTTTTGCGGCGCGGCCACTATGAGGCTCCCGCTTCCGAGGGGGCGATCTCGGCAGAATTCAGTTCGACGGCTGACATTTCAGCGTTGCGTTGCGGAGTGAAACGGCCGCGAGCCCGATTTTTTCGGCGGCTGTGAAGCTTAAGTGCGACGAGGCGAGCCGGACTGCAGTAGCAGAATAATATTCCGATCGTGCGCGACAACTTCGCACCTAGCCATTGCGCGATCGACCGCTCTCGCCGCGCTGACGCTGGCATGTTTCGTTGCCCGGGAACGCCGCCCACCAACCGGCCGAGCAACGCATCCGCAGGATATTCGGGATCAGCCGAGCGCACGCAATCGCCACGCAGCACAAAGCCATTGGGCCCACTTCCACTCACCAATCGGTGCAGCACGAGCCGGTCGTCTCGCCTGGCAAGAACGATTTCTCCTGCCCGTAACTCTTCAACCCGGCAGCTTTCAATCTCGACCACGTCGCCGGGCCAAAGGGCCGGCAGCATGCTCTCTCCGCAAATTTGCCCGCGAACACGCCGGTGGTCCTGGCCGCGCAAAACTTCTGCCACCAGCGCCGAACGCACCGCGCTCCAATTTGATGACGCCGCGTTGGAAGTGTCTGCGAACATCACAGAACTATGCTGGGACTGGTCGCGACGGAACCCATTGTCCTTCATCATTGATCAAGACCCCTGACCTTTACGCCAGTTGGATGGGTCAGTCGGCTTCTCCCAACATTTTTAGATAAGAGTAAACGCAGTGTACTACAGCGATTTCGCGGTGCCAATACTGAGTTAGTGGCCATTTTCAGGCCCGGAATCAATATCCTCAATAAAATGAAAGAGTTCCGTTTTGCCTGGCGCGGCGCAGGCTGAGCGACAGGGCGCCAAGCGCGAGCGGCAGCATGACTGCGGCGAACCCGGCCAGGACGGCCAATGTGGGGGCCATCGCCATCACCGAGCGCCCCTCCAGTAGTGCCCCTCGCATTCCGTCGATTGAGTAAGTAAGAGGAATGGCGCGCGCCAGCAATTCGAGCGGGCGCGGCAAACTCTGGATCGGGAACATTGTCCCGCTCAGAAACCAGATTCCGGAACTGAGCAGCCAGAGCAAGGCCGCACCCTTCTGGAACGCAACCTGAAGTGTGGCGGCGGCGATTCCGAGGGAGAGCGCGATTGCCAAAGAAAGAATCAAGACGACCGCGCAAGAGAAAAAATTGGCGTGCATGGCCGCCCGGAACACGGCAACGCCGGCGGCAAGATAAATAAGCAGATTGACCAGGTTGCCGGCAAAGGAGGAAATGGCGCTCAGGATGACGAGCTCCGCTGGAGCGGTGGAAGTAGTCATGAGCACTTCCAGCGTTCCCGTTTGTTGCGCCTCCTGCACCGTGCTCAGGAATGCCTGCGCGCTCATCACAAAAAAAGTGTAGACGCCGGTGCCGACCAGCAGGAAAGGGAAGTACTCAATGCCACCGGGCCGAAAACCGGGGCCGATGGCGCGGGAAAGAAAATAAAAGGCCGCCAACTCGGTGAAGACTCCGACAAAACTCACGACAAAGCCGCTGCGATGCCGGACTGCCGTCAGCAGATCGCGTCGCAAGATGGCACGGAGCTTGTCGAGAGTGGAAAGCATAAGAAAATTTGAAGTTGGTAATTTGTAATTGGTAATTGTTGTTTGAGGCGCTCGCTCAGAGCGTCCCCGTTTCGAAATTACAAATTACAAATTACAAATTTCTTGCATCGATCTCGCCGGTCGTGCGGAAATAAAACGAGCGTAGCGCCTCGGCATCCTCTCCCTTGCGAATGGCGCGGTTGGCCAGTAATTCTCCACGATGCAGCAGGAGCAGGCGGTCCGCCACGGCCGCGGCTTCCGCGAAGTTGTGGGTGGCGAGCAGGATGGTTGCCCGCTGCTCGGCCAGTGCACGGATTGTGGCCCAGAAGTGCGCCGTCGTCGCGGCGTCGAGGCTGCGCGTCGGTTCGTCGAGCAAGAGCACGCTGGGGCGCTTGAGCAGGGCGCGCGCGATTCCCAGCCGCTGGTACATGCCGCTGGAAAATTTCATGACCAGTGTGTCGCCCTGCTCTTCGAGGCCAGTATCCCGCAGTACTTCATCGACCCTCTGCGTTCGGTCTCGCCGCGGAACCTCGTCGAGCGCGCCAAAAAATTCAAGATTCTCACGCGCGGAGAGGCGTGGGAAAAACGACCGTTCGGCGGCAACAGCGATACCAACCTGCCGCCGCACCCTGCCCGCGTCGCGCTGCGTATCGAAGCCACCCACGCGCACCGATCCGCCATCGGGCAGAAGCATGGTTGAGATCAGCTTGAGGGTCGTCGTTTTGCCGCTGCCATTCGGCCCCAGCAGCGCTAATACCTCGGCGCTGGCTGCCGCAAAAGCAACATTTTTCAACGCAATGGTTTCGCCGCTGCGCTCCCTGCCCAGCCAGTTGAAGAGTGCCGGGTGGTGGCGAAATTTCTTGTCGACAGATTCGAAGACGACGCGGTCCATGAAAGTACCCAGTACCCACTAGAAGCCAAAACCATCTCATGAATCGTTTGGGTAGGGCACGGCTTCAGCCGTGCCGCGGAGAGTCACTAAAGACTAGGGCTTTAGCCCCTGAGGGAGATGCTACCCTACTTCACTTCCCAGGGTTCATTATGAGTTGGTTTCTAACCAGCAGCAAGAAAAGAGCCGAAAAGACTGGGTGCTGGGTACTGGGTACTGGGTACTTTACATTCCCAGCTTCTTTACTTCATCGTTGTAATACTTGCGGTAGAGGATCGACCATTCCTCGGAGCCCTCGATGATGGTGCGGCGCTGGCTCTCGATCTTCTGCCGGGCGGCCTGGTCGATGCGCGCCTCCTGCAGAAAGAGTTCTTCCAGAATCTTGCGGACTTCGAGGCGGATCGTGTTGCGGTCCTCGATGAACTCGACAGCATCCATGTCAGCCACGGCATCGGTGACCACGTGGGCGAGCCGGTTTACTTTGTCGCGGCTTAGTCGCACGGCAGAGACATCCTCGAAATTCTAGTATTCACGCTTATCTCGACTGTTGACCTCATAACTACTGACTTCATAACTAAAGAACTGCTTTATATTTTTTCACCAGTTCGGTCTTCACCTTGCGGAACATCTCCTGGTAATTGGCCCCGCTCTTCTGCATTTCTTCGGAATACGCTTCGAGAATGACGCGCACTTCGTCGTTGATGCGGTCCTCAAGCGCCAGTTCTTCGAGCAGCGCCGCGTGTACCTTCTCGTTCAGGGCAGGCATCGCCTTGGTCTCGATGAGACCGCTCGCCACCAGTTTTTTGGAAACTTCGCGGGCCAGATAGCCCACGTATTCTTTCGAAAAGAGCATGATGAAAACGCTTTTTTGTGAACAGAAAGTCTAACACAACGCCGCTTGTGGATGCGGATAGTGCGCTTGCACCGGCGCTCTGGTTTTTTCTTTGCCCTTGGGTGGCGCAGCGGTTCACCGCCGCGATAGAGGCTTCGTCTGATTAACGGCTTTAGCCGCTGAGGTGGGCTCCCGCTCGTTCAGTCACGCGCGACATTCTTATAAACCACGCCGCCTTTCATCACAAACACAACTCGCCGGACGGCCGTAATGTCCGCCAACGGATCGCCGTCGAGCGCGATGATGTCCGCCTGCAAGCCCGTCGCAATCGAGCCAATCTGTTCGCCCATGCCGAGCCCTTCCGCTCCGAGCGAGTTGGCAGAGACCATCTCCGCCATCGGATCGACTCCGCAATCGCGCACGCGATAAATAAAATCTTCCCCGTTGCGGCCATGAGCGCCCGCCACTGCGTCCGTGCCGTAAACAACTTTCAGTCCGGGAATGCGCAGCGCACGTTTTATAAATTCCTGGTGCAGCGGGATCAGCCCTTTCATCGCCGCAAAGCCTTCTTCCGTGTAGTAAGGTGGCGCGAGATATTTGTCCTTGTACTGGAGATAATTTTCCAGCAGCAGGCCGGCTTGCGGATCAAGATAGGTTGCGTGTTCTGCCATCAATCTCAGGTCATCGTCGGAAGCGCCTACCCCGTGTTCAATCTCTGTGCATCCGGCGAGAGTGGCGGCCCGCACCGCATCTCTATAAGCGTGCACAAGAGTGCGCAGGCCCTGTTTCTTCGCTTCATCGCAGGCCGCATTCAACTGCTCCTGTGACATTGTCATGGTGCCCCGCGTCATTCCTCCCGACGCGTAAATCTTGATCAGGTCCGCGCCTGCTGCCTTCTGCTTCCGCACGAAGGCGCGAATTTCATCCGGTGTCCCGGTCTTGTCGCCCTGCCCAAAAAGAGGTTCGACAGCCGTAAGAATGCGCGGGCCAGGGAGCGATCCTTTCGCAATGGCGTCGCGCAGGGGAACATCGGCGGGCGATCCCACGCTTTGAACAGTCGTAAATCCCGCCATCAACGTCAGCCATGCATTCGAAGCGGCGGCATACGCTGCCTCTGGAGTGGTTCCTCCCTGCCCCGCATTTTTCCCGTCCGGGCCAAAGCTCCAGGTAATGTGCACGTGCGCGTCGATCCAGCCAGGCAAGACCGTCAGGCCGCGCAGATCGTAATCCACCGGCCCGGCTTTCGAGGCGCTCTTCGAATCAATTTCGGGAACAATCGCCACAATCTTCGAGCCTTCGATCACGATGCGGACGTCGTGGAGCAGGTGGCCCTTGCCGTCGAGAACGGCACTCGCGGCGATAACGATCCGTTTACTCTGCGCGGCTGCCGGCGAAGAAATGACCGACAGCAAGACGCAGACGCCAAAAGTACTGACGAGGCCCAGAATGCTCTGCAGGGAAAACATGATCGCTGTTCCTCCCATATTCCTCCGACCGACTGCTTCATAGCGGAACAAGATTCTCCCACACTTTGCAACCGCGTCGCTCGGCTCCGGCGCAGTGGCGGTTGACTGTCGCCAAGCTTTACAATGAAAGAACTCCATGTCTCCTATCTCAGATGACTTAACAGGCATGAAAGACGATATGACCGCCTTCATTGAAGGCTTGGGCATGCGCCGTTTCTTTGGCTATGTGGAATGCGACGAGATTCCCAGCGTGCTGTGGGACTCGGGAAAGAATCCCGACAGCTGGAAGGACTTCGTGGAGCTGGCCAAATCCACCGGCGCGCCCTTCCTGACCATGCATTCCTGGGCGCTCGAGCGCGAAGAGTTGGATGGCCTATCGCAGCGCCTGGCCGATGGTGAGTTCAGCAGCGAAGAGGATCTCGAAGAAAGCCGCTGGCTCAAAACTTATATCGGCAAGACCGGATTCGTGCAACTGGGATGGGCCTATCAGGGTTGCGTCTTCGTCTATGAGGTTGGCACGGAATGGTACGCGCATTATCAACACCTTCGCGAGTTGGCCGACGACGCCGGCGGATTCATGATCGATGAGCCGGACGGAGACGAGGAGCGGTAGTTTCTGCCAGGAATTGCGCTTCCGCTACACCGCTTCAAGCACTTTAATCTCGTTCGCGATCTCGAGAGCCAGCGTTTCGTCCTCCGGCGGAAAGCGGTTTCGTGCACGCTCGGGAAAGTCGGCGAGAATCTCGGCATAGGTGCGAGGCGATCGGCAGTGGATTACCGAGAAGCCAAGCGCGTCCGCCAGTTCGCAGCTGGGCGGAATGAGTGACGCGGTGCCGGGCGGGCGCGCTTCCCGCTCGTGATGACAAGCGGTAACCTCCTGCAAACCTTCCGGGAGATGCCACGCCGCAACCAGCGACCGCCCCGCCTGGCAGTGGTCGATCCCGCAGAGTTCCTGTTCCAGTTGAAGAAGATCGTCCGGCCGTTCCGCTCCACGCTTGATGACGCTGGCATAGGCATCTGCCATAAACGTGGCCAGAGCGACGCGTCCGATGTCATGCAGAATGCCCGCGGTATAAGCGAAGTCGCTGTCGAGAGAACTCCACCTGGCGCTGCGCTCGGCGATGATGGCGCAGGCGACGCTGTGACGCCAGCACGACCTTATCAACAAAGTGAACGAGTTTTCGAAATAGGCTTTGAGGCCGACGGTGATGACCACGCGCCTCAGGCGCAAGAAGCCGAGCACCATCGACGCCTGCAGGACGCTGGTGATGTTTTTTGAAAAAGCTACCAGCGGCGAGTTGGCAACCCTGAGAATTGCAATCGAGAATGCGGGATCGGCGCGGATGAGATTGCACAGTTCGAGCAGGGACGTGTCCGTGCCCGACATGAGTCTAAGCGCCTTTAGCGCCACAGCCGGAAACGGCGGAATCGCCTCCGGATCCCAGTGGAGTTCGATCGGCGACTTCTCTTTGGCGGTGCCTAGGGCAGGCGTCATCGTATTTCTCCCGTGTTTGTGTCATCGGCTGCCTGCGGCTGGTTCGTGAATCACTCTGGATCGTAGCCCCCGGTCTGATTGCCAGCATGCGTCGCTTCCTATTTAATGGTCAGTTTGAATTGGCTATGAAGGGGCACGGCTTCAGCCGTGCCCTAACCCGCAAAATCGTTCCCGGCTTTAAGCCGCTGCGGGAAAGGGGCATTTCAACCTGACCCACTGCCCCCTCGAAGGGCTTGTCTTGTTACCGGCGATGCGCCAGCCTGCTAATCTGTTTCTACCCGCTCAATGGCAATGCGATGGATTTCCAACCCGGTGAATTCCGCGAAGGGTCGTGTACTGGCCGCAGCCCTGCGCGATTCCAAATTGAAAATTCCCGCTTCGGCGCTGCCCGTTCTCGCCGATCTGCTGGTCGCGCGTGGCATCGATGAGCCGGAAGCTGCCGCCCGTTTTCTTGCGCCCGCAATAAGTGATCTCCACGCCCCCTTACTGATGAGCGGAATGAAAACGGCGCTCGATCGCCTCGAAGCCGCACTAGAGGGCAAAGAAAAAATCCTGATCTACGGCGACTATGACGTCGACGGAACGACTGCAATCGTCATCCTCAAGACGGCTATCGAACTGTGTGGCGGGACGGCTGACTTTCATGTGCCGCATCGTATACGCGAAGGCTACGGCATGCGCGACGAGGTGATCGAACGCGCCGCCGCCGAAGGCGTACGCCTCATCATCAGCGTCGACACCGGCATTCGCGCCTTCCCAGCCGCCGAAACCGCGCGTCGCCTCGGCATCGACCTCATTGTCACCGACCATCATCTGCCGGGACCAGACGGCGTTCCAAAGGCGTTGGTTGTGATTAATCCCAACCAAAGCGGATGCGACTATCCGTGCAAATATTTATGCGGGGCAGGCGTGGCATTCAAGCTGGCGCAGGGATTAATGCAGCGCCGGCTCGATGTGAAGGATCAGTCGCGCCTGCTGATGTCGTTCATGAAAGTGGTGGCCATCGCGACTATCGCCGATGCGGTCCCGTTGCTCGGCGAGAATCGCGTCTTTGCCAAACTGGGCCTGCAAGGTCTGCGTCGTCCTGTGAATGTCGGACTGAGGGCGCTGCTTGAAGTCGCGAAACTCGGCGATGGGCGGGCGCTGACGGCGACAGAAGTCGCCTTTCGCATCGCGCCTCGCCTGAACGCTGCCGGACGCATGGACGTGGCCCGCGACGTGGTCGATCTTTTCAACGAGAAAGACATAGAGCGGGCAAGGCAAATGGCTGGCCGCCTCGATCAGTTGAATGCCGAGCGACAGGAAGAAGAGCGCCGCATCATGGACAGCATCGAGCACCGCCTCGAAGAAGAGCCGGCGCTGCGCGAGGCCCACTGCGTCGTGCTCGATGGGGAAGGCTGGCATCGTGGCGTGATCGGCATTACTGCTTCTCGCGTGGTCGAACGCCATGGACGCCCAACCCTGGTCATCTCGCGGGATGGCGATGAAGCACACGGTTCGGGACGATCGATCGCGGCTTTTCACCTGCTGCAGGCACTTGAATCGTGTCACGATCTATTTTCGCGCTACGGCGGGCATGCGCACGCGGTCGGCTTCGCCCTGCCGAGCGCCAATATCGAAAAACTACGCCAGCATCTCGATGGCTACGCGCGGACGAAGCTCACGGCCGCCGATTTCGAGCCGCAGCTCGAATTCGATCGAGAGCTGCCGCTAAGCGAAGTCACCCCCGAACTCCACCAGGCTTTGCTGTTGTTGGAACCCTTTGGCATGGACAATCGGGAGCCAATTTTTGCCGCCAAAGCGGTGCGCCTGATGGCGCCTCCGCAAGCGGTCAAAGACAAACATGTGCGGCTGCGTGTGGCAGCGGCCAACGGCTCGGTTGCGCTCGCGGCGGAGCAGGATTTCACTCCCCGCTGCCATCCCGACGCGGCATCGATTCCAAAACGAAATGGCGTGGCAGCAGATCAGGCTCGTGTCGCCACACAATCGCCGCCGTCGCCTTCGTGGCGCGACAACATCGCCTTCAACGCCATGGGCTGGGGGTTGAAAGAATCCTGCGACCGCCTGCGACTGCTGGCCGGCGACCGCCTGGATATCGCCTACTCTCTCGGCATGAACGACCATCCTGAGTTCGGCGGACTGGAACTGACGTTGCGCGACGTGGAGCGAGCGCAGTAACGCATTTATGAGCATACGGTCCGCACGCCCGCCTATCCTCCAGCCACGCGTTTCGGTCTTTGACAAGAAGCCAATCGAGCCTTATAGTGCCGGGCATGAACGCAACTTTCTTTTGCAACAAGTGCGGCGCGCAAAATGCTGCTGGCTCGCAGTTCTGTAGCCGCTGCGGAGCGTCGACCGCGCCAGTCTCGGGCGCTTTTCCGGCTCCGCCCAGTTCTCCGAACTTTGCGCCAGCCTATCCCACCCCCGTCGCTCCCTATACAGTCGTTGCGCCCGTGGTTGGCGTCGGCTACGGAGGCTTCTGGATTCGTGTCGTCGCGGCGATCATCGACGCCATCATCTTGCGGGTTGTGGTGGCGCCGATCAGCATGATTTTCGGCGGCGTCGGGTTGGCGGGGTCCATGATGGGACGAGTGCCGCACGTTCCGCTCGCTCTTTTCGGCGGTGGCGTCACCTTCATCGTGCTCCTTTTCGGCTCTTGGCTCTACGAGGCCTTCATGGAAAGCTCGTCCTACCAGGCAACGCTCGGCAAGATGGTCTTTGGCATGAAAGTAACCGACCTCAACGGCAATCGCATCTCTTTCGAGCGCGCGACGGCAAGGCATTTTGCCAAGTGGCTTTCGGCGATGATCCTCGGCATCGGCTACATTATGGTCGGCTTCACCGAGCGCAAACAGGGACTTCACGATCTGCTGGCGCGGACGCTGGTGCTACGGTCGTAAATCGGAGCGCAGGGTAGAGGTCAAACCTCAATTTCAGAGTTTTCGGTTTTTACCTCTGACCTCTGCCCTCTGACCTCCGCAATATACTCGCCTGCTTTTCCTTTAGACTAAACGCATGGCCCCGTCCGTTTTACGCCTGCGCCGCTGGTTCGCTTTGATCGCGATTCTGATGATCGCCACGGTCGCGGGCATGTATTTCTACGCGCGCTGGAGCCTTCGCAAAGCCGTCCACACGATCCCGGAAAAACTTGGCGTCGAGATTCGGCAAACCGCGGACGGCTTTTCGATTTCCAAGTCAGAACAGGGCCGGACGCAGTTCACCGTGAGCGCCTCGAAGGCGGTTCAATTCAAAGAAGGCGGGCGGGCGGAATTGCACAACGTAAAGATCGTCGTCTACGGCAAAGATGCCAGCCGGTTTGACCGGATTAGCGGAGATGACTTCGAATACGATCCCGTTTCCGGCAACGTAAGTGCCAAGGGCAGGGTGCTGATTGACCTCGAAGCCAACCCCGAAGGCCTGCAGCACAGCGATCAGTCGCCTCCCGCAGAAGCCCGACAGCCGCTTCACGTAGAGACCGACGGGCTCATCTTTAACAAGAATACTGGCGACGCGTCGGCCAGCGGCAAGGTGGTATTTCAAACGCCACAGGCGAGCGGTTCTGCGATTGGCGTTCGGTATGCTGCCAAAGCCGGCACGCTGGATTTGCTGTCGACGGTCGTGATGTCGGTTGACCGCCCGCAACCTGTGCACTTGACCGCGAATCATGGCGAAATTTCGAAAGATCCGCGGCAGGTACTTCTCACCGTGGTCCACATGAGCCGCGAGCAGCAGGAAGCCTGGTCCGATCAGGCCACGCTCTTCCTGCGCGGCGACAATACGGTCGATCGCGTTCTCGCCGAGGGGAATGTCCGAAGCGAGATTCCCGGGCGAGCTGCGGCTAAATCGAATTCCAAACCCCTGGATTCGACAACTTCCGTGACCGAGACGCGCGAGCGTTCCGATCGCGCCGAACTTTTCTTGAGCGGAAACCGCAATCAACTCACGAAAGCGATCCTGACCGGCAACGTCCAACTTGTCAACGGAGGCGCGGCACAGCTCGACTCCGCGACGGCTCCAAGCAGCGATATGCAGACAGCGGCAGCGGAACCAGCAGCACAGCAGCCGGCCGAGGCTTTCGCTGGCCGGGTCACTCTGAATTTTGAAACCTCTCATGGTCAACAATTGCTCCAGACGGTTCATGCCGAAGGCGGTGTGCGTCTGCTGCAGAAAAAGAGCGGGAACACGGCTCTGGTCGCGGCAGCCTCACCGGCGAAGCCCGGCGCGCGCGATCAAGAGCTCGAGATGACCGCGCCGGTGATGGACTTCATCGTGAAGAACGGCCGCCTTCTCGATCTTGCGGAGACTAGCGGGCCACCCCAGATTGTGATCACCCAGCCGGGCACAAATCAGAAGACAGTCGTGACTGCGGCCAAGTTTACAGCCAAATTCACCGACCAGAATCGCCTGGCCACGCTCCATGGAGAGCCGAACGCGAAGATTGTCAGCAGTTTGATCGACCCGGGAAAGCCTGGCACAGCGGCAGGAGGATCGACTCAGCCCGGGCTGGCTGATCGAGTATCAACCAGCACCATGCTCGACGTGGCCTTTCTGCCGGAAGGAGGGGTGAAGTCGATTGCACAGACAGGGCAGTTCAACTATGTCGATGGCACGGAAAAAGCATGGGCGCAGCGCGGGGAGTATACAGCGGCCGACCAGGTGATCGTCCTGACCGGATCGCCTCGCGTGGTCGACGGCGGTATGACCACGACCGCTCAGACAATTCGCTTCAATCGCACGACCGGCGACGCCCTTGCTGAGGGCAACGTCAAGAGCACTTACTCTGACCTCAAGCCCCAACCGGATGGGGCTTTGCTCGCCGCGTCCGATCCGATTCACGTGACCAGCCGCAGTATGACCGCGCATCGTTCAACGGCAATTGCTTTGTACACTGGCGACGCGCGCTTGTGGCAAAACGCGAACGTCGTCGAGGCTCCCGAACTTCAATTTGATCGCGATCATCGGTCTCTCGTTGCGCGAGGAGGAGTTCAACATAGCTCGCCTCAACCAGTTTCAACCGTGCTCGTGCAAGTGGATAAAGCCGGCAAGGTGACTCCAGTCCACATCACGTCGGCACGTCTCACTTACACCGACTTAGAACGAAAGGTTTTTCTGGACGGCGGTGTGACCGCTAAGGCAGCCGACACAACCATGACATCGCAGCAGATGACCGTGTTGTTGCTGCCGCAGAGCCAGTCAAAAGCCGGGGTTAATAACAGGCCGGGGATCGGAACTCCGGGGCAGGTCGACCGGATCATCGCTGAAAACAACGTCGTGATCACGCAACCGGCGCGGCATGCGGCCGGTGACCGGTTAGTCTACACGGCGGCCGACGACAAATTCGTCCTGACCGGCGGACCGCCCAGCATTTTTGATGCCGAACGGGGCAAAATCACGGGTGATTCGTTGACTTTCTACAGACACGATGATAGGGTGCTCGTAGAAGGACGAGAAACAGCTCCGGCCGTCACCAAAACACAAGTGGCACGATAAATGCACACGCTGGCCACCGACGAAATCGGGAAATCCTATCGTGGCCGACGCGTAGTCAACGGAGTCAGCCTTCAGGTTCTGCAGGGCGAGGTCGTGGGGCTTCTGGGGCCGAACGGCGCCGGAAAAACAACCTCTTTTTACGCCATCGTAGGTCTGGTTCCTCCTGATACCGGCAGGGTGCTGTATGACCAGGACGATATCACCAGCGTTCCCATGTATTTGCGGGCTCGCCAGTACGGGATCAGTTATCTCCCTCAGGAAGCGTCGGTTTTCAGGAAACTGACGGTCGAAGAGAATATTCTGGCCGTGCTCGAGGTCCAGCCGATTTCCTGGCATGAACGGCGCGAGCGGGCGGACAAGCTGATCGACCAACTGGGACTTGAGCATATCCGCCAGAATCGCGGGTACGCATTGTCGGGCGGTGAGCGAAGGCGGGTAGAGATCGCGCGCTCGCTCTGCATCAATCCGACCTTTATTTTGCTCGACGAGCCCTTTTCGGGCATCGACCCCATTGCAGTTTTGGACTTGCAGAAGATCATTTCCGATCTGCGGGCCAGTGGGATAGGGATTCTGATCACGGACCACAATGTCCGAGAGACGCTGTCGGTGACCGATCGGGCTTACATCATTAATGATGGCCGCATTTTTCGCTCGGGTACGCCCGAGGAGTTGGGAAGTGACCCGGAGGTGCGGCGAGTTTATTTGGGGGAAAGCTTTTCATTGGTGTGAGTTCTCAGTTCCCGGTTCTCAGTTCTCAGGAGTGCGGTTTTCCCGCTTTACTGAGAACTGAGAACCGGGAACTGAGAACTGGTTACTACAGCGTCGGCACATTGTCCTTTCGTGTCCAGACGATCGACCTAGGTGCATGAGAAGCTAAGTTTTCCACAAAGCCGTGCCAGACAATGAACGGCAATGCTTTATTGAGAACTGAGAACCGAGAACTGTGAACTTTTTTGGGGAGAGATGGTTCTTCTTCAGCACAAATTGAACGTCAAGTTGTCGCAGCGGCAGATCCTTACGCCGGGCCTCGTGCAGATGGTCTCGGTGCTTGCACTCAACAAGCTCGAGCTTAAGGACATGATCAATGCTGAGATGGTGGAGAACCCGGTTCTCGAAGAACTGGAAGATGCGGTACCACTGCTTGACGACGTAGGGCGCCAGGAGGAAGAGCGAGATCGCCTCTCGTCAAAGGCCACTACGCCAGAAGAGGGTCCGCCGACTATCGCGGATGAGAAAAAAGATCCGTTTGAAGAAATTGATTTTGGCTCCTTCTTCCAGGAGTATCTCGATCCCGGCTATCGCAGCTCGGGTGAAATGGAAGAGATCGAAAAGCCTTCCTTCGAGAATTTTCTCTCCAAACCAGGGAACCTGAGCGACCATCTGCTGTGGCAACTGGGCGCCATTTCCGTGCGTCCTCCCGTGCATCAGGCCGCCCAGCTGGTTATTGGAAATCTGAACGACGAAGGCTACCTGATCGCGAGCGACGAAGAATTGCTGGGCATCGCTCCGGTCGCACCTCCTGAAGCCGATGTGGAAGTGGCTGCCAAAATTGTGGGCGATGCGGAAGCGCTAGGGCTGGCTGTTAGTGAGACTGAAGCCCACGACGCCGAAACCGCGACGCAAAGTTCTGACGATAGCTTCGATCTTGAAGCTTCCGTCCACGCTCCCCAAGATCTCGCTCAAGCCGTTGCCGGCATGGCACAATCGGCGGGGGACGACGCGGTGGGCGACTCTTCTATTGAGCCGGACATTCCCGTCTACCCGAAGCCCGTTCACGCGGAATCTGATCCCGAATCTCATCCCCACGGCTTCGAGCCCGCGGATGCGCAACCCAAACTGCCGACCGAGGCATCCGCGCCTACTGTCGCGAACAACAAGAACGGCGCCGGGGGAGCTACTGCAGGTGTTGCGGCTGCGCCCGCTCGGATTCCATCCGTAAGCTTCACGGTTGGCGATCTGCACGAGGCTCTTGAGGTGGTTCGCCAGTTCGATCCGCCGGGAATCGCTTGCCGCGATCTGCGCGAATGCCTGCTTTATCAGTTGCGCTACCATCTCGGCCAATTGCAACTGCAACTGCAACCGCACAGCAACGGTCACGCCACAACTGAACATGCGCCCGAGCCCACCACCGAGCAGGTGGTCAAGGACGCAATCGCTGTCGTCGATCAGCACTTGCGCGCCGTGACTCTGAAGCAATTTAAAGAAATCGGCCGCGCCATCGGTCGTCCGATCGAAGCGGTACTGGCGGCGCTCGACTACGTTCGTACCCTGGATCCGCGCCCCGGCCTGCGCTATAACAAGGTTCCGGCCCGCTTGATCGAGCCCGATGTTGCTTTCGTGAAGCATGGCGACGAGTGGCTGGTCATCATGAACGACGAAGACATGCCGCAATTGCGCTTAAATCCCGCCTACAAGCGCCTGCTGACGCGCGATGGCAATGACCGCGACACGCGCAACTACGTCAAGGATCGCTACAAGTCCGCCATCCAGCTGATCAAGAACATCGAACAACGCAAGCAGACGATCACCAAGGTCTGTTATTCGATCGTCGCGCGCCAGCAGGATTTTCTCGAACGCGGAATCGACCAACTGAAGCCGATGATGATCAAGGAAGTCGCCGAGGAGATTGGCGTCCATCCTTCCACCGTCAGCCGCGCCGTCGCCAACAAATATGTCCACACGCAGCAGGGCGTATTCGAATTGCGCTATTTCTTCTCCGAGAGTGTGCAGGGTCCGGAAGGTGGCGGCACCTCGCTCCTGATTTTGAAACGCCGCGTCAAGAAGCTGATTGAAGAAGAAGACCCCAGCCGTCCATTGACCGATGAACAGATCACTCGCATCCTGCAATCCCAGGGTATCCAAGTCACTCGCCGAACGGTTGCGAAATACCGCGAAGATATGAAAATTCCAAGCACGCATCAAAGAAGAGTTAAGAAGTAATTGCAGAGGTCAGAGGTTGGATTGCAGAAGTAAAACCTTCGACTAGGGTTTTCACCTCTGCAATCTGACCTCTAACCTCTGACCTTTTTCCGGGCCTGAGAAATTCTGGAGGGTTCTCAATGAACGTGGAATATACCGCGAGAAAATACGTAATCACTCCTACCATCCGTAAAGAAGTCGAGGACGGCCTAAGTAAAATCCGCAAAATTCTCGGTGACCGATTCGAAACCAAGGTGATCCTGGCCGTCGAAAAGCGCCGGCACAAAGCTGAAATCACGATTAATCCTCCTAACGGCCCCATTGTGGGACTCGCCCAGACCACCGACATGATGTCCGCCGTGAACGAAGCGCTCGACCATCTGCAAAAGCAGGCGCTCAAGCACAAAACAAAATGGCTGAGCAAGAAACGCAAGGCAGTAAAGAAATTTGACGGCCAGTCTTTGGAAGAGAACCTCGAGGCAGCGCTGGGATTAGCGGAGAATACGACGGTTTCTGTTCTGGTTCATAAATTCCCCTCGGTAGCGCGAACCACCGAGGTGCATCTGGTGCACAGCCGAGACTCAGTTTCGCTGCGCCCTATGACGCTGGAAGAAGCGATCAAGGAAACGCATTTCCGTGACAAGGATGTTTTCGTATTCCGTGATCCGCAAGGCAAGCTGATGGTGTTGCATCGCACGCGCGACGGTAAAATGGAGTTGATCGAAGCACCGTAATTGATTGCAGAGGCTAAGAGGTCAGATTGCACAGGTTAAACCAAGTGCGGATGGGTCCTTACCTCTGCAATCTGACCTCTAACCTCTAACCTC
>JBEKXO010000040.1:0-28782 GCA_049511995.1 Terriglobales bacterium
CGCTCCCGGCACGATCGCTCCGCTTTGGTCGGTAATCGTTCCGCTGAGCGCGCCGGTCAACACGACGTTCTGCGCCATCAGCAAGAGGCTGGTTGCTAACAAGAGTAAAGCGCTCGACAGTGTTTTCGACACCGTGCCGCGTCTCAAGAGCGCACTGGGTCGGAGAAGACGAAGACTGGCAAGTTGTTTCATCGCTCGAACCACTTTCCCATGGGCCGCTCGCCAGTAGACAGCGCGAGCCTGCAGACAGTATGACGTTGTAAGCACAACTCTTAAAATGATTTTATGAGAGAAACTCCCGGCTGTCCCTGTCCGTAGTTGTGCCGTCCGGGCTAATGGCCGTGGTTTCGGCGCTATCGGACGTATAGGTTGGAAAGTCGATTTTCATAATTGATCCTCCTGGATCGTTCTGGCTGAAAATTGACGAGGGCTCAACTGCTCACGAGAGCCGAGAGGAACACCGAATAGATAAACGAGCAATGTTAAGGGCGGGTTATAGAATTATGAAAATTTGCGCATGTCTCGCGAAACGGCGCTAAATGGTGGTGTGGATCATAGTCGGCTGGTGCTATCTGGAGAGATTGGCTTATTGGGCCGATCGGGGATCGAAGATTCCAGCCACTTTCAGACGTTCCGAGTAATTCCCGCGTCTTGTTTTTGTACCGTGTGTAGCGCCCATGCCATACGCGGGGTGTTGTGGGCGATCCCGAAGCGGCCCTGGGCGTCGAGCAAGATGATCCCACCGTGGCCGTTGAGGCGCTGCTTGAGAAAGTTCATGGCCTCTTGTGCGATCCACTCGGGCAGGCTGCCGGATTCGACGCGGTCGGCTGCCCACTTTGCTAACACAAGCTTCATGATGGGTTCCCCCCACCCCGTGGTGGACGCAGCAGCGCTGAGATTGTCGGCGTAACAGCCGCAGCCGATCAGCGAAGAGTCGCCGAGACGGCCAGGAGCTTTGTTGAGCGTGCCTCCGGTTGAGGTGGCAGCCGCGATATTTCCATGGCGGTCGAGGGCGACGGCTCCGACGGTGTCGTGAGAAAGCATGTCGTGAGAAATTTCGGGGGCGAACAGATCGTTGCCGCCGGTCGCGGCTTGGGCTTGATATTCGCGCAGGCGCTCGACTTCGCGCGGGATGATCAGGTCTTCATTGCGGCAGAGAGCGATGCCGTGCTCGGCGGCAAAGCGCTCGGCGCCTTCGGCCACGAAATAGACGTGCGGGCTATCGCTAAGAATTTTGCGGGCGGCGCGCACCGGATTGCGCAAGCGCTCCACGCAACCGACGCCGCCCCCGCGGAGGGTAGCGCCGTCCATGATGAAGGCATCAAGTTGCACCTTGCCGTCGCGATTTAGAAAACTACCGCGGCCGGCGTCGAAGGTTTCATCGTCCTCCATCACGACGACGGCTTCTTCGACGGCGTCGAGAGCCGATCCGCGTTCGAGGGCGCGCCATCCGGCGGCAGCGGCATTGCGCACACCGTCGAGATGCGCGTCGACCATGTCGTCAGGAATTGCCCAGGCACCGCCGTGCACCACCAGAACAGGATTGGTTGGCAAATTTCAGGCTCCGCAGGAAATCCCGGCGTTTAGTCTAGCATTGCTCATTACTGGTCATTGGCGGAGTTCTTTCTCTTCGAGGCCGGTTGACGATCGCTAGTAGTATGCCCGCTATCCAGAAGCTGTACATGCCAAGGCGAAAAATGGTGCTGCTGTGAATTCCTCTTGTCGGATCAATGAAAAATGCCGCGATCAGGAAGAACGGCGCGATCAAAATCAAGACAGATGCTACGCGCTGAGCGCGATGAAAAGGTTGACTGTTGGACAGTGCCAGATTAGCCACGCCCGCCACGAGAAGAAAGAGATGGCGCGAACGGAAGATCAGCCGAGGGACGGTGTCTAAATGAGGAACGCCGACGATGTGTCGCATATATAGGCCGGTCAAAGGAAAGATGAGCAGCGTCAGCAATCCGACCACCCAATGTGCGCGAGACCAACTCAAGGGGCGCATCTCCTCAATCAGTTGACAAGAATAACAGGGTGGAGAACAGGTCGAGTTCCGGTCAGGCGGCGCGGCCGGCGAGCGGTGCATCCATGTCACGTGTCCGCTGCCAGGTATAGATAACGCGGTGGATCACGGTGATGGTGGAGAGCACGGCAATGACCCAAAGCACAGGGGCCATCACGTTAAAGAGTGCGCCGATGATGAGCAACACCAGACGTTCGGGGCGCTCCATGAAACCGACCTTGCAGCTGCCAATGAGCGATTCGGCACGGGC
The DNA here is from genome assembly GCA_049511995.1 of Terriglobales bacterium. Classification (GTDB taxonomy): domain Bacteria; phylum Acidobacteriota; class Terriglobia; order Terriglobales; family Acidobacteriaceae; genus Acidiflorens. The sequence goes on from JBEKXO010000040.1 coordinate 2,274, forward strand.
GCGCGCGTAACTGACCATGATGGCGCTGATCATCGCCAACGCGGCCAGTACGACGTAAAAAAACCGATTGCCGCGGCCGTAAAAAACCAGCAGCCCCAGGAAGAGCGACGCATCGCTGTAACGATCGACGATGGAATCGAAAAACCCGCCGAAGCGCGTGACCTGGTTTGAGGCGCGAGCGACGCGGCCGTCAACCAGGTCAAAGAAGCCCGAGCCGATGATGACGAGGCCGGCATAGAAAAACATGCGGCGCTGGTTGTCGCCATTCGCGTATCCGAACAAAAAAGCGGCGTAGGTGTTGACGACTAGTCCCATCAGGGTCAGGCCGTTGGGATTGATGCGCGCGAGAGCGAGAAGGCGCACGATGGCGTCGAGCAGGACTCCGCAGGCGCGGCCGACTCCGCTGGTCCAAGTCATGACGCCCGCCTTATGCCGTCTGCGTCTCTGACGGACACAGCGCGGGGTGTCACCTCGCCGTTCATTCTTTTTCCTGCTCCGCTTCCGGCAAGGATTCCAATTCCCCTGCCAGCTTGGCTTCGGCGAGGTCGTGCATAGTAGAGAGCTTGAGAATTTCCATTTCGCGGCTTCCGCCGGGGGTGACGACGGTTGCAGTATCGCCAACTTTTTTATTCAGCAAGGCGCGTCCGATCGGCGAGGTGGTCGAGATCTTGCCCGAGGTTACATCGGACTCTTCGCTGGTCACGAGCTGGTATTCCATCTCTTCATTCTTAGTTTCGTCGAAGACCGTTACGGTTGAGCCCAGGCCGACTTTGTCCTTGGGGATGTTATTCATGTTAATCAGCGACAGGTCGGCGAGGCGCTTGCCCAGTTGGCGGACGCGCGCCTTCAGGTATTCCTGGCGCTGCTTGGCCATGTGATATTCAGCATTTTCGCTGAGGTCGCCCATGGCTACTGCCTTCTTAATCTCTTTCGGGATGTCGAAGGCCAGTTCGTGTTCGAGCGTGTTCAGCTCGTCCCGAAGCTTTTTCTTGATCTGCTCGGTCATCTCCGTCATCGCTTTGGGCATTATAACTCTCAGATAGAAGTAACGGGCGGCGGAGGTCGTCCCTCTCGCGGCATCCCCCCGAGCCAAGCTACTCAACGGAAATGAGTTAAGCGCCAGCCGAGCTGAGCGCGCTTCTCGATTGCCTTACAAGCGGCGGTCAGCTAGACTAGTGTTCAGTTCTCTTCCCTCGGGCGAGGGCCCCTCCATGAACGGCGACCGCGTTTTCCACATTGGCGATAAGGTCGTATATCCGAACCATGGAGTCGGAATTATCGAACAAATCAGCAGTCGAACGATGGGAACCACCGTCGAGAAATTCTACCTGTTGAAAATCGCAGCGAGCAGTTTGAAAGTCATGGTGCCCTTTGCCAACGTCAATAGCGTAGGGATGCGCCCGGTCGTGCGCAATGGCGAGGTGGAGAAGATTGTGGATTATCTCTCCTCCGGCGAATGTATTAATGCGGCCGACTGGAAAGACCGTTTCAAGGAGAATTCGGACCGCATGCGCACCGGTTCTCTTACGGATGTTGCCGCAGTTCTAAAGAGCCTTCTGATTCTTGGGCAAGCCAAGTCGCTTTCCTTCCGCGAAAAGAAGATGCTGGAGCGCGCCCGGTATTTGCTGGTCAGCGAGATCGCCATCTCGCGCAACTGTGAAGAAAGAGTGATTGAAGAGGCGCTCACTAAGGCGCTTACGAAGTGTAATCTGCGCTTCCCGGAAATTTCCGAACTCGCTTCGTAATTCTTGCCCATCCGCAGTTTCCCTGTTTTTCCCGCCGATCAGTTCGCTACTTGGCGTGCGCTTCCATCCAGGATTGGAGAATCAGGATCGCTGCCATGCGGTCGACAGCCTGCCCTCGCTTCTTGATCGAGAGATCCGTCTCGCGCAACAGGCGGTTGGCTTCGGTTGAGGTCCAGCGTTCGTCCCAAAGATGGACGGTCACGCCGAAGTGAGTATGCAGATCGTCGGCGAAACGCCGCATCTTTTCCGACTGCGTTCCTTCCGCACCACTCAAACGTAAGGGCAGGCCGACCACAATCTCACGAACTCCATACTTCGCGAGCAGCTGACTGAGAGCCTCGAGGTCGCTCCGTTTGTTGCGGCGCTGGAGCGTCTCCAACCCTTGCGCGGTGATGCCGAGGGGGTCGGAGACGGCCACGCCAATTCTTTTTGAGCCAACATCGAGGGCCATGATACGACTGTAGCCGGGTGTACCGGGTGCATCCATCGGTCAATTGTAGATTGGAGGGATGAAAAAGCTCCTTCTACCGCAATTCCCGTCGTGCAATTCCCGCCGAGGTAAGGCAGAATTATGGGCCGGTTGAATATGGACACTCTTGAAGTACATGGGCATCACTGGTCGCTGACGCTGCTTGGCATCGGCCTGGTAATTATGTTTGCGTATTACGGCGAATCGGTGCTGGCCGTGCTGTTCTTTGCCATCCTGCTGAGTTTTATGCTGTCGCCACTCGTGCAGGCGCTGGAATATCTGCACCTTCCGAGGGCGACTGCGGCGCTGATCAGCATGGTAGCCGTATTGGCAATGCTCTACGGCGTCACCGTTGCCTCGTATAACCAGGCAATTATTTTTGCGGACAACGTCCCGAAATATTCGCAGAAGATACGCTCGATCCTGCAGCCGTTTCAGCGCGATGCGGAAAAGCTGGAGAAAACCAGCGAGGCGGTCGCCGACCCGCAGTCCTCGAACGTCGTCTCGGTGCGGCAGGTGCAGACATGGCCCGAGGTTCTTACCCATGGCGCCGGGACTTTCACCGACATTGTGCTGGCGGCCTCGTTCGTTCCTTTCCTCGCTTACTTTCTACTGACCTGGCAGAGCCACGCGCGCTCGGCGACCGTGATGCTGTTTCCCTTGCATTACCGGAACACGGCATTTGTGACCCTGGGGCTGATTGGCAAGATGTTACAGAGTTTTATCGTGGGAAACTTGCTGATTGGACTTCTAATTTCGGCGGTGAGTGTCGGCATCTTCGGCTTGTTGCACGTTCCATTCTTCTACTTCATCGGAGTTGTCAGCGGCTTTCTCAGTCTGGTTCCCTACCTCGGAGTTGTGCTGGCGATGATTCCGCCAATTTTGGTTGGCTTGGGGCAACTGGAGGCCGGCGACTTGGTGATCGTGGTAATTTCCGTCGTTGGAATGCATCTGTTGGCGCTGAATGTTCTTTACCCGAAACTGCTGGGAAGCCGATTGCGAATCAATCCGTTGGCGGTCACAATCGCGTTGCTGTTTTGGGGAGCGGTTTGGGGCGCGGTCGGGCTTGTGCTCGCGATTCCGATCACCGGGGCGCTCAAGATTGTCTTCGATCACGTGGAGTCGATGAAGCCGTATGCGGATTGGTTGGGGGAATAGAAGCGTGTTTCGCCGCCGAGACGCGGAGAGCGCCGAGCAAAATGGACCCTCAAAGCTCTAACCCCGGTCGCTCTTATCCATGGGTCCTTCGGGCACTGTACTCCTGCCACTTTGTGTCAATCTGAAAAGCCTTTTACACTGAAACCTTGCGCGCGCTGATCACAGTTTTTTTGCTTGCCGTCCTCGCCGTCGGCGGATGGGTGGCTTGGCAGCTCTATGCTCCAGTTACGCCGCCGGCCAATACTTTCTTGCTGCTGCGACCCGGCTATTCGTCGCGAAGGATCGCCATCGAATTGAAGAAAGCGGGGGTGATCCGCAACGAACGTATTTTTTGGTTGTGGCACGCGTCGCATCGCAAGCGGTCATTGAAGGCCGGTGAGTATCAGTTCGATCGGGAGGCGAGTCTGCCGCAGGTTTATGATCGCATCGCTCGCGGTGATATTTACTTCCACGTGGTGACGATTCCGGAAGGCTACACCATGTTTGACATCGCCAAGGCGATGGAGGAGGCGGGACTAGGGTCCGCGGCAGATTTTCTGCGCATTGCCGAAACGCAGACCCAGATGATTTCGGACCTGGCGCCGGGGGCTACGTCGCTCGAGGGCTACCTCTTTCCTAATACGTACCAGTTCACCCGCACTCAAACCCTAGAAGAAATGGTGGCGGCCATGGTTCATCAGTTCCGCCAAGTCGCGCAACAGATCGTCCTGACTGCGGGTGCGAACCATAGCCCGAACTCTGGTTCGAACTCGGACCCGAATTCTGCTGCTAACGCGGACCTCGCCCGGATCGTGACCATGGCCTCGATCGTCGAGAAAGAGACGGCAGTTCCCGAGGAGCGGCCGCTGGTGGCCGGCATCTACTTCAACCGCCTGGCGCAAAGGATGGCGCTGGATGCCGACCCGAGTGTGATTTATGCGGAATTGCTGGCTGGAACCTATCAAGGAAGTCTTCATCACGCCGATTTGGCGGTCAACTCGCCATACAACACCTATCGCTTCCCCGGGTTGCCGCCGGGCCCAATCGGAAATCCTGGACGGAGCTCTCTGGAAGCAGCTTTGCACCCTCAGACCACGGATTTTCTCTATTTTGTTGCCGATGGAAACGGACACCACCGCTTCGCCCGCAGCCTTGAGGAGCACAATCGAAACGTGGCTGCCTACCGCCGCGCGCTCACCCACCTACCCGATCAGCGGTAAGCGCCGAACCCTTCGCTGCCTTATACTAAAGAGATATAAGTGCTACAGTCCGCCCAGGTAACGGCATAGGAATGCATCGTCTTCATCGACGCGTAGTTTTTCTTTTACTTCTTTCGGCGGCTGCCTTTCCGCTGACCGGGTGTCTGTTCCGAACACGAACTGTGGACAGGCAGTTGTCCGACCGTCCGCTCAAGACCGCTACCCAGCAACAGCTGATCGCCTACGTCAACGAGCAGGCTACGAAGATCCAGTCCATACAGGCGACGGTAGATATTGACTCGTCTGCGGGCGATCCGAAAAGTGGACGAATCACTGATTACAAAGAGATTCGGGGTTACATTCTGGCCCGTAAGCCGGCTATGTTGCGCATGAAGGGTCTCATGCCGGTGGTGCGGAATACTGCCTTCGATATGGTGAGCAACGGGCAGGAATTCAAGGTGTGGATTCCTACTAGAAATAAATTCGTCATAGGCTCGAATAATAACGACAACTATCAGCCCGACAAGCGATTGGAGAATCTGCGGCCACAGTACATTTATGACGCGCTGTTGCTGCCGGATATCGGCCAGGATGAGATTGCAGTGATGGAAAACGGTTACGAAACCGTCGTGGATTCAAAGAAGCACCGGGCGCAGCAACCTGATTACGAACTCGCGGTCATACGAAAAGGAACCGAGGGCTGGTATTTATCACGCCGGATCGAATTCAGCCGAACCGACCTGCTGCCCCACCGGCAACGGATTTACGACCAAGTGGGAAACGTAGCGACTGACGCCCACTATCAGAACTACAAGGACTTCGACGGGACTAATTTTCCGAGTACGATTGAAATCGAAAGGTCACGAGAGGATTACGACATCGCTCTGAACATAATCAAGCTGGAAATTAATAAACCGTTGACCGATGATCAGTTTGCACTTGAGCAGCCGCCCGGAGCGGAAGTCGTACATCTCGATCAGCCTAAGTCTGGAGCGGTGAAAGTCACGGATGACCACAGCAGGTAGAGCGTAAGCGCTTCAGCAGAAAAAACATGATGAATCGCATGATCGTCGGGAATCTGGTGCATCGGCCGGTGCGCTCGCTGATCAGCGTCGTGGCTGTGGCCTTGGAAGTCACGCTGATTCTCTTGATCGTTGGGCTCTCCTTGGGAATGTTGCAGGATAGCCGCGCTCGCACCGCTGGAATTGGGGCCGATGTTCTGGTGCGACCGCCGGGGTCGTCGTTCATCAGCGCGTTCTCAGGGGCGCCGATGCCGATCAAGGTAGGAGAGATACTAGCCAAACTCCCCCACGTGAAGAGTGTTGCCCCCGTGATCACGCAAGTGGCTTCCACAGGTGCGCTCGAGATCATTGCCGGCATCGATTTATCCTCGTATGAAAGCATGTCCTCGGGCTTCCGCTATCTGGAGGGCGGTCCCTTTCGCGGTCCGAATGACGTGTTGGTCGACGATCTTTTTGCCAAATCAAATCATGCCAAAGTCGGTGACACGATTGAGATTTTGAACAACAGATTCCGCATCTCTGGAATCGTGGAACGAGGCAAGGGAGCTCGCAAATTTATTCCGTTGACCACCCTGCAGGATCTGGTGGGCGCCAAGGACAAGGCAACGATCTTCTATCTCAAACTAGACGACCCGGCGAATGCGGACGTTGTGGTCGATGAGGTCAAGCACGTGCCCGGCATGGAGCGCTACGTGGCGACTTCGATGGCCTCTTACCTGGCGATGATGACCACCAGCAATTATCCGGGGCTTTCCACTTTCATCGACGTGGTGGTCGGCATTTCGGTGGTCATCGGGTTCATTGTGATCTTCCAGGCGATGTATACGGCGGTGATGGAACGCACCCGCGAAATCGGAATTTTGAAGTCCATGGGAGCGTCGAAGATGTATATCGTGAACGTGGTATTGCGCGAAACGGCACTGCTGGCAATCGGCGGCATCGTGCTAGGCATTTTTGTCAGCCTTGCGACGCGCGCTGCGCTGGCCCATAAGTTTCCACTGCTGCAGGTGGTAGTGGACGGAGGCTGGATCGTACGGGCCACCCTGATTGCAATCGCGGGCGCTATCGGCGGAGCCCTGTATCCAGCGTTCAAAGCCGCGCAGAAGGATCCCATCGACGCGCTGGCGTACGAATAGGCCTGCTGCACGAGTAAAATTCGCTTTTAATTCGCCTGCCACCCGCGCACTTTTTTCTTTTCACAATTTGCTCGCAAATCGGCTAAGAATGCACGATACTTCCGGTGAAACTGCCGTGCTATAATCGCGCGCCATTACGCACAGCACTGCGGTTGCGCAGCTGGTTGTCCTAATTCGCAGGCCCCGTGCGACAATGCGTGCGGGTGACCACAAATACCTTAGGAGGAGATATGCGCTTCGATGATCCGACTCTGTACGGTCGGGACGATGAGACGGATGAGTATAGCGACAGCGGCGCCTACGGCGAATCGCTGGAGGAGGATTTAGAGGAAGAGGAAGAAGAGGAAGAAGAACCCGTTGTCGTCGTCGAAGAAGACGACGTTGAAATTGGCGTTCCCGAACGGGAGCCCGCGACTGCGACCCCCTCAGGCGGGGGCGGGGGCCAGGGTGGCTCACCGAAAAAGAAAGCTCCGGCGAAGAAAGCTCCTGCAAAAAAAGCTCCGGCAAAAAAGGCGCCCGCTAAGAAAAAGGCCGCCAAGAAGACGGCGAAAAAAGCCGCGAAGAAGCCTGCTGCGAAGAAAAAGGCGGCAAAGAAGAAGCCAGCCAAGAAAGCTGCCAGGAAAAAATCTGCCGGCAAGAAGCGCCGCTAGCCGTTCGTTATTCGTGGTAATAGAAAGAGGGTGGAAATCCAGCAGGTACTGGTTTCCACCTTATTTTTTTCTGTCGGTTTATTCGCCGCCAGGCACGATTGCTTCGGCTTCAATTTCGAGCAACATCTCCGGAGAAACCAGCGCCGTAACCGCCATCATGGTGCTCGCCGGACGAATGTCGCGAAAAAATTCTCCGTGTGCCTTTCCGACTTTTTCCCAGTCCGAAATATCGGTGAGAAATACTCGCGTGCGGACCACATCTTTCAACGATGCTCCAGCTTGCCCCAGCGCGCGTTCGATATTCCTGAAAATCTGAACGGCTTGCGTGTAAGCGTCGCCAGCGATAATTTTGCCGTCGGCTCCAGTAGCGGTTGTGCCTGCCACGTGAACTTGTGCGCCTACGCGAACCGCACGAGAGTAACCTACGATCGGCTCCCATGGTGTCCCGCTTGCAATATTGACTCTTTTCACTTTGCCTCCATTTTCTGTGCGCATCGTGTAGATAGACGCGATGAACTATGTAGTTAGCTTACCTAAATCAGGTAATTAGATTAGGCATATCAAGTTTTTCGATTCGAACTAGACGAATTAGCAGTCGTCCTTGTTGGCTGCCAGCAAATGCCCTGCAACGCCGCGTCCAGCGCGGGCTTCTAACTATGATAAGTGGCGCAATGGTCACTTGCATTAGATCGAAATTCGAGGTATTTAATGCGCACATGCTCTTGTTCCGATAGTAACAAAGGGCACGTGGGGTGAGGAGCGATTCATGGAGATTCCGGAAAACCATCCGCTTGAACAGTTGTTCGTTGAATTAGTCGGCCGTCATTATGCCCACGAGATCGGAATTCGCGATCCTCAAGTCGTGAACTATGTCGCGCATCTGCTCTCTGAATTTTGCGACGCGGAGCAATTAATGAAAATCCGCAACGTGGCAGGAACGCCGCTGAACGATGTCGGCGAAATGCTGATCGAGTCGGACCCGATTTACGGTCCCGCGCCCTCATTCGATCGCGAACGTCAAGTCCGCAAACATATTGGCGACTACACATTGTTCTATGCGGGGATGTTCCCGGAAAGCATCAATCATCATCGGTTGCGCCGCCAGCGCGTCGAAAACTTCGTCGATTGGGTGAAAGCCGGGAAGGAAAGCTACTACATCGTCTCGAAGTTCGAATACTTCGAATATGCGAAGGTAGCGCCGCTGTTCGCGCAGCTCTCGCAAAGCTTTGAGCAGTGCGTCTATGGACTGAACCTGGTGAAGAACGAGCTTGAAGTAATGCAACACCCGATCGCGAGGATGAACAACGAACTCATCATGTGAGATTCTGAGGTATGAGGTCAGATTGCAGAGGTGAGAAGCGGCGTCTTACAGACCTATAGGTTCTCACCTGTTAACCCTCTGATCTTTCGCTCCCCGACTCTTACGAACCGTCTCCCGGCGAAGTTGAATTTCCCTTCCAGCACAATTCTGATCGCTTCGGTGTAAGCAATGTGTTCCTGCTCGAGAATGCGTTCCGCCAGGGTATGTTCATCGTCGCTGTCGAGCACAGGCACCGTCTTCTGCACAATGATGGCACCGTGATCAAGCTCTTCATCCACAAAATGCACCGTGCATCCGGAAACTTTCGCGCCATACGCGAAAGCCTGTTGCTGCGCTTCGAGCCCGGGAAAGGCTGGGAGCAGCGAGGGATGGATGTTGAGAATTTTCGCCGGAAACTGCCGTACGAACCAGGGCGAGAGCAGCCGCATGTAGCCGGCCAGGCAGATGAGATGGACCTGGTTTTGCTGGAGGGCGACGACCACTTCGCGATCGTGCTCTTCGCGCGGCTTGCCCTTCGACGGAATGGCTAGCGCGTGAAGTCCACGCTGGCGCGCTGTTTCAAGCCCCGGAGCATCAGCCCGATTGGAAATCACAATAGCAATTCGGGCGTCAGGTATATGGCCAGTCGCGATGCTGTCGGCGATCGCGACGAAATTTGATCCGCGCCCGGAGAGCAAAATGCCCAGGTTCTTCATGAAGGAAAATAAATTAAGAGCTTGCCATCCCGAGCGAAGCGAAGGATCTGTTGCCTCCAAGCGCGGCAAAAAACCGGTCCCTCGCTTCGCTCGGGATGACAGCTCCAGTTGAAATTTGAACTTGCAAAACGCTGCGTCAGCTGAACATCACCTTGCGATCACCCTTGACAATCCGCCCGACGCTGTAGAATTTCTCTCCCGCGCGCTCCAGCAGGGTTTGTGCCTTCTTAAATTTCTTGGCGGGGACGACGATCAACATGCCGAGACCCATGTTGAAGGTTCGCAGCATCTCTTCTTCGGTGACGTTCCCGAGTTTTTGTAGATGTTCAAAGATAGGAAGAACTGGCCAAGTGCCCAGTTCAATGACGGCCGACGTGCCCTTGGGCAACACGCGCGGCAGGTTTTCAGTAATGCCCCCGCCCGTAATATGCGCCAGGGCCGCAACGCACTCGCCGGCAATCATCTTCCGAATGATCGACCAGTAGCTGCGATGAGTGCGCATCAGTTCGTTGCCGACTTTATTCTTGATCTCGCTGACGAAAGTCTCCGGAGAATAACCCGCAATTTCAAAGAGCAATTTGCGAGCCAGAGAATAACCGTTCGTATGCAAGCCATTCGAGGGCAAACCGAGAACGCAATCCCCTACCTGCACATCCTTGCCGCTGATGATGCGCTCGCGCTCGACCACGCCGACGATGAATCCGGCAAGATCGTACTCGCCCTCGGGATAAAACCCGGGCATCTCCGCCGTCTCGCCGCCAATCAAAGCGCACCCGTTATGTTTGCAGGCCTCGGCGAGTCCGCCCACAATTTTTTCCGCAACTTCCGGGTCCAGCTTCCCGGTCGCCAGATAGTCCATGAAAAATAATGGTGCGGCGCCCTGCACCGCGATGTCATTCACGCAGTGATTCACCAGATCGGCGCCGATGGTGTGGTGCACATTCATTTCGAACACGACTTTTAATTTCGTGCCCACGCCGTCCACGCTCGAAACCAGCACCGGATCCAAGTATTTTTTGTCGATCGAAAACAAACCGCCGAAGCCGCCGATCTCGCTCAACACGCCCTTAGTGAAGGTTTTGTGCGCCAAATACTTGATACGCTGCTTGGTGCGGTTTCCCCGATCGATACTGACGCCGGCGTCGGCGTAGGTGATGGAACCGCTCTGCGCGTTGGGGGATTGAGCCACTTTGGAATCCGTCATTGTGTCCGTATGGAGAGATCCGGAGCGCCGTCGAGCCGGGAGAATCGTTTCGGACGCAACAAATTCTAGCACGTCTCGAGTTGCACCTGACATTTTCGCCGCGATGAGCGAAGGCGCTATAATGCGGGGTCCAATTTCTTTCTTCCGGGAGACAAGCATGAGAATTCTGGCAGTCCTTTTTTTTGCCGTATTGACGATTCCGTTTGCGGTGGCGCAGCAGGAGCAAGCACAGCCGACACCGTCCGAAAATCCAAAACAGTCCGCCGCCGCTAAGAAAGACAAGAAGCAATCAACGCCGGCAACTGCTATGACTCCCGAAAAGCCGTCGGAAAGCGGTAAGCCCGGGGAGGCTGCCAAACCTGAGAGCACCGAAGCAACCGACAAGGAAGAGCACTACGATGTGGCGGAAGTCCCGCCTGTCATCACGCATCATCAGGCGACGGTGAACGGGAAGGCGCTCAATTATACGGCGACAGTGGGAAGGCTTCCGATCAAACGCGAGGACGGCAAGATTGAAGCCGAAATGTTTTTTGTCGCCTACACGCTCGATGGACAGGACGCGGGCAGGCGCCCGCTGACGTTTGCGTTCAATGGCGGTCCCGGATCCGCATCAATATGGTTGCACATGGGCGCGCTTGGGCCGAAGCGCGTCGTGCTTCAGCAAAACGGCTTCATGCCCGCCGCGCCTTATCGCGTGGAAGACAATCCCGACACGCTCCTCGATCGCAGCGACATCGTCATGGTGGATGCGATAGCCACCGGCTACTCAAGAGCCGCGACCGCCGAACTTACGAAGAAATTTCTGGGTCTGAAAGGCGACGTGCAAGCTTTTGGAGAGTTCATACGACTTTACCTCTCCCGCTATGACCGCTGGAACTCCCCGCTTTTCCTGCTGGGAGAAAGCTACGGCACAACACGCGCGGCTGGCCTCGCCGGCTATCTGGCCGATCATGGTATCGCGTTCAACGGCGTGACGCTGCTGTCGATGGCCGTGGATTTCCAAACGCTCGAATGGAACAAGTCGAACGATCTGCCCTACATTCTGCTGCTGCCGACCTTCAATATGATCGCAGCCTACCATCACAAGCTGGCCGCTGATCTCACTCAGGATGCGGCCAAGACTCGCGAAGAAGTCGTACGCTGGTCGACCAATGAATACTCTCTCGCGCTCGGCAAGGGCGACACGCTGACGCCGGATGAGCATCGCAAGGTTGTCGAGCAGCTATCACGCTATACCGGCCTCCGTCCCGAAGTGATTGAAGCGCACGATATGCGCATCGACGTTCCTACCTTCGATCGCGAACTCCTGCTAGATCAGAAATTGATCGCGGGACGCCTCGATGGCCGATTCACCAGCGCCAATCCGAACGAAGACCGGGGCTTCTATGATCCGACCAGTGCTGCCATATTGCCGCCTTACACATCGGCATTCAACAACTACCTTCGAACCGAACTGAACTACAAGGCCGACGCGCCTTACAGAGTTTTTGCCTACGACCAGCCGGGCTTCCGCACCTGGGATTGGGGTAACGCAGAGCAAGGCTTTCCCAGCACAGCAGGCGGGTTGCGTTCTGCGATGATCAAGAATCCCTATATGAAGATTCTGGTCATGGAGGGTTTCTACGATCTAGCCACGCCTTTCGCCGCAGCGAATTGGACGATGGATCATCTGGACCTCGATAGCAAATATCGCCAGAATATTTCCTACGCCACCTACGGTGCAGGGCACATGGTCTATATCGATCGCGCGGAGCACGACAAGATGAAAAAGGATCTGGCGGATTTTATGGAGAAGTGCCTGAAATAATTTCGATCGAGAAGATTCGATTCGCAGCGGCGCGTGTGCTCTAATGCTGAACGCATGCGCGCCGCCGTCATCTTCGGGCCGGGAACATCACCACGCGACCTGGAGTTGTTTAGAACAAATTCGCCGACCGACTGGCTGCAAGGGCTGCCCGCCTCTTCAAGTGACGCTGACGCCATGTTAATTTTTGGCGGGGATGGCACCATTCACCGTCATCTGCCTGCGCTGGTACGACTGCAACTTCCCATGCTAATTGTGCCTGCGGGCAGCGGAAATGATTTTGCCCGGGCTCTGGGGTTGCGGTCGGCGAAAGACTCGCTGCGTGTGTGGCGTAATTTCGAAGCGGGTAAGCTTCAGGCGCGATCGATCGATCTTGGCGTCATAGTTCCGATGGCGGCGGCGGAACCTACTCACTATTTCTGTTGCGTGGCGGGGATCGGTCTGGACTCAGCGGCCGCTCGCCGGGCCAATCAGATGCCGCGCTGGTTACGCGGACACGGTGGGTATGCTCTTGCTCTTTTTCCGCTGCTGATCAAGCTTCAGGCATTCCCCATGCGGCTGACGCAGTTCAATGGCGTCGACCGTGTCGAGTCTGAAGGGCCCACTCTTCTTGCCGCCTTCGCCAACACGCAGTTTTACGGCGACGGCATGCGCATTGCGCCAGACGCGGATTTCGCCGATGGCAAGGTCGACATCTGCCGCATCGGCAAATTGAGCCGGCTTAAGCTTCTCAGCATGTTTCCAACCGTTTACTTTGGGCGCCATCTGCTCTTACCCGAAGTGGAGTACTCACGAGCCGAGCGAGTTCTGTTACAGACGGACAGCCGGCATGAAATTTATGCCGATGGAGAGTTCGTGTGCGAGACGCCGGTTGAGATTTCCGTTGCCGCGGGCGCGTTGCGCGTAATTTATTAGCTCTGGCAGGGGCACCTCGATTAGCGGTCAAGATCCCGGTTCGAAACGGTAACCTACCCAAGGATCAGTCACGATGTAGCGCGGAGAATTCGGCAAGGGCTCAAGCTTCTTGCGGAGTTGTGCAACGAATACTCGCAGGTATTCGACCTGTTCGGTACTCTCACCACCCCACACCGCCGCTAGTAGAGCGCGATGAGTCACCACTTTGCCGGTGTGGCGGGCAAGATAGGCGAGTAAGTCAAATTCTTTCGGGGTCAGATGGACCGCGCGGTCCTTTACAAAAACACTGCGGGCGCCGGGATCGATCTTGAAGTCGCCTGCCTCGATCGGTGCCATTTCCGATTCCTCATTGCGCCTGCGGCGAAGGTTCGCCCGCACGCGTGCCAGGAGTTCTTCGATACCGAAGGGTTTGGTCACGTAATCATCGGCGCCCGCGTCGAGAGCTTTGACTTTGGTGCGTTCCTCACCTCGCACCGAGAGCACGATGATCGGAATTTGCGTCTTCGTACGCAGATGCCGGCACAGCTCAAGTCCATCCATGTTGGGCATGGACAAGTCAGTGATGACCAGATCGGGTGACCAGTCTTTCATGATCTCGAGCGCGGTCTCGCCGTCATTGGCCACGCGAATGTCGTATCCATGGCTGGAAAGCGAAGTGCGCAACACACGCGTAATCTGCGATTCATCATCCACTACGAGAATATGTTTGTGATCTGACATGCCGAGTTTAACCGGGTTCCTGCGTCACGATGTGAACATCCACCGCGGGAGCGTCCCGCAAAAACTGATGGATCGCTGAAAGATAAAAATATCTTTTCCAGCCGCGTGTCGCGGAGCGTCCGAAAACCACTTGCGTGATATGTTTTTCGTTGACAAACTCCGCCACTGCTTGTGCAACGCTCTTGCCCTTCAACCGGACAATCGTTGCTCCAACATTCTCAGCGAAACGCACATTCGATGCCAAAGTCCGTTGATTGGCATCGCTGGTATCTTGCCCCAGGTCGGTATAGACGACGTAAAGTTCAGCATTCATGGCGTGCGCCATACGCGCCCCGCGCGCCACCAGATACTGCGCCGCCGGGTTGGAACTGATACAGACCGCAATGCGCTCACGGATCGCCACCGGGGCGCGAGTGTTCTCTTCTTCGCCGCGATGCTGCTCCAGGCTTAGATCCACCTGTTGCGCCACCTGACGCAATGCCAGTTCGCGCAGAGCGATCAAGTTTGTTTCGCGGAAAAAATTGTCGAGGGCGCGACCTACTCGCTCCTGCGGGTAAACGTCGCCGCGCCGCATGCGATTCTGGAGCGCCTCCGGAGTCAGGTCGATCATTACCACTTCGTTGACTCGTTGCAACACCCAGTCGGGAACTGTCTCCCTTACCTGGATTCCGGTAACTCCCTGCACGGTTGGAGTCACGCTCTCCAGGTGTTGGATATTCATGGTGGAGAGAACGTCGATACCCGCATCGAGCAACTCAAGCACGTCCTCGTAGCGTTTGGGATGCTTGCTGCCTTCGATATTCGTGTGCGCCAGTTCATCCACCAAAACGACACAGGGCTTGCGCGCGAGTATAGCGTCGACGTCCATTTCTTCAAACTGCGCGCCTTTGTATTCAATTTTTTTGCGGGGGACGGTTTCCAGGCTGGAGACGAGATCGGTGACGCCTTTTCGCCCATGAGTTTCGATGACTCCGATCACGATGTCTTCACCGCGGCTGTGCCGCCGGATTGCCTCGGTAAGCATGGTGTGGGTCTTACCCACGCCCGGAGCGTATCCAAGAAAGAGCTTGAACCTGCCGCCCTTCTTGCTCGGCGAACATTCCTCCAGCCATTGGTCAGGAGTTTTGGCCATCGCGATTATTGTCGTTGAGACATGCGAGTTTGTCGATGTTGGGAACAAAAACACCTCAAGGAAAGTCAGAGGTGAGAGGTCAGATTGCAGAGGTCAAAGACCTAACAGAATCCAGAAGTTGCACCTCAAATCTCGCTTTGTCATACAATCGCTTCGTGAAAATCGACGCCAGATCTGGAATCGGATACCTGACCGGTGTCTTGTGTGTAGCTTTGGTCACCTCCGCCGGATACCATTGGCTTCACTTCAATCCGACTACCATCGCGCTCTTGTTTTTGCTGGGCATCTTGGCTATCTCGACTTATTGGGGCTGGCAGCAAGCCGTCTTTATGTCGGTGATTGCGACCTTAGCCTTCAATTATTTTTTTCTGCCTCCAATCGGTACCTTTACTATTGCCGACCCGCAAAACTGGATCGCGCTCTTCGCTTTTCTAGTGACGGGCGTGGCCGTCAGCCAATTATCGGCGCGAGCCCGGCGCGGCGCGCAATCCGCGATCGAGCGCCGCCAGGAATTGGAACGACTCTACGCCTTCAGCCAGCTACTCCTGTCGAGCGATAATCCCGCCGAGCTTTTGAATATGATTCCGGGCTATATTGTCGAGTCGTTCAACATACGTTCGGCGGCAGTTTTGCTCACCAGTCGGAGCGACATCTATCGCTCTGGCCCTAGCATAGACGGATTAGAATCAAGCGATCTGCAAACGGTGTGTGCGCGCGGCGAACCGCGGGCCGACCCGGCTCGCCATTTGGCTTTTATGCCATTGCGTTTGGGCATGCGCGTTGTCGGCTCCATGGGTACAGCCGGCGCAACGGTATCGCGACAAACGCTGGAGGCGATCAGCAGCCTGGTGGCGACGGCCATTGAGCGCGCGAATGCAGTGGAAAAGCTCAGCCGCGCTGAGGCTGCCCGCGAAAGCGAGCAATTGCGCTCCGTACTGCTCGACTCAGTAACTCACGAGTTTCGATCTCCACTCACCGCCATCAAAGCGTCGGTGACCTCGCTTCTGGGCAGCCCGAGTCATTCCCCGGAGGAAAAACAAGAGTTGCTGACCATTATCAATGAGGAGAGCGACCGGCTGAACCGGTTAATTGGAGAAGCGGCCGAGATGGCGCAGTTGGATGCCAATAAAGTTGAATTTCGCTTTGTCTTCGCGCCCATTTCCACCCCTGTCGCGGCTGCGCTCGACGAGCTAAAGCAGTTACTGCTCCAGCACTCCGTGGACGTGAGAATTCCGTCCGGCATCCCCGACGCGCGCATGGATCCGGCTCACATCAAGGAAGTCATGGTGCACCTGATCGAAAACGCCGCCAAGTATTCGCCTAATGGCGCTCCGATTCGAATCACTGCCGAGGCGAAGGATCAAACCATCACTACCAGCATCGCCGATCGCGGTCCTGGCATTGACGATTTTGAGCAGTCTCTCGTTTTTGAGAAATTCTATCGAGGGCGCAATCAGCGCGTGCAAGTCCATGGAACCGGCATGGGGCTAGCCATCTGCAGAGCCATCGTCGAGGCCCACGGTGGCCGACTCGGAGTCACCAGCCAGTTGGGTCATGGGTCGGTTTTTTACTTTACTTTGCCTGTCGCTTAAAGCTTAAGGTGGTCAAAAGCTGTGGTGGGCCCGCCTGGATTCGAACCAGGAACCAACAGATTATGAGTCTGCTGCTCTAACCGTTGAGCTACGGGCCCTCGTCTTCCAGGCAACTGGCTAGTGCGTACTTGTCGGAGTGGGAGGTGCGGGTGCTGGCGCTGGAGGAGTGGCCGGTCCCGCGCTGTTGTTCACCAAGTCTTTCAATTCCTTGCTGGGCTTGAAAAACGGAATCTTCTTGGCCGGAACTTCCACGCGATCGCCAGTCTTCGGATTGCGGCCGACGCGCGGCTTGCGCTGGCGGGTGCGGAAGCTGCCAAACCCGCGAATTTCGATCTTGTCGCCCACCCGCAGGGAGCGCACCACGCTGTCAAAGATCGTATCCACAATCACTTCGCTGTCTTTGCGAGTGAGTTCCGCCAGCCGGGAAACTTCTTCGATCAGGTCAGCCTTCGTCATAAGCCTCTATGCCCCTTTACCTCTATAACCTTCTCAAATTTAAGGGGTTCTGCGCAAGTACTTAGAAAGAGTTCTTAGTTCCGGGTTCTCAGCTCTCAGCGGCATGGGCTTGTGCGGTCTTGCCGGTGCTGAGAACTGGGACTTTTATTTCCAAAGATAGTAGAAGCCCACCTGCTGCTCCAATAGCTTCTCGCGCGTAGGCAGATAATCGGAAACATCTCCAAACAGCAGATCTAACCCGGTGCGCTTCTCTTTCGGCGGATAGATCAAGGTGGGTTCGCCGGATATATTTACTGCGCGAGCGGTGTCTTTCACCGCGCCTTCGAAATCCGTCAACTGATCCACCAGTTTCAAGGAAAGCGCCTGCTCGCCGGTCCAGACCTTCCCATTTGCTATGTTTCGGATGTCTTCCTCTTTGGCGCGCCTCCCGTTGGCAACAGCCTGAATAAACTGTGTGTGCATGTTGTCGATCAAGCCCTGCATGTACTCGCGTTCCGCTGGCGTCATTTCACGGGTCGGACTGCCCGTATCCTTGAACTCACCCGCCTTCATAGTGATGGGATTCAGTTTCGCCCAGCGCAGAAGCTCGCCGTAGTTGACCCACTCGGCGATGACTCCGATTGATCCCACCACGCTGCCTTTATCGGCATAAATTTTGTCGGTAGCGGAGGCCACGTAGTAGGCGCCACTCGCGCCCACCGTCTCAATCGAAGCGACAATATGCTTCTTTTTTTCGTCGCGAATCCGCTTGACCTCGCGGTAAATCTCCTCCGACGCGGCCACTCCGCCCCCGGGAGAATTTACGTGAATGACAATGGCCTTGACGGAATCATCATCAGCAAACTTCTTGAGCTGTGGGACTATCTGCTTAGGCGAGAAAATCACGCCATCGAGATCGACGACGGCAATCTTGGGGCCGAAGCCGGAGAATGATGTTTCATCGTTCGTGCCGCCAAAACTTACGTACACCAGCGTAAACACGGCGGCCACGAACAGTACAAACAGTCCGCCGCCTACGAGGAGCCATATCCATATCCGCGAACGCCCTTCAGCCATAATTAGACGAGTGTAGCACTTGAGGTCAGAGGTTAGAGGTCAGATTGCAGAGGTTACACCAGATTTCACCTCTGCAATCTGACCTCTAATCTTGGCCACGCCTTGGCGTACACTCATCTCGTCTCATGCCCGATCCCGTCGAACTCGAGGTTTTCAAGAACCTCTATCATTCCATCGCCGAGGAGATGGGGGCGGCGCTGCGCCGTACTTCCTTCTCGCCGAATATCAAAGAGCGCCGCGACTATTCGTGCGCCGTTTTCGATTCTGCGGGGCAGGTCGTCGCCATGGGCGATCACATGCCGGTGCATCTAGGATCGATGCCGATGTCCGTTGCCGCTGCGGTAGAAGAGTGCGCGCTCGAACCTGGCGACGTCGTCATGCTGAATGATCCCTTTCGCGGAGGAACGCATCTTCCCGATATCACGCTGGTCATGCCGGTCTATGTGCGGGCAGAGGCTCGTACAAGAACCAACAGCAGCGGGCGAGGGCGCCCGCCCTACAGCAAGGCCCCTGATTATTACGTTGCTTCGAGGGCTCACCATGCCGATGTGGGAGGAACTTATCCCGGCTCCATGGGGCCATGTCGCGAAATCTACCAGGAGGGCTTGCGCATTCCGCCGGTCAAAATCATGCGCGGCGGAAAGATTGTGGCCGATGTGCTGGCGATCCTTCTGAACAATGTTCGCACGCCGGTAGAACGCGAAGGCGACATTGGCGCCCAAGTAGCTGCCTGCCAGACCGGCGCCCAACGGCTAGGCGGAATCTGCGATCGTTACGGAATTGTCCGCGCCAGGCGGGCTGCTGCGGCCCTGCTGCTCTATTCCGAAGAAATGATGCGCGCGTTTTTGCGCACTATCCCCACTGGCCGCTATCAGGCAGAAGATTTTTTAGATGATGATGGGGTCAATGACAAACCGGTGCGCATCGCCGTGACGATTGAGGTAAAAGCATCTTCTGCCACGCGAAAAGCGGCGCGGCGCGAGGTGTCTCAGAGGAAAAATTATGCTCCCGCAGTCACCATCGACTTCACCGGCAGCGACGCGCAAGTTCAAGGAGCAGTCAACGCGGTCGAAGCGATCACCTACTCGGCGTGCTTCTATGTCTTTCGCTGCCTGTTACGAGACGACGTTCCTGCGACATCTGGCTTGATGCGCCCAATCCGAGTTATCGCGCCACTGGGTACTGTTGTCAATGCCAAGCCTCCGGCGGCCGTGGCTGGCGGTAACGTGGAGACTTCGCAGCGAATTGTCGACGTGCTTTTGAAAGCGCTGGCGCAAGCGATCCCCGACCGCATCCCCGCCGCCGCCGCGGGCACCATGAACAACCTCACCATCGGCGGAATCGATCTTCGCTCGGTAGGCCCGCGTTCGGTAGGCCCGCGCGCCGGCGAACCTTTCGCTTATTACGAGACCATCGCCGGCGGGATGGGAGCGCGTCCGACCAAAGCCGGAGTCTCCGGTGTTCATACTCATATGACAAATTCACTCAACACTCCTGCCGAAGCCCTCGAGTACGCCTACCCGATCCGCCTTCGGCAATATTCTCTGCGCTCTAGCAGCGGAGGATCGGGCCTGCACAACGGTGGCGACGGGATCGTGCGCGAAATCGAAGTGTTGACGGACGCTCAAGTCACAATGCTCGCCGATCGTCGATCGCGGGGGCCTTATGGCTTATCTGGCGGAGCCGACGGCGCTCCTGGGCGCACAGTAATCGTTCGGGGCGATGGAACCTCGGAGAGAATCCCTGGCAAGGCCAGCGTTCGATTGCGATCCGGAGAAAGGGTCCGGGTAGAATCGCCTGGCGGCGGTGGCTGGGGACGATCAGATATCTGAACCGCTGAGATCGCAGAGTGCGCCGAGAAAATTCTTTACCCAAGACACCGGTTTACGAAATATCTGAGCGTACTCTGCGTGCTCTGCGGTGAAACGCCTTTTTAGCTAGAATTCAAGCTAGCGTCTTCCTCCATCTAAGGATTAACGATGAGATTCTTGCGCACTCTAACTCTGGCCATTCTTCTAGCGGCTGCATTCTTTTATTTCACGACCTATCGCAACGGTCGTCTTTACACTGCCGGTTGGATCAGTCATCCTCAGCACGCCGAAATTACCGAAGCGGCCGGCGGAGAATCGCTCGACGCCGAAGAGCAAAACAACATCAATGTCTATCGCAAAAGCATCGGCTCCGTCGTCAACATAACCTCGCGCGTAATGACTTTCGACTTCTTCTATGGCCTCGTCCCGCAGGAAGGCCAGGGATCCGGATTCGTGATCGACAAAGAAGGACACATCCTCACCAATTATCATGTGATCGCCGATGCGCGCCAAGTCGAGGTCACGCTGCATGATCGAAAAAAATATAAGGCCACGATTGTCGGCACCGACAAATCGCATGACTTGGCCATTGTGCAGATCAAGGCCCCCAACCTGCAGCCCATGACGCTCGGAGATTCGACCAATCTGCAAGTCGGGCAGAAAGTCTATGCCATCGGTAATCCCTTCGGCCTCAATGGCACGCTGACTCGCGGCATCGTCAGTTCGATCCGTCAGGTGCAGGAGCCTGACGGCTTGGTCATCGACGAAGCCATTCAAACTGACGCCGCCATCAACCCCGGTAACTCCGGCGGCCCGCTGCTCAACTGGCATGGCGAAGTGATCGGCATCAATACGATGATCGCTTCGAGCGTCGGTCAAAGCGCAGGCATCGGCTTCGCAATTCCGATTAACACAGCGAAGGCCGTGGTCAATGATCTAGTTACGCTGGGACGCGTGCGCCGTCCCGCTCTGGGCGTGCGCACGATTCCCATCGATCCTGAAATTGCCGAAGAGCTGGGCCTCGCGGCCGACTACGGGCTCCTCATTGTGCAAGCGGTGCCCGCAGGCTCCGCCGACCGTGCCGGATTGCACGGCGGCTCCGAGCGCGCCTATCTAGGTAACACTCCCATCATGATCGGAGGAGACTTAATCGTCACCATCGACGGAGAAAAAATCGAAAGCCAGCAGGTGCTAGCACAAATCATGAATCGGCACCGCGCTGGGGACACCATCAAAGTGACTATTTTCAGGGGCAAGAAAAAGCTGGAAGTATCCGTGGAACTCGGCGAAGCTCGCGAGCAAGTGTAGTCTGTGTGGCGCGGGCGCTCCGCCCGCGTCCGTCTGTAATATCAAGCCTATCCGCTTGGCTAGGAATAGCTCAACCTCAGGTTCAGGGCTTGATTTCGATGGGAGTGCCAACGCGAACCAGTTTCCAAATTTCGTCCATTTCTTCATCCGTAACCGCGACGCACCCGTCTGTCCAATCGTGCAGAGTGTGGGCTTTCCCCAGCCATGCATACTCTTTCGGAAGCCCGTGAAGCATGATGTCTCCGCCCGGACTGACGCCCAATTTCCTGGCGGCTGCGGTATCTCGCGCGTTTGGATACGAAATGTGAAAGGCTTTATAGAAACGGCTGTTAGGGTTTCGTGAGTCGAGCACATAAACTCCCTCAGGGGTTCGATGGTCGCCCTGCCGACTTTTCGGCCCGACAGGTTCACTGCCGAGAGCCACCTTATACGAGCGCACTTCCTTCCCTTGCGACAAAAGCACGAGCTTTCGCTCGCGTTTGTAGACCACAAGGCGGTCCACATTGAAGCTGGAGTTCTGCGCCAACATTACTGGCCGGAGGCTTAGCAATATAATGCCCGCCACAAGGACACGCATAGGAATGTAATTTTATCCGTAGGTTCAATTCGCGACTCTAAAAGTCAGTTACCGTCGCTCCGCTTCCGCGCTATCATCTCCCCATGCCCGACGTCGAATGGATTCGCAAACTCTGTCTCTCCTTCCCCGACGTCATCGAGGACATGCCCTGGGGCGACGATCTCTGCTTCAAAGTACGCGGCAAAATTTTTACTGGCATGGTGCTCTCGGACGGCCGCTTCCCGCGCCTCACCCTTAAATGCGCCCCTGAAGCATTTCACGAATTGCTGGAAATCGAAGGCATCTCGCCCGCCCCCTACGTCGGGCGCTATAAGTGGGTCATGCTCGCCAATTCCAGCGTTTTGCCTGCGAATGAACTCGAAGCCCTGATTCGCCAGTCATACGAGATGGTCGCAGCCAAGGCGCCAAAGACGAAGAAATCCGCAGTCAAGAAGGCATCGCGCAAGCGCAAAGAGAAGTAGCTGGCTTCCACGGCTTTCCCCCATTTGAAGGTTTTCTCGGCTACCCTCAGCGTATCGTCTGTAACCCCGTTTGACTCTCGCAATCCGCTACGCTAGCCTCATAGATTCGCTTCCACATTCATGCGCATTAAGCCTAATCTGGCGATCCTCTGTACCTTTTGCGTCTTTCTGCCGCACGACCTGTCGGCCGCGCCGCTACGTCCGACACATGCGACCCACGCCATAGTCACAAGCGTCCACGAACTCGCTTCGCGTGCTGGAGTCGAGATGCTTCGCTCTGGGGGCAATGCTATCGATGCCGCGGTCGCCACAGGCTTCGCGCTCGCCGTCGTCCATCCCCAAGCCGGAAATCTCGGCGGCGGTGGTTTTCTGCTCCTGCGCAACGCCGACGGGAAAACTCATTTCATCGACTTCCGCGAAAAAGCTCCTGCGGCGGCCACCGAAAACATGTATCTCGATGCCCAGGGCAACGTCCTACCTGAATCCAGCAACGAGTCGAGCATCGTCGGATACAGGGCCGCAGGCGTTCCGGGAACGGTCGCCGGCCTCGTGTACGCAGAAAAACAATATGGCAAGCTGTCGATAGAAAAAGTGATGGCTCCCGCCATCAAGCTTGCCCGCGACGGTTTCCCGCTCGCCTACGAAGACACTCAAGACCTCAGGCGAGATAAGCACCTTGCCGAGTTTCCCGAATCCAAACGGATTTTCCTGCGCGCCGGAAACTACTACCAGCCCGGCGAAGTATTTAAGCAACCCGAACTGGCTCGCACTCTCGAACGCCTCGCCAAAGATCCCGACACCTTCTACCACGGAGCAATGGCGCGCGAACTGGCTGCGGCCATTCACAAAGGCGGAGGTCTCATCACGGCCGAGGACCTCGCCGCTTACGAAGTGCAAGAGCGCGAGCCGATCCGCGGATCCTATCGCGGTTACGACGTCATTAGCGCGCCGCCGCCATCGTCTGGCGGAGTCGCGCTGGTCGAAATCCTCAACATCCTCGAAGGCTTCGATCTTGCGAAACTCGGCAACGGCTCCGGCGACGCCATTCATCTCGAAGTCGAGGCCTTTCGCCGCGCCTTCTATGATCGAGCCGATTTCATGGGCGATCCCGACTTCGCGAAAGTCCCGGTGGCACAGCTCATCGATAAAAAGTACGCTGACGCATGGCGCGAGTCCATCGACTCGAACCACGCCAGCATCAGCAAAGAGTTAAAACGTCCATCGATCTTTAGCGAGCTCGAGCGTGTTGCCTCACTCAAAGCAACAATTCCTGAACCAGAAAATACGACGCACTATTCGGTGGTTGATGCCGAGGGCAACGCGGTTGCAGTGACAACTACGCTCAACGAATCGTTCGGCTCGCGCGTGACTGCCGAAGGGTTGGGGTTTTTGCTCAATGACGAAATGGACGACTTCGCCGCCAAACAAGGAGTGCCAAACGCCTTTGGGCTTATTCAAGGTCCGGCTAATGCTATCGGACCAGGCAAACGTCCTCTGTCTGCGATGGCGCCCACCATGGTGCTGAAGGACGGAAAACTCTTTCTGGTTCTCGGGTCGCCGGGCGGTCCTACTATCATTACTACTGTGGCCAATGTTCTCATTGACGCTGTCGATTTCGGACTTGATATTCAGGAAGCGGTCAATGCACCACGGTTTCATCATCAGTGGCTCCCCGATCAGATTCTCGTCGAAGACCGCCTTTCACCCGATACAATGGATGTTCTGCGTTCCAAAGGACACAAGCTGAGCGTCCGGCATTTCTGGGGAGACGGCGAGTGCATCATGATTGACCCCAAAACCGGCGAGCGCCTGGGCGCGAGTGACGGACGCAACAACGGGAAGGCGGTAGGTTACTGATGCAGCGGGCGGTATCGACATACATCTATGTGAAGGAACGGCTCCATCCGGGCTTGCTCGATGAGCTCGTAAAGGCGGGAGCACAGTCGATCGAAATCTTTGCCGCGCGCCAGCACTTCGACTACGCCAACCGCAAACAGCACGTCCGCGAAATTGCCGACTGGTTCCGCGCCACCGGCGTTCCACTGAATTCCGTGCACGCGCCTTTGTACTCGGACTATGAGTGGGGGCGAACCGGCTCGCCCCCGGTCAACATCGCCTCCACCGATCGCGCCGGGCGCATCGATGCCATGGACGAGATCAAGCGCGCGCTCGAAATCGCCGAGCATATTCCGTTCCGCTTTCTGATACAGCACATCGGCAATCCCAACGACGCCTTTGACGAGAAGAAATTCGAAGCCGCCATGACTTCGGTTGAGCATCTGCGCGCCTTCGCGAAGCCGCTGGGCGTGAGAGTGCTGGTAGAAAATATTCCCAACGAGCTTTCGACTCCAGATCGGCTCATCGAATTTATCAAGACCATGCACTTCGATGACATCGGTGTCTGCTTCGATTGCGGTCACGCGCACATGATGAGCGGCATTCCAGAGGGCTTTGCGATTTTGAAGGAACACATTTGCTCGACTCACGTGCACGACAATAACAAAGATAAAGACTCGCACCTCTGGCCCGGCGGCGGATCGATTAATTGGAAAGAGACCATGGAGTTGCTGCGCACCGCGCCCCAAACGCCGCCGCTGTTGCTCGAGATCGAAGGCGAAGAGAAGAAGAGTCCCGGTGAAGAAGTGTCCGCAACTTTCCAAAAGCTTGAAGATGAGTAAATCGAGGTCAGAGGTCAGACGTCAGATCGCAGAAGTTAACCCCCAAGGTTCTTACCTCTGCAATCTGACCTCTCACCTCTGACCTCTCGGCAGCCGAGACGTAAATCCTATTTCTATGTCCTCACCCATCAGCACAATCGCACAAATCGGCAAACACGAAGGCGAATCCGTCACCATTCGCGGATGGCTCTATAATCTTCGCGAAAGCGGCAAGCTTCTCTTTCCGCAGTTTCGTGACGGCTCTGGAATTATCCAGGGCGTCGTCCCTAAGAATGCCGTTCCGCCCGAAGTCTTCGATGCCATCAAAGGGCTTACACAGGAATCGAGCGTCATCGTCGAAGGTAAAGTTCGCGCCGATAAGCGCGCTCCTGGCGGCTTTGAACTCGACGTCTCGAACATTCAGGTCGTGCAGCGCGTCTCCGAAACCGATCCTTATCCTATTACGCCGAAAGAGCATGGCGTCGACTTCCTCATGGATCATCGCCATCTTTGGCTGCGCTCGCAGCGGCAAGCGGCCATTCTGCGCGTCCGTGCCGAGATCATTCGCGCCGCCCGCGATTACTTCGACAGCAACGGATTCACCCTCACCGATCCGCCAATCATTACGCCGGCTGCCTGCGAAGGCACGAGCACACTTTTCCCCGTCGACTACTTTGAGGAGCAGGCTTACCTTACGCAATCGGGACAGCTCTACATTGAAGCGACGGCGATGGCGCTCGGCAAGGTCTATTCGTTCGGCCCAACCTTTCGCGCGGAGAAGTCGAAGACTCGCCGTCACCTCACCGAGTTCTGGATGGTTGAGCCCGAAATCGCTTATGGCACGCTCGACGACTTGATGGAACTCGCAGAAGGCTTCCTGACATTTATCGTCAAGCGTTGTCTCGAACGCCGGCGCGTCGATCTGCAAACGATCGGACGCGATATCGCGAAGCTAGAACTAATCGACACGCCGTTTCCGCGCATCACCTACGACGCCGCCGTTGCAAAATTGCAGGAAGGTCACGCGCAGGGCAAGCTGGAAAATAAGTTCGAGTGGGGAGGAGACTTAGGATCTCCAGACGAAACTTATCTTTCGTCTCTCTACGATCGTCCAGTAATGGTCCATCGTTATCCGGCGAGCGTGAAGGCGTTTTACATGGAACCAGATCCGCAGCGCCCGGAACTTGCGCTCTGCGTCGACGTGCTTGCGCCGGAAGGCTATGGCGAAATCATCGGCGGATCGCAGCGCATGGCCTCGCACGATCTGCTATTGCAGCGCATTCATGAGCACAAGCTGCCTGAAGAAGCCTTCAAGTGGTATCTTGATCTCCGCAAGTATGGCAGCGTTCCTCACTCCGGTTTTGGCATGGGCATCGAGCGAGCCGTAGCGTGGATCTGCGGACTGGAGCATGTGCGCGAGACAATTCCGTTTCCACGCATGT
>JBEKXO010000041.1:0-28712 GCA_049511995.1 Terriglobales bacterium
CGCGGCAGGGACACAAAATTCTGCCTCTGAACATTGGCGACCCGCTCAACTTTGACTTTGAAACTCCGGCGCACATGATTGAAGCCGTCTATCGCGCCATGCGCGAGGGCAAGAATGGATATTCGAGTTCCTCTGGTATTCCGCCGGCTCTCGATGCGATTCGCGGTGAGGCGGCCCGCAAGGGAATCACCAGCATTCAGGATGTCTTTGTCACCTCGGGCGTCAGCGAGACGGTGGACATCTGCCTGACCGCGCTGCTCAATCCAGGCGACAATCTGCTTACGCCCTGCCCCGATTATCCGCTCTACTCGGCCGTTCTGGCGAAACTTGAAATTGGACTGAACACTTACTACTTGAACGAAGAAGACGGGTGGCAGCCCGATCTCGAGGACATCAAGAAAAAAATTACCCCGCGGACGCGTGGAATCGTTCTGATCAATCCCAACAACCCGACCGGCTCGGTTTGCACAAGAAATATGCTAGAGCAGGTTGCCGAGCTGGCGCGCCGCCACAACCTGATCATTTTTGCCGATGAGATTTACGACAAGCTGATTATTGACGACGACCCTCATGTCGCCATGGCGGCGGTTGCGCCCGATGTCCCGGTGGTTACCTTCGGAGGATTATCGAAAAACTATCTTGCTCCCGGATGGCGCATCGGATGGGGTATTGCGAGCGGCGAGGCCTCCGTGATCAAGCCGTACCTGGAAGGCGTCAACAAGCTGCTGCGTGCGCGACTCTGTGCGAACCACCCCGAGCAATATGCGATTAAGCCGGCGCTGGAGGGTCCGCAGGATCATCTCGTCGAAGTAAAGCGGAAGCTGCGCAGCCGCCGCGATCTCACGATGAAATGGTGCGCCGAAACTGCCCGCGTCAGTTGTGTGGCGCCGCGAGGAGCTTTCTACGCTTACCCCAGCATCGACATCCCGGAAGGCGATGACGTCTTTGTCACCGAACTGATCCGCCAGAAGCACGTGACGGTTGTGCATGGTTCAGGTTTCGGCCAGCGCCCGGGGACAAAACACTTTCGTATCGTCTTCCTGCCCGACGAAGCCACGCTGACGGCTGCCTATGCGGCGATTGGCGGTTTTATGCGGGAACGCTATTCCTGAGGACAGCTCTTCAGCGTCGCCAATTGGCTGAACTTTCGTAACTCCACATCGGTACGCCCTCTTCCTATACTTGTTTAAGTACGGATCATAGAAATTCAACCATGCGTCGAACGATTCTGAGATCAATTCTCGTACTGTCCATTCTCGCGCCGATGAACAACCTCGTCTTGGCGCAGAGTTCTTCTCCCGAGGCTCTGTACGACCGGGGAATCGACGCGATTACCGGCGTTGGGCCTTCGCGCAACGATGCACTCGGCGTCGACTATTTCCGGCAGTCTGCCGAACTGGGATATGGCCCAAGCCAGATCGCTCTGGGTTACTACTACGAAACTGCAACCGTGGTCGCCAGCGATCCGGCCCGGGCTGTCGACCTGTATCGCAAAGCTGCGCAACAAGGCGATCCGCTGGCAGGCTGGCTCGCCGGGCGGCACTACTACCTTGGCACTGGAGTGCTACGCGATCTTGACGTGGCCCGAAAATGGCTCAAGCTGGCGGCAGATCAGAATAATGCGTTCGGCGCTTACTATCTCGGTCGTTTGATGGCCGATAAGGATTTCACCAAAGCCCCGGCGCTCTATAAAATTGCCGCCGATCAAGGATTGCCGCAGGGCCAATATTTCTACGCCAAAACGCTGAAGGAGGGACGCGGCATTGCGAAGGACCCCTTCACCGCCTATATCTGGTACTCCATTGCGGCCGATGCTGGTTATGCCGCGGCGAATGCCGATCTGGGTGAACTCAATAACGACGGCTCGCTCACGGTGGAGCAGATTTCGTCAGCGAGAGCGAAAGCCCGCGATATGGAGCAAGTCGTGATCCGCGCTGTCACCGCGCGTGGGTGTTCTGGTTGGGACGGCGAGTTTGACGAATTCCCCACGCCGCCCCCGCCAAAGTTACAGCGTTTCTGCCACTAAACAGATAGAGTGAGCCATTCTCTGTGGTCGGTATTCGGTGCTCTTTTCCTAAAGGAGCTGCAGACCCGAAATTGCGCTTAGCGGTTAAACTCTTCCGGTGGCCGATTCCCAGCCCCGTATCATCGAATCCTATCAAGACTACAAGGCGCCCTTTGACGCCGCGCGCGTAGCGCGATCTCTTTTGCAAGCCGTCCCCAAGAAATATCTGGTCGGACTTGATAGCGTAGTTCTGCTCAACGAGGGCGGCCTTTCTCGCAGGGACAGAGTTGGTAAAGTACGATCGCGCAAACGCAAGGTCGACAAATCCCGGATCTACGGTCGTTATCACTACGCGTGGAAAGGCAAGCCTGCATGGATCGAAATCCGCGTTGACAAGACATTCAGAAACGTCACTCCAAAGGTGTGCCTTTGGATTCCTTTCTTTCGCGAAATTCTTCTCGGAAATGTTCTGTATCACGAACTCGGTCACCACATTGATGCCTGCATTCGTCCTGAATACCGAGAAAAGGAGGACATCGCGGAAGATTGGAAGGGCAGGTTGACGACCAATTTTCTACGAACAAAATACTGGTACGCGGTTTGGCCTCTGGTTTTGTTGGGGAAGATCCGAAAATGGAGGCGGGCACGACAACTGGCTCGCGGCTGAAGCTGCTACAAGCGATCCAAGACTTGTTCTACATCATCTCCGTTCCCCACAGATCGTGCAGATGCACAATGCCCAGTAATCGGTGTTCGTCATTGTCATCCGCGTCCTGATCGACCACAACAAGCGAAGTGATCTTCATCTCCTCCATGTGCGCCAGAGCGGTGGCGGCGAATTCCTGCGCGTGGATGGTCTTCGGATTCCGCGTCATGCAATCCCCTGCGGTGAGATCGAGCGCATCCTTGCCGCGCTGCTCAAGCAAACGCCGCAGGTCACCGTCGCTAATCACTCCGAGCAAACGATCTCCTGCCACGACCGTGGTCATTCCCAGCTTCTTGCGCGACATCTCGTAGATCACATCCGGCATCTTCGTTTGCGCCGTAACACGCGGAACGGCATCTCCTGAGTGCATCAGCGATTCGACGCGTGCCAGCCGTTTGCCGAGCTTTCCGCCGGGATGGAGATTGGCAAAGTCTTCCTCTTTGAAGCCGCGTTTTTCTGAAACCGCTACCGCCAGCGCGTCGCCGAGAGCAAGCATGGTCGTCGTGGAAGCGGTCGGAGCAAGTCCAAGCGAACAGGCCTCCTGTGAGATCGAACAGTCTAAAGCGACGTCGGAAGCAGAGGCGAGAGTCGAGTTTCGTGTGGAACGGCCCTGCCCTGAGCGAGAGTTGAAGGGGCTCTCGCCCGCTGCCTCTGCCTTGAACCCGTCGCAGGTCATGCTGATCAGTGGAACCTGGAGCCGTTTGATGGTTGCCAGCAACTGGAGGATTTCCTCCGTCTCACCGCTGGCGGAAAGAGCCAGCACAACATCGCCGCGAACGATCATTCCGAGATCACCGTGCAGCGCTTCGACCGGATGCAGGTAGAGCGCGGGCGAGCCGGTCGAGCTTAGAGTAGCCGCGATCTTGCGCGCAATCAGGCCGCTCTTACCCATGCCGGTGACGACAACGCGGCCCGTGCATCCGAACATCAGTTCGAGGGCCTGGTTGAAGTCAGTGGCCATTGGCCCCGCAAGCCGGTCAGCAAGCGCACGCAATGCTTCCGCCTCGATGCGCACCACATTTTCACCTACATGCTTCATGAAGGGGAAATGGTAGCAGAAGGAAGAGCAACCTCGAGTGATCGGGCCATCGGGTTCTTCCGGCGACGAAGATCGTTGCAGATTCCGAACAATCTATCTGTTATCGGGATCGCCGGTGATCATGGCTGACTTCTTCGCGCCGAGAGAACTCCTCGCGGCGCGGACATGGTCTTTGATGGCAAGGCGGAGATGCCTGGCGAGCATTCTAAGTTCTGCTTCAACTTCCGAGGTCAGATCACCGGAACAGAGGAGACGAATTCTCGCACACAGCTCTTCAATGCGAGCGTCTGTCGAGGAGGGCATGTGCTGATTTTCTGGGTTAGCGAAGCCTCTATTCGATACAGTAGATACCGTAGTGCGAAAAAGGTTGCCGCGTGGATTCGTTTTCATGTGTCATTTCTAATCACTCGGCTCGTAAGTGAAATATTTTCGTACTGTCTTCCCTTGGGGCAACATAGGGGGCGTTACCAACCCTCGTCCTATCAGTAGTTTCTATCCCTTGGCATCCACAGGGGCGCGGCATCCGATTTGGCCATCTTCTTGCCTCAGTCAAGCAATGACTATTGACGAAAAAGACTGGCGAAAGCTTTGCGCCCAGGCGGCCGTTGAGTCGGACCCCGGTCGATTGTTGGAGATCATCGAGCGACTCATTAGAGCGCTCGACGAATGCAGGGACGAAATGCGCAAAAAAGAGCGGCGGCACGACGTTACTTCGAGCTCTGACGCTCTCGACGAGTAACGCAGCCTCGTTCATCAGTTGCATCACACCGACACGATCCGCGCATTTCCCGGTGGATTCCCAGTCGCACCCGCCGCGCACGGGAGCCTAAGTTTGCTCTGATAGACTTCTCAGTTCCTACTGTCAGACAAATTGAGCGAGGCAATCATGGCAATTCAATCGGTCGGCGTAGTCGGCGCAGGCACGATGGGCAATGGCATCGCCCACGTATTTGCGCGCGGCGGGTTCGATGTGGTGCTCTGCGATGTTGAGCAGCGTTTTCTGGATCGCGGCCTCCAGACCATTATCAAGAACCTCGACCGCGAAGTAGCGAAGAACAAAATCACCGACGCCGACAAGGCCGCGACTCTGGGACGAATTAGGACAGTCCTGGATCGAGCAATGCTCGTCGATTGCCATCTGATAATTGAGGCTGCCACCGAGAAGTTTGCCATCAAGGCGGAGATTTTTCGCGACCTGGACCGCTTGATGAAGCCTGAGGTGATTCTGGCGACGAATACTTCTTCGATTTCGATTACGAAAATCGCGGCGCTCACCTCGCGCGCCGATCGAGTCATCGGCATGCACTTTTTTAATCCAGTGCCGGTGATGAAACTGGTCGAAGTGATTCGCGGCCTGACGACCTCGCAGAGCACGTTCGAGGCTGTGCGCGATCTAGCAGCGAAGCTGGAGAAGACGCCAGTCGAGGTCAATGACGCTCCGGGATTTGTTTCGAATCGAGTGCTCATGCCACTGTTGAATGAGGCCATGTATGCGGTAATGGAGGGCGTCGCCACTCCGCAGGCGGTGGATGAAGTGTTTAAGCTGGGAATGGCGCATCCGATGGGTCCGCTTACGCTGGCGGATTTTATCGGCCTCGACGTTTGCCTGGACATCATGCGTGTGATGCAGGAGGGTCTGGGAGATCCAAAGTATAGCCCGTGTCCGCTGTTGATCAAAATGGTCGATGCAGGCTGGCTCGGGCGCAAGAGCGGGCGCGGCTTCTACACATACTGAAAATGCTTCGGGCTGCGATCTTCGGGCTGCGTGCAACCGGACTGATTCCAGCTTTGAGCTCGCGGCTCGAAACTCGCAGCTGAGCAATCCGCTCGCTCCAGATAGGAAATATGGCATCGGACCTCAACGGACTTCTCCCCAAGACAAGATCTCGCGCCGATGGTTTTTATTATTTTCTGGCGGTGGCGTCGGGGGTTGCGGCGGGGTGGCTCGACATTAAAGTCGGCGACTTATTGCTGACCGCGATGGTGGTGCTGACGGCGAACATGCTCCTTGGATTTCTAAGCCCGCGCCACCCCTGGCGCTGGGTTGTTCTGATCGGAGTCTTTGTTCCAGTCGTCGAATGGCTTGCCTATTACTTTCTTTCCGAGAAACCGACGCGGGCGCAAATCTACGAATCGTTTCTGGCCTTCGTCCCCGGAATCGCAGGGGCGATTGGGGGATCGGTGGGCCGTGGCGTGGTGGAAAATTTGTTTCCGAAGAAGTGAGCGGACATTAGCTGGGCACGCGCGGGGCTTGCGAGGACTGATCTGTGCAACTAAGACGCCGCCAGGCGGTGCGGTTGCAGCCGATTGGACTCGCCGTTTCTTGATTTGCTCTTCTTATCCCAGCCGCCAAGATTGAGCGCGACGTCCATGCAGGCGGCTCGCAATTCGTCAGCTAAGGCAACGAAACATTATCTTGAACATATTTTGGCGCGATGCTCTGATGGCAAGGACGGTTAGAGGCGAGTATTCAGGAGGACGAAAAAAATGATGATGAGCGACGGCAGTGAACTGAAAGCGCTGGCCAATGGGCTCACGCGGCGGCAAGCGATCTTTGGGGTTGCGATTGGGTGTGGTGGACTTGCCCTCGGATCAACCAGCGCGTGGGCGGCGGACGACGACGGAATTTCTCGTACCGCCGAGGCCATTCATCAGGAACCTGTCTTCAAGGCGAGCCGACAGCGCGTCTATCAAGCCCTCACCGACGCCAAACAGTTCGACAAAATCGTACAGCTGAGTGGAGCCATGCAGTCGATGCAACTGGGGGAAAAGCCCGTGGAGATCAGTCGAGAAGCGGGAGGAGCGTTTGCGGTCTTCGGCGGGTACATCACGGGACGACACGTCGAACTTGTGCCTAACGAACGAATCGTGCAAGCCTGGCGAGCCGGCGGTTGGCCGGCGGGCGTCTATTCGATTGCGAAGTTCGAGTTGGTGGAACAAGGCTCCGGGACCAAGATCGTATTTGACCATACTGGCTTTCCGAAGGGCGAGGCGGAATCCTTGGCTTCAGGATGGAAACGGCATTATTGGGAGCCGCTCGCTAAGCTTCTGGTTTAGTTTCTGCGCATAGGAGCGCCCACGCGAGCAGTCCCATCAAAGGTACCGTCTCGCGAAAAATTGCTCCCGTTTCCACAGTCGCTCAGGGTAAGCTAGCGGCATGGCAGTGTCGGTCTCGGTGCTCGGGAGCGGCAGTCGTGGGAACTGCGCGCTGATCGGCACGAGCACAACCCGGATTCTGGTGGACGCGGGTCTCTCCGGCCGCGAAACGTTCAAACGCTTGCGCTCGCTCGCCGAGCGCAATAATGAGTGTGGCCAAGAAATTTCCGCCATCCTGATAACCCATGAACACTCCGACCATGTGGCGGGTTTGCAGCGTCTGGCGGCGAAACTCAACGTACCCGTATTTCTGACTGCGCCGACGCACCATGCCTGGAATCGGGCGATTCGGGATGAAGAAGGCGTTATTCCCGAACTGGAGAAATCGGAGCATTTCTGTGCGGGTCGCGGTTTTCGCGTTGGCGACATCGAGGTGATGCCTTTCACCATTCCGCACGACGCGGCCGATCCCGTCGGTTTTACCTTTCAGGCGGAAGGCGTCAAGATCGGGTTCGCCACTGACTTGGGCTACATGCCGGCCAGCGTGCGGAACCATCTGCGCGGTTGCACCGTATTGATCATGGAGTCGAATCATGATGTAGAGATGCTGCGCTCCGGACCGTATCCATGGTCAGTGAAGCAGCGAGTCATGAGCCGGGTGGGGCATCTTTCGAATGAGGCGCTCGCAGAATTCTTTTCCAACGACTATGATGGAGGAGCCGAGTACGTAATCTTGGCACATCTGTCTGAACAAAATAACCATCCCGAAATCGCGCGAGCCGCGGCCGAACAGGCTCTTGGCGCCCGTCCGGGGCTGTGGCACAACCGTGTGCTGCTGGCAACCCAGACCGAAGTTCTCGAATCCATCCGGTTATAGTCTCTGCCGCCGATTCACTCTCTTATGAATGATTGCGTGGAACCGATCGTAGGCAAAATCCTTGCCGGTTGGCGCTACGACATTTCCGGACTGGCTCCGGAGATGCGCGGTGACTACGATCTGCATTTCGCCGGTTGCGCGCACTGCCGCAGCCGCCAGAAAATGCATCGCATTATCGATATTTCCCTGATCGTGCTCGCTTCCGCATCGGCTGCCGTGTTTTTGCTGGCCTTTGCCGTGATTCGGTATTTTGGGCCGCGACACGCTTTCTGGCTGGAGGTGGGCGCGCTCGGCGGCTTCGCGCTCTCCGCGCTGATCTGGCTGATCGTGGCGGTCGCGACTCCAGCGCCGACGGTGATGGTGGATGTGGCGAAGCTCGGAGCGCGTCGTGTGCACGACCGGTTGCCTGCCGAGATTCGCGAGCGCCTGCCGGAGGAGATACGAGTCAAGCTTACGGGTTCATAATAAAATTGCGGTGTTCAAGTTCAGTTGCCGCGATTTTGATTAGCAGGTTGGTTTTCAGGTTATGAGAGTCGCCTCAAGAATTCTAAGTCCGATGCTCATCGTTGCGGTTGTCTTGACGATGCCGGTGAACGGCGCTTGGGGAAAAACCGATCATGCATCCGCGCCATCTGCACCGCAGGGGCATCCAGCCGGCTGCCATTCTCAGGGCGGCGCGAATCGCTCCGATTCATCGCCTGTAGATTCCCGATCACCGCATTCCCCAGTAAGCTATCTGTGCTGCCTTACCAGCCACGTTGTGGCGGCGGTCCACGCTTCCGAGTCTTCGCCGCCTCCTGTGCAATTTGTACGAGCTCCTCAGCAAGTTGAAATGGTATTGACGGTGTCGTTCTTGAGTTCGCGCGAATTTCGAACCGTTCTTTTCGACGGCCCGCCGGGAATGTCCCCGCTTCGAATCTGATCTTCCCTCCTTAACGCTGTCGTGATCATTCGGCAACAACCAGCAATGATTTTATTCAGGCGTGATTCCCACGCATGAGGAGTCCGACGTGCGGGCATTTGTCTTTACCATTTTCATAATCAATGTGTGGGTATTCCTGGCTATAGCCCAAGGCACCTCCCTCGAAACCGGAAAGACAGAATCAAAGACTGCGCCAAACGAGGCCCAGTCAGAGGAACAAAAGATGGCCATGCCGGGAATGAACACGCCGTCGCCGGACAAGTCGCATCCCGAGCCCGACTGGATGCCTTCGCCGGAAGAAGGTTCGGGGACAGAATGGCAGCCCGCATCGACGATAACTCCCATGTGGATGAGGTCAGTTGGCACGTGGGAGGTTATGGCGCACGGCGTAGTCTTTGTGGATTACAACCAGCAGGGAGGGCCGCGCGGCGCGGGCAAAGCGGAATCGGTTAACTGGTTAATGCTGATGGAGCATCACGAGTTAGGGTCAGGGAGCTTGCTGTTCCGCGAAATGTTCTCCGCCGAATCCCTGACCGCGCCACATCCTGGATTTCCGGAACTCTTTCAGACGGGTGAAACTTACCATGGCCAGCCGCTGGTCGATCACCAGCATCCGCACAATGTGTTTGCGGAACTCTCGTTCGACTACACCCATCCGATCGGAGTTTGGCCGAAGGAAAAAGTTTCCTGGGAATTTTATTGCGCTGCCGCCGGCGAGCCGGCGCTCGGGCCGGTGGTCTACATGCATCGTGCGTCCGCCTCGGAACTGCCGATGGCGCCGTTATCGCATCATTTGCAGGACTCGACCCATACCAGCTTTGGCGTAGTCACGACAGGCTTGATCCTCGACCGTTTCAAGATCGAAGGCTCGTTGTTCAATGGCCGCGAGCCGGACGAGAAGCGCTATACCATTCAGTTCGCTCCGCTCGATTCCTGGTCAGCGCGCCTAAGCGTAGCCGCGTCGAAGAATTGGACGGCGGAATACAGCTACGGACGGTTGGAGCATCCAGAAGCTTTGGAACCGGGGAGCCAGCGGCGGCAGACTGCGGCGGTGGAATATGTGAAACCGTTCGCGAAAGGCTCGTGGGCGACCTCGGCGGTGTGGGGACGCGTCCACAATGAATTTGATAACCACAATCTTAACGGCTATTTGCTGGAGACGACGGCCAACTTCAAGCTGCGCAACTACGCCTTTTCGCGAATCGAACTCGTCGACAAGGATGAACTATTTCCCAACAACCCGGCGCTTCCGGCCTTCCGTATCGGGGCCTACACCTTTGGAGTTGCGCGTGATCTTATTCGAAGCCGTCTCTGGCGGCTGGCTTTGGGTGGAGATATCGTCTTTTATTCCAAGCCATCCGTCTTAAACTCCGCCTACGGTAGGAATCCCGTTTCGTTCCAGATTTTCCTGAGAATTCGTCCAGCTTCGAGCCGTTGAAACCAACGATGCAGATAGGTCGCGAAAGCATGCCCTTTGGGGAACAAGCGCGACGGAAACCGCTATTGCCAAAGGATGTTCTTAGCCGGATACCGCATGACACCCTATCCATTTAGGCGCAGAATCTATGGCTATGGGGGCAGCCTTAACCCTGGTTCGGCAAGTGCAAGTAACGATGATGGTAAGTATCGCGCTCTGTGCACTGGCAGGAGAGACGCTGTTCCGCAGGCCTCCGCATGATCCGCCCGACACCTTATTCCACGCGCTCTCGCTGGTCTCAATTACCGTGGTCGGCGCAACCATGGTAGTACGGCGCACCCTGGTATTGCCGTCGGAAGCCCCGCTGCGCGGTAGGTTTGACGATCGCGTGGCGGTATCTCGCTGGCGAACCAGTTATCTGTTCCTCTACGCCTTGTGTGAGCTGCCGGGCATCTTCGGCCTTATTTTGCGGATGGCCGGCTTCACCCTCGCCAACGTGTGGGGATTCTACCTCGGTGGATTCGTGCTGCTTCTGTTGTACTCTCCACGAGCCCCACGCTCTTAAATTTGATGATCCTATTTACACGACTCCATGGAACGACGGACTCCGAGTGTGGCGATTTTCAGCACTTAACTATTCGTTCTAACAGCGTTCGACATCGAACATACCGAAGATGACGCAGACTGCAATACTGCCGGGGATCATGAACAAAGCCGACGACGCCCGGATTCGCGAACTCTGTGCGCTCATTGAACGGGAACACGATCCGCAAAAGTTTCTGCTGTTAGTGGAAGAGTTGAACAATATTTTAAGCTCGAGAAATGATCCGGCCAAAAAAGGCGAGCGGAAGAGCGAGTAGTGTTGATGCTATGGTGCGCAATTGCTGCCGCCGGGTCCTCAAACCAGACCGCAAGCTGACGTTATAAAACAGATCATGGCGCAGGTTCGCCGTCTATTCTCCCCTGCTTTCTCAGTTCGTATCCCTAAGAGTCTCTCGAAGTATCCGTAAAGAATGTAAGCGGGACTACAGGTTCCATGAGGCTAGGCGAGTCGTCCTATTGCATCGAATCGCGCATGGATAGGTTGGACTTAAAAGCAAATGCAATCGCCAAACGATCCCTGAGGATCAAACCCGTTCCGCTTCATCGCGGCGCCCGCTCCGACGCGGCGGGTAAGGCGGTCAGCAATCTCATTCTACTGTCGCTCCCGGATGAGGAGTACAGCCAACTGCGGCCTTTTCTTGAACCGGTCGATCTGCCGCAATATGACATCCTGCACGCGCCCGGGGAGAAGATCCACTTTGCTTATTTTCTCAACGAGGGCATGACCTCACTGGTCGCCCTGAGCCCGGATGGCAGAAGCGTTGAAGTCGGCATCGTGGGCAAGGAGGGGATGGTGGGGATGTCCCTGACGATGGGCCTCCGCCGCGTGATTTTCCGCGCCATCATTCAAATGGCGGGCAACGGATTACGCATACAGGCGGAGATCTTTCAGGAGATACTGGATCGGGCCCCCACCCTTCGGTTCCAGCTCAGCCGTTTCGCCTTGCTCCATGGAATGCAAGTCGCGCAGATTGCCGCTTGCAATCGCCTGCATGAGGTCGACCAGCGTCTGGCTCGCTGGCTCCTGATGTGCCAGGACCGCGCCGATTCTCAGCTGCTTCCACTGACGCATGACTTTCTCGCGCAGATGCTGGGAACCGGCCGCCCCAGCGTGAGCTTGGCGGCCGCCGTTCTGGAGAACGCGGGGCTGATCGAAAACCTGCGCGGCACAGTTCGAGTGTTGAACCGCAAAGTGCTCGAAGAGGCTGCCTGTGAATGCTATGGTGTGATCCAGCACTTTAACGGCGGGCTCGGCTTGAAGTAACCATCGCGTATTTTCTTTTAGGCTACGCGAACACGGGGAAGGACTCAACGGCCCCTATCCCCAATGCCTGCCGATGCGTTAGCTTCTATTCATGATTCGCCGTGAAGGGAGCCCGCATGAGCATCCAGGATGAGCAGGAACTTTCGTCGTTAAGAGCAGTCGGCCGCGTCGTTCGCCTGGTGCTTGATGCCATGAAGGGCGAAGTGCGGCCGGGCGTCACCACGCAGTATCTCGACGAAATCGGGGCGCGGGTTATGCAAGAGAACGAGGCCCGCTCCGCGCCCTCGCTCGTCTACCAGTTTCCCGGAGCCAGTTGTATCAGCCTGAACGATGAGGCGGTGCACGGCATTCCGGGCGACCGGGAACTCAAAGACGGTGACCTGGTGAAACTCGATGTCACGGTAGAAAAGGGTGGCTTCATGGCCGATGCTGCGATTACGGTGCCGGTTGGCCGAGTGAGTCCGCAGGCCGAAAAGTTAATGGCTTGCGCGGAGCGCGCGTTTCGGAAGGCAATGCTGGCGGCGCGCGCCGGTTTCCGCGTATTCGAGATTGGGAAAATTGTCGAGCGCGAGGTGCGCAAGTCGGGATTCGCGGTGATCCGCGAATTGGGCGGACACGGCATTGGCCGCACCATCCACGAGCCGCCTCATGTTCCCAATTACCCGGATCCGCAGGCTGGCCAGATCATGAACGATGGCCTCGTCATCACCGTCGAGCCAATCATCTCGGCCGGTTCCGGGCGAGTATTTACCGATAAAGACGGTTGGACGGTGCGCACCGGCGACAAGGCGCTTTCCGCGCACTTCGAGCACACATTGGTGGTAACTTCCGGAGCGCCGATTCTGCTAACCGCGATGTAGGGTGTGGTCGAAAAATCTACGGCGAGACCAGATTCGCAGTTGATCCTTCGCACCGAAACCCGATGGGCTCCGTTCGCTACGCTGACAAGTGCGTCCGCGCCACATACTCAGACCTTGACGGAATCCTTGCGCTCGGCGGGCACATACTTCACCGCGGCCGTCCGGTCGAGTTTGTCCCAGGCGAAGGGGCGCCCTTGGATGGCGCGCTTCAAAGTGCGGAATAGAACCAGAGAAAATACCTGGCGGTAGGCGAAGCGCTGCAACCATACCTGGCTTAGAAGCCAGGCGTCTTCGCGCGCTTCGGGCTGGCGGCGCTCCAAAGCGAAAGCAAGCGCCGAGGCCAGGAAGTCGATGACCAGGAATGCCCCGAAGAAAATCAGCAGCCGCTGGAAGCTGGCAGGGTCGTTCGATTCAGGATGGAAATATTTCTGGATGAAATACCAGGCCGCGCCCACCACAAACATTACATCAATGAAAGGCGAAACCAACGGCAGCAGTATCTGGAAGATCAGGATGTTGGGAAGGGCGACGAATCCCAACGCCCCCTTGCGCGCGAACACGCCCTTGTGCTTAAAGACCGCTTGCAGGATTCCGAACGACCAACGGAAACGCTGGCGCATAAGTGCGTTGGCGCTGGTGGGGGCTTCGGTGAAGGCAAGCGCCTGATCCTCGTATTCGACGCGATAGCCGTTGCGCAAAAGCGCCATGGTCAGGTCGGCATCCTCCGCGACCGTATCAACGTGATAGCTGCCTGCTTCGCGAACCGCCGTAGTGCGCCAGGCACCGATCGCGCCAGGCACCACGCTCACCGCGCCCATGGTGTTGAGTGCCCGGCGTTCAAAATTTTGGCTGGTGATGTATTCAAGCGCCTGCCAGCGTGTCCACAGGTTAACGCGGTTGCCCACCTTGGCGTTGCCGGCCACCGCCGCCACCTTGGGATCGAGGAAGTGCGGCACCATTCTGGCGATCGCATCAGGAGCGATTATGGTGTCTGCGTCGATGCCGACGAAAATTTCCGCATCGTCAATGTGTTCGAGTCCGAAGTTCAACGCTTCAGCCTTGCCGCCATTGGGCTTGGTAAGGATGACAACCTGTCCCGACACTTCTTCGGCGGCGAAGGCGCGGCGGGCAATCTCCAAGGTACGATCCTTGGAGCCGTCGTCGATGATGATTACGCGCAGATTGGGATAATCGGAATCGAGCGCGCCCTGAATGGTGCGTTCGATGACTTTTTCTTCGTTATACGCGGGAATCAAGACCGCGACTCGCGGTCGATAGACTGCAATCTGCTCCGGTGTTCCGTGCACATGCGAGCAGAGGCGATCATAGATGGCGAGCACGCCGACTGAGATCAGCCGGCCGGTCATCAAAATGTCGCCGAGAAAGAAAATGACCGTGATGCCGGTGATGGTCACGCTGAAAAGCCAGAAACCGATCCAATTCAAACGAGCCGACCAAAACTGGTTAGCGGGCAGCGGGGGCATGACATCGGCTTTCTGCTTGCCCATCAACTTGTAGACGGGAACGAAC
Organism: Terriglobales bacterium; assembly: GCA_049511995.1. Classification (GTDB taxonomy): domain Bacteria; phylum Acidobacteriota; class Terriglobia; order Terriglobales; family Acidobacteriaceae; genus Acidiflorens. Next base: position 14,320 of record JBEKXO010000041.1, read on the forward strand.
TCAAATCCGCGTGCCCGTGCGCCATCGATAATCAGCGGCAGGGCTTGGACGGTTCTTTGGCGATTGCCGCCGCCATCGTGCATAAGAATAATGTTGCCGCATTGCTGATCGTTGAGCTGACAAGGCGGCAGGTGATCGAGCACGCGCGCGGCGATTTGCTGCGGCGTAAGCGGAGGATCGTCGTTCCAGTCCCTGGTGTCGATCTTGTTGCCGATGGTGATGTAGCCGAGGCTCTGCGTCAATTCGAGCGGCTTCACTTCGTCTTCTGTATCGGGCTCGGCGTCGACCGAGTACGGCGGACGAAAAAGCGTGGTGCGAATGCCCAGTTGGCTGGCAAACAATTCCTCGGTCAGATTTAACTCGACTCTCATGTAACTAGAGCCAATCGAGCTGATGTCAGGATGAGTGAAAGTGTGGTTGCCGATTTCATGCCCTTCGCGGAAAATCCGCTTGGTCAAACCGCCGAACTTCTCTGCCTGGATTCCAATCAGAAAAAATGTTCCCGGCACCTGTTTGTTCTTCAGGACGTCGAGAATTTTTGGCGTCCATTCGGGGTCGGGGCCGTCGTCGAAGGTAAGCGAAAGCAGGTTCTTGCTGGCACCATAACGCGCCACGCGATAGGGCTCAGGCAAACTCTTGAATTCCTCCCCATCGATTAGGCCGGTTTTTTTGTCAATGGTCAAAGTGCGCTCGCCATCGGCGGGCCGCGCCTCGATGTGCAGGATCTCGCCATCGCCCTCCATGTCGACGTCCTGCCCCGGTGGAACGTCTTTCAATCGATCCGAAGCATTGGCTTCCCCGGGCATATCCCATACACGCCACAAGGAACGATCTTCCGCGCCCAGCCTCCACAAGGCGAAGGTTTGGATGCCGAGCGTCTGCGCGGCGCGCATTTCGTTGAGCGCGGTGACCGCATCGAGAAACCAGACGTCGTGGCGGAAATTATCGTCGTCGCGATAGCTGAAATGCGGGTTGAGCGCGTCACCGTCGTAATCAATGTCCTCTTCGGCATCGCGCGAACCGATCCAGGCTTCCTGCACGGAGACGCTTTTATCGGACTCGCCTGGGGGTAGTTTGCCTTTCTTCGGTCTTTCAACCCAGTCGTAGCCATAATTGCCAATGGCGCAGATCAGCTTCTCTTTCGGAATTTCGTTCACCGCGGACTCAAGATTGTCCAGAAACCAATCTTGCGAAGCAACGGGGCCGGGAGTTCCTCCGGGGAAGTGCTCGTCGTAATTCATGATGACGACGCCATCCACGGCGGCGGAAATCGCCTTGTAGTCAAAATCTTCGTTGCGCACCTGGACGCTGACGTAAAGCTTCATGGCCTCGGCGTGCAGGTCGGAGGCGAGTTCATTCAGCAGCGCAACGTATCCCGCCTGTCCTTCTTTCGGAAAGGATTCGAAATCGATCATCAGGCCACGATAATGGTCGGTGGCAAGAAAAAGTGCGATCTCGCGGCGAAACCTGGCCCGGGCTTGTGGATTGTTCAGAAAATCGCTGATGCCGGGAACGAAGTCGGTGCCGTCAAAGTTCTGCACCACCGGAAAGACTTCCATGTCGAGGGCTTCGTTCTTGAGAAACGGCATCACTTTGTCGTCGACGTGATGAACGTTTTGCCCTTGCACCACGTCGTACATCGCGTTGGTTTCGGGATCGACCGCCTGCAAGTGGCCGTCCGGAGTAAGAACCTGTAGCCATGTGGGGAAGAGCAAGTCGATCTGGCGCGCATACTCACGCAAGGAAGAGAAACTGGCCGAGTCCCAGGAAACATAGAACGCTGCCCGAACCCCTAACTCGGAATTGAGCTTAAGCTGGGAGGGAGCTTTGCGTGCCGGATGCCGGTGACCGGCGCGAGCGACGGTGGCGAGCCGGCGCTTCTCTCGCGCTTTCGCTTTCTCATCTTCTTTCAACGCGTGGTAAGGCTTTTTCTCCGAGAGCCAGGAAAGGTCGGGGAGAGGCTGGCTGCGCAGCGCACTGTAAATGAAAAAGATCACCAGCAGAGAAAAAGCCAGGGCTGCCGCGTCGAAGATGCGGCGAATCCGCCTCCAACGGGCCTGCATGGGATCGTAGAAAACCTGTTTCGCCATCGGTTGTTAGTGTATTCATCCTAAGGTGAGAGGGGCGGGGGGTCAAACGGGGGCGTCGTTCGCCCGTTCGTCGTTCGCTATGCGTCCTTCGCTACGAGCGGCGGCGCTGGTCTTACCCAAAAGCTAACCGCGAACAGCGAACGACACGTATCTCGCAATAAGCACAGAAAATCTTCGGGTTCGCGGTATATTCCCAATGTGCTGAGCCTGGTCCGCGAACAACGCCGATTGTTTTTGGGAGCCACACTGGCCGGATTGACACTGCGACTGTTTTTCTTTGTCTATTTTCCGCAAATCACAGACGATTCCCGCATTTATGCCAACCTCGCCACCAACTGGCTACAACACGGCATTTACGGCCAGACTCCGGCCGGCGCGCCAACGCAACCGGACCAACAGATCATACCGACCGATGCGCGCCTGCCGGGGTACCCGGCATTTCTGGCGGTGATCTTCTCGCTGTTTGGTGCCGGCAACTACAAAGCCGTGTTGCTGGCACAGATTTTATTCGACTTGACTACCTGTCTGGTTGTTGCCGATCTGGCTCGCCGAATTTTCTCGGAACGAGCGGCGAGAATCGCTTTTCTGCTTGCTGCGTTGTGTCCATTCCTCGCGAACTATGCGGCGGCCGAGTTAACGGAAACTTTGGAAATCTTCTTTACCGCCCTCGCTCTGGATGCCGCATCGGCTGCACTGATGCGAATGAAGGATGGGAAAAACGCCCACCCACTGTGGGCCGCGACTGGCGTGGCGATTGCCGCCTGTATCCTGCTGCGTCCCGATGGCGGCATTTTGCTGGCGGCGGTCTTGCTGTATCTAGCGTTCAACGGAATCGCGCGCCGTGAAGGCAAAGCCAGACTAACGTTGATCTCTCTCATCACTGTGTCGCTGTTTGCGCTGGCCCCGCTGGTCCCATGGACCATCCGCAACTTTCGCACCCTCCATCACTTTCAGCCATTGGCGCCGCGTTACGCGAGCGACGCCAACGAACTTGTTCCCAATGGTTTTAATCGCTGGGTCAAAACCTGGATCGTGGACTACGTTTCGGTGGAAGAACTTTACTGGAATGTCTCCGGCGACCCGCTTGACGCGGCGAAGCTGCCATCGCGTGCCTTTGATAGTCCCGCGCAAAAGGATGCAACACTCGCCGCCATTGCGGCTTATAACGACTCCAATGACATGACACCGGAAGTCGACGCACAATTCGCCGACCTCGCTGCCGACCGCATCGCTTCCCATCCCCTTCGCTATTACATTCTGTTGCCCGTGCTGCGCATCGCGGATATGTGGCTGCGGCCGCGAACCGAAATCCTTCCTCCCGACCCGCGCTGGTGGGAATTCAACGACGACGCGAAACATTCCGTAGTAGCCCTTGGGCTTGGCCTGCTGAATCTGGCCTATGTGGGGGCAGCAATAATGGGGCTAATTCGCAGGCGTTCAGAAATTCGCTGGGCCGGACTTTTGCTCGGTTTTGTGCTGCTACGTTCGGCGTTCCTGGGCACCTTGGAGAATCCGGAGCCGCGCTACACGTTGGAATGTTATCCCGCGATGATCGTGCTGGCCAGTTCGTTACTGGCGGGCAAGAGTCGAACTGATAACGGGGAAATGCGCGGAATAGATCGAAATAGGCGGGCTAAATGCCTTAGCTAAGTGGCGAGTCGGTCATGCGGAAGCGCGTGCGAACGTGTTCGGACAGTAACTGAATCGCAGCGCGATTGGCCACTGGATCCGCCTTCGCCAGATAATTCATCGCCTTCACCAGCGTCTTCTGCCCGTCCACGTAGCGCGGATCGGTGGTGCGCTCCCGCTTCTTGCGGGATAGGTCGGGAGGGACGGTGATGGTAAACATTTTCGCCATGCGCACTCAACTTTCGAGCTACTTTCGAAGTATATAACCGCTGGCCACGTTTTTCAGCTTGTTTCTGTTGGTTCGTTCTTGCGAAATTTACTGTTTTTTTTCGGATCCTTTACCCCTGCGGCGAGATAAACCGTGTTTTCTTGGTGGTCTTCAACTTGAAGGCGTTCTCTGGAAGATTTTGATTCATCTGTATATCGAAGTACTTCGCCAGCCGATAGTTGCCTGCGGGTTCGAAAAACTGCTGCTGCACTGAAATCCCCTTCGCCGGATCGATCCAGAGTAGGATGCGCGCGATATTGTTGCGCAAACTGACGGACTTCGGCGTCAGTTCCAGCTTCTCTGCCGCGACCCCGTTGACGTTTTCAATCCCCAGGAATTTAACGTCATAAGACTTAGACAAGTCGTGCCCGGCGCCGCCGAAGCCGAGCACCAGAAAACTCTCGACATCGCTGCGATTCTTGCCCGGAGCATATAGGCTGACTTGATCGATCTTAGGCTGGTAAACTTGGAGCTTGCCGCCGCTGTAGATGACATATTTTGCGTCGGGCTCGGTGAATTCGACCGCCATCTGGATCTCGCCACCTTGCCGCCGGAAATAAATCTTGCCCTTTTGCGTATCGGTTTCGTTGATTACTTTGTCGTATTGGTCCCAAACGACACTTGCCTGCGCGCTGCGGAAGTTTCGCGCCGCTTCATCCATCTGTTTGAGAACGCGATCGAGTTCGGCAGAGTCAGTCTGCGCCCAGGTGGTTGCCATTAGCAGCCCGCCGAGCATTAGCAAGCCGAAGATAAGCTTCTTGAGCATGACTTTCATTCGACGAATTATGAAAACGTTAAGATTTTGAAGCCCCACGCGCCGTTATTCTTTTTCCACCCACACTTTGTAACTCGTCGGATGTCCCTTGGCGTCTTTGACGGTCTCGACTCTGGTGACGCTGACCGCGCCTGAGATGGGTTCGATGATCTGCTCCAACTGGCGCCGAAGATCTTCGCCCGCAGAGGTGTTCACCGCCGAGGCTTGGATCTCATAAATAAAGCCACCCTTCTCGCCAGGAATTACAACAACGCCCGTAAGATGCGGATTGCGCTCCACCGGTTTGTCTTTGAAATTGATGAAGTGCGGCGAAACGAAAATAAACAAAAGAATCAGCGTGACCATGATGTCGTAGTGCAGGCTGCCGCGCTCATACGACCAAAGAATGTATCCGCGGATTGTGCGCCAGATCGCGCCCATGGGGGAGACAGCGCTGTCGAGCGCCATCGAGGCTGTTTCCGATTGCTGCAAGTGTATTTGGGAATTCATATGATGGCAAACCTCCAACTAGCGCGACGCGGGGACAACGGCCGGAATGCAATCCGTGCCCATATAACGTTGCAAGGCCTCCGGAATGCGTACGCTGCCGTCGGCCTGCTGATAATTTTCGACAATCGCAACCCACGTGCGCCCGACCGCCAGGGCGCTGCCGTTGAGTGTATGCACGAATTCTGTCTTGCTCTTCCCTTCGGGGCGATAGCGGATGTTTGCCCGGCGCGCCTGAAAATTTTCGAAATTCGAGCATGAAGATATCTCGCGGAAAAGTTGTTGTCCTGGCAGCCAGACTTCAATGTCATAGGTCTTAGCCGAAGAAAATCCCATATCCGCCGTGCACAGCGTGACCACGCGATAGTGCAGGCCAAGTTTCTGCAGCACTGTCTCGGCGTTGTGAGTTAACTTCTCCAGTTCGTCATAGGAAGTTTCCGGCCGCGCAAACTTCACGAGCTCGACCTTTTGAAACTGATGCTGGCGGATGATTCCGCGCACATCTTTGCCGTACGAACCCGCTTCGCTGCGAAAACACGGCGTGTATGCGGTCAGCGAGATCGGCAGCCGCCCCCCGTCGAGCACCTCGTCGCGATAAAGATTCGTCACCGGCACTTCAGCCGTCGGAATTAGCCAGAGATCTTTCTCGCCGTGAGGCACACGAAACAGATCGGCCGCGAACTTCGGCAACTGGCCGGTCCCGTACATCGACTCGGAATTGACCAGATACGGTGGAAGCACCTCGGTATATCCGTGCTCGCCAGTGTGCAGGTCGACCATGAAGTTGGCGAGCGCCCGCTCCAAACGCGCGCCCAGCGCCCAGTACACGGCGAACCTCGCGCCCGAGAGTTTTGCGGCGCGCTCCAGGTCGAGGACTCCGAGTTGCTCGCCGAGTTCCCAATGCGGCTTTGGTTTGAAATCGAATTGCGGAGGCGTGCCCCAGCGCCGCGCCTCGACATTGTCTTCCGCGCTCTTTCCCACTGGCACACCGGCATGCGGAAGATTTGGAATGGACGTCAGAATTTCGCGTAACCGCGCTTCCAGTTCGGTCGCCTTTCTTTCTGACTCGGCGATCTGTTCGCGGAAATCTTTAGTCTCCTGTATGAGTGCTGAAGCATCCTGCCCGCTTTTTTTGAGCTTCGCAATTTCTTCGGAAGCGCGGTTGCGGCGGGCCAGCAGTGTCTCCGCAAAGGTGATGGCCTGACGGCGTTCGCCATCGAGGGCCGTGAAGTCTTTTAATACTTCCGCGGGATTCATTCCGCGCTGACGCAACTTCTCTTCGACGAGCGGGAGATTGTCGCGAACGAAATTCAGATCAAGCATTGTTCATTAACTTTAGCTGAAAAGCGGAGTCCCGTGCACAAAGAGGATCAAAATCTAAACCTCGGACGACGTGAAGCGCGCGGAGGCGTATCTAACATTTTCTCCGCGCTTTCTGCGCCCTCTGCGGTGAAATGTCCTTTCTCCTGTAAACTAAATCGCGATGAGACTTCCCCCGACGCTGCGTGTGGCGTTGCTCTTGATCGGTTCGCTAAACTGGTCGGCGTTTGCCGCCTTCGGGTCCGCTTACAACGCCCGGCCGAAGGTGATTGTCGTCATTGTCATCGACCAGTTCCGCGGCGACTACCTCGAACGCTACCACGACCAATTCGGCGAAGGAGGCTTCCGCCTTTTTCTCGATCGCGGAGCTTATTTCACAGATTGCAACTACGATTATGCCAATACCCGCACCGCCCCAGGCCATGCAACTCTTTTCACTGGCACGTATACCAGCGGGCACGGAATCATCGCCAATGAATGGTGGGATCCGCAGAAAAAGAAGCGAGTCACGTCGGTGGAGGATGATTCCACCAAGCTGATTGGCTTAAGCATAGACCACACGGGGCCGGGCGCGTCGCCCCATAATCTTATGAGCGATGCACTCGGCGATGAGATGAAGCTGGCTACAGGCGGCCAGTCTCGGGTGTTTGCCATCTCGCTTAAGGACCGCGCCGCCGTCTTGCCGGCGGGGTTTTCTGGAGACGCAGCCTACTGGATCGATCCCAAGTCGGGCAGTTGGATTACCTCAACTTATTACCGTCCCGATCTTCCTGACTGGGTAAGCAATTTTAATGGCAGCAATCCTTCGGACGGACGCGCCGCAAAATACTGGAACCGCGAATGGAAAGACCGCGATGGAAGCGTGCTCGGCTCGACCGCACCGCGCAACGGTAAAGATGGCTCGCCCGCCGGCTTCTACGAGGTCGTCGGCTCGACTCCTTTTGCCAACGAATATCAGTTGGAGTTTGCCAAGGAACTCGTCGTCTACGAAAAGCTTGGTGCTGGCTCCGCGACCGACTTGCTCGTTATCAGCCTGTCGGCCAACGATATTCTCGGACATCAGGTTGGCCCCGACTCGCCGCAAATGCGCAGTATGGCGCTCGAACTCGACCGGCAACTGGCCGATTTCTTTACCTTCCTCGGCCATCAAGTCGGTATGGCCAACATCTGGATGGCGCTCTCGGCCGATCACGGAGTGGCGCCGCTGCCGGAGTTTGCGAAAACGCTTCGCCTGCCCGCGGCCAACCTCGATGCAAGAGCGCTGCGCGAACAGATCAATTCCGAGCTCTCCAAAAAATATGGTAAGAAGGCCGAGTACGTGCTCGAACTTGATTACCCGATGGCGTGGCTGAGCGCAGAAGCCTTCGCTGGAACCCCGGGCGGGAGGGACGAATCTGTCGCCGAAGCCGATACGGGCGAGGCGATGAAGCTTTCGGGGCTGACTGGATATTTCACCAAATCGCAATTGGCGCGTGGAAACATTCCGCCTACTGAAACCGGACGCCGCTACGCTCACAGTTATTCGCCGGAGGGGGGATGGTATGTGATCGGAATCCCTGCTCCGTTTCAAATCGGAATCACGAAGGGTACCGATCATGCGACGCCTTTCTCGTACGACACTCACGTGCCGCTCGCTTTCTATGGACTCGCCTTCCAGTCTGGAATCTATCGCACCCATGCGGAGCCGGTCGATCTCGTTGTCACACTAGCTTCATTGCTCGGAATCAACGCGCCCGCGCAGGCTACCGGCAGAGTGCTGACTGAGGCATTGTCGCCCCCGCACCACTCTGGCGCGCCGGAGACGGCAGCCATATCCGCGCCCGCGCCGAAATCGTTGCAGCCGCTCAGGCCGCCTGATGGAGAAAGGCAATGACGCCGATCGGCAATCCGGACTTGAGCGTCAACGTCGCCGGTATCGAACTGAAGAACCCGATCATCGCCGCTTCCGGCACATTCGGCTATGGCATCGAGTTCGAAGATATCGTGCATCTCGACCGGCTTGGCGGGCTGGTGGTCAAAGGTCTTTCGAAAGAGCCGATGACGGGGAATCCGCCACCGCGTTTGTACGAGACGGCGGCCGGAATGCTGAATGCCATTGGGCTGCAAAACATCGGGGCCTCGGCCTTCATCGCGGAAAAATTGCCCGGATTGCGCGAGAAGAAAAATGTTGTCGTGTTTGCCAACGTCTTCGGCTATACCCGCGTCGACTACGAGCAGACAATCGAGATTCTGAATGAAGGCGAGGGAATTGCCGCCTACGAAATCAATGTTTCATGCCCAAACACAGCGCACGGTGGCATTCAGTTTGGCAGCGATCCAATGTTGCTTGACGAAGTAGTGCGGACGGTGAAGCGCGTGGCGGCGCGGCCGATCATCGTTAAACTGTCGCCCAATGTGACTTCGATCGCGCAGATGGCTTATGTGGCGCAGGAAGCGGGCGCTGATGCCATCTGCCTGGTGAATACTTTTCTAGCCATGGCGATTGATGCGGAGACGCGTCGCCCGAGAATCGCCAATGTCACCGCCGGTTTATCCGGACCAGCCATCAAGCCCATTGCCCTGCGCATGGTCTACGACGCCGCGCATGCGGTGAAGATTCCGGTCATCGGCATGGGTGGAATCACTACGCCGGTTGACGTGGTGGAATTCATGCTGGCGGGAGCAAGCGCTGTCGAAGTCGGCACCGCCAGTTTCTTCGACCCTGTGGCGACCGAAAAGTTGGTGGAGGAGTTATTCGCGTACTGTCGCGACCACCGCATCGAGCGGCTTAGCGACCTTACGGGTGGATTGCTGACCGACTAAAGTGCGTGACGCAAAAAGGTTAGAGTCAGATTTCAGATTGCAGAAGTAAACCTGCTTGCGCGTTGGGTCTTACTTCTGCAATCTGACCTCTAACCTCTGACTTCCGCGGGTCTATCGTCCGCTGGCGTGCCAGATCGATCCCGGCGATTGATAATTCATCCCTTCGCCCCACACGATGTGCGTGTCTCCGTGGTTATCGATCGCCATGCCGAAATAGTCTCCGAAGGGAAAACGGAAGCCCTCCTTGCCGATATAGCGATAGCCGGGAACGTAGCCTGAGACTTTGATCTCGTCTCCCCAGGTCGCACCGCCGTTGCTCGAACTGCGATAGTAGGTGTTCCAGTACGGCCTCGTGCGGGAAGAATTGCGCGCATCCATCCAGGCTATGCGGACATCGCCGCCTGCTCCCGCCACGACGGCCGGGAAAGCATGCTCCGCGCCGGTTGCGGCCGAGGAAACGCTTGCACGCGGCAACCAGTTTTCGCCGGCGTTGGTCGAGGACGAAAAATAAATTTGCTGCGGCCCGAATGGCGTGCTGCCCGCGCTCCAGAGTGCGTAGAGAGTTCCATCAGCATCCGAGTTCAGAGCGACCTGCGCGCCCAAGAATCCTTCTCCGCAATCCTCTTCTTTGCAGTCGGGCGCTGCCGCTGAAACATCGAGCAGGTTGGCGCTCCACGTCTTGCCCGCGTCCGCCGACTTCGCTATATAGAGGTTGACTGCGCCGCGCGCTCCTCCCGCCTTGGAGTAGGAAGCCCACGCCAGATAAGCATTGCCTGCGGGATCAACTGTTGCCGCGCCCAGCAAAGACCATCCCGGGCGGCTTTCTTCGTTGGCGCGCGTCGGCGTAAAGCTGTGCCCTCCATCCTGCGAGGCCGCGACCCAGACTTCTTCCTCATGATTGAAAGCGACGTAAATGTTCTGGCCGCGAACGGCTAGCGCAGGCTTATCGAGTTCGGCGTCGCTGCGAACGGCGATCGTGAAGGACCACGTCGCGCCCGAGTCCGGAGACTTCGCGAGCATCACGACGCGTTTATTATTCTGCAGCCATGCTGCGTAGACAGTGCGGCGGTCGGCGGGGTCGACGGCAATCTGCGCGTCAAACTGGCCAGAACCCGAATCAAGCATCACATGCGGAGCCTGCCAGCTCTTGCCGTCGTCGCCGCTCACCACCAATAGCATGGTCGGGATACTGCAATCTTTACAGTCAGCTATTTTCCCGTAGTGCGGATAAAGAACGTAGATTCGGCCCGAACCGTCCGCTGCCACCGCCGGTTCCCACTGATCGCCACCATTGAGGCCGACCCGCTGCTGCGGGGAAAATTGTGGTGGTGCCGCCGAAGCTACACTGGCCAGTGCAATCAGCAAGATCACGAGCCGCAAAGGTACAAGCTTCGAGACGGCGAGTTGGGATAAAGCGACGCGCATGCAAACCTTTGCAGGTAAAACGGGCGGGGGGCGGAACCCTGATTTTGAACTGTATCTCGAAGTCAGTCGTGCGGTCAATATTCCCCCGCCAATATTCCGCAGCCGTTTTCCAACGGCTAGTCGTCATTCGCTCCTTATGATGCAGATAAAGCTCAGCACGGCAATGGATACCAGACCATAACTGCCGCCCGCACTCTCCAGTCCCACATCCGAGTCCTTGCGTCAACCTAAAGACGCCATACGACGGCAATCAGCCTGGGTGTAAAATTGATAGTCGCGAACATCCGCGCTAATTTTGCGTCCTTGAAAGGATTCTCCGATGGCAACCATGGAAGCCCCGCCGCGCCTGCAACTCCGCCTTCATCAAGGCGCGTTCAAGAATGAGTCCTTTGTCGATTTCAGCAAGGAAGAGAATGTGCGAAAGATGCGCTCCGCCATTGAAAAGGTGCGCGGATTGCTGGGACGCGAGTATGACCTGATCATCGGCGGAAAGCGGCTGAAGACCTCTGACAAGATTCGCTCGATCAATCCTGCCAAGCCGTCGGAGGTCGTTGGCATTCATCAGAAGGCGGGCAAGGAGCACGTTGAGCCTGCCGTGCAGGCCGCTTGCAAAGCTTTTGGCCATTGGAGCCACACTTCGGTCGAGGAGCGCGCTTCGTTGCTGTTTCACGTTGCCGATGTGATGCGCGAGCGCAAGCTCGAATACATGGCTTGGCTCGTGTTTGAGGTTTCGAAGAACTGGGCCGAAGCGGATGCCGATATCTCCGAGACCATTGATTTTTGCGAGTTTTATGCGCGTGAGGCGCTGCGCCTGGCCAAAGTCGAACCGCCGGTACAACTGCCGGGCGAGCGCGATTCGCTCATGTATATTCCGCTCGGCGTCGGCGCTGTGATTCCGCCATGGAACTTCGCCTGCGCCATCATGGCTGGCATGACTGTCGCTTCGATTGTCAGCGGCAATACGATTGTTCTCAAGCCGTCGAGCGATTCGCCGACGATTGCCGCGAAGTTTGTCGAACTGCTCGAAGAGTGTGGCATGCCCGAGGGTGTAGTAAACCTCTGCCCTGGCGGCGGCGCGACATTTGGCGATGCGCTAGTCGCGCATCCGAAGATTCGCTATATCGCGTTCACCGGCTCGCGCGAAGTCGGCTTGCACATTAACCACGCCGCCGCGCAGCAACAACCGGGCCAGATTTGGATCAAACGTACCGTGCTTGAAATGGGCGGCAAGGACGCGATCATCGTCGATGCCGATGCCGATATCGATGCCGCAGTCGAGGGCGTCACAGCGGCCGCTTTTGGCTTCCAGGGCCAGAAGTGCTCGGCTTGTTCGCGCGCCATCGTCGACGATCGCATTTACGATAAGTTTCTCGAGATGCTAAAGGCGCGCGTCGAACGTTTGACGGTTGGCGATCCGACATTGAATCCGAACATGGCCGCCGTGATCAATGAAGGTTCGATGAACGATATTTTGCGCTATATCGAGATCGGCAAGAAAGATGGACGCTTGATCACTGGCGGCGAGCGCGACACGAATGCCGGTGAAGGCTACTTCATTAAGCCGACGGTGATTGCCGACATCGCTCCGAAGTCGACACTCGAACAGGAAGAGATTTTTGGGCCGGTGCTGGCGGTGATAAGGTCGCGCAACTTTGACCATGCTCTCGAGATCGCGAACGACACCGAGTTCGGATTAACTGGCGCCGTTTACTCTGGGTCGCGCGAAAAACTCAATCGCGCGGTGCAGGAATTCCACGTCGGAAATCTCTATCTCAACCGCAAGTGCACGGGAGCAATGGTCGGCGCGCATCCCTTCGGTGGCTTCAACATGTCGGGCACGGATTCGAAGGCGGGGGGGCCCGATTATCTTTATTTGTTCACGCAAGGAAAGAGCGTTGGGGAAAAGATTGGCTGAACAACCAAACTAAGGCAAATCAAAAGGCCGCCCGTCGGGCGGCCTTTCTCATACCCAGAAAATCTAGTTGCTGATGCCCGCGCTCTGCGGCGGTTGCGGGACGGCTGCAGCTGCGGTCGCGGCCGCGGCTTCATTCAGGATGCGATGGTGAATGGTGAAGAGCGCCAATTCGAGCCGGTCGGAGACTCCGATCTTGTCATAGACGTTGCGCAGATAATTCTTGATAACCTGCTCGGTCGTCCCCAACTGAGTGGCGATTTCCTTGTTCTTGTAGCCTTGAACGATAAGCGCCACGATGCGCAATTCCTTGGCCGTCAGGCGGTCGCGGACGCGCAGCCCGACCATATCGTTTTCGGTCAACTCGCTCGGCACCGCCATGTCCTGCACCCAGCTTTCGCCGCGGGCGATTTTTCGCACGCAGTCGACGAGCGCCGGGCTGGTAACGTTGCGATAGACGACGCCGTGAGCGCCCGCTGCCATGTAGCGTTGCGCGCTCTCGCCGGTATCGGCGAGCACGACCACGCGTGTCTTATTCTTGTTGGCTGCGGCCAGAACAGAGTTGAAGTCGGAGTGGAAGCCGCCGGCAATGATGAGCACGGCGGCGCGAAATTTATCGAGCGCCATGAACATCTGCTCGGCGGTTTGCGCCTGGGCCACGATGCGCATTTCATCTTCTACGGCCAGCACCTTGGCGATGCCGGCGCGAAATATCGCCTGATTGTCGGCCAAAATAAGCTTCAGCATTGAATCGCTCCCAGTTAGATCGCTCCCGGTTAACCGTTGCGAACGAATTCGTACGAATCGATTACGCAAGCGACGCCCCGGTTTTCTCCGGTTCCGGCGCTGGCATTGGGCTCATCGGTCCGCACTACGCGGCCGCGGCATTGAATCACAACATCTTCTTTGCCGCCCGTAACCTCCGGTGGCAAACTGATCTCAAACTCTACAGGCGAGCCGACCTCAAGCGCTGCGTCAGCACGGATGTAGACGCCGGCGGCACTCAGATCGCCCGTCATGCCGCTGCTGATCTCACCCACGGAATCTTCCTTATGAATCTTGATCGGCAATTGCAGCGGAAACCTTTTCCCGGTACGTGCTTCGGACACGACTCCTCCTCAGCTGTCGCTCTGCGCTCGAATGGAAAGGCAGAAAAGCAGGCCGAAAACTACGACATGTCCCGGCCAAGGTCTGACGAGCAGCTAACGGCGTTATATCACGGAAAATACTGCAAAAGAAGCCCAGATTACCTTCGTAATCTCAGTAGGAACTAGATACCTCCCCACGCCGGGCGCGTGGATAGCGCGCCAAACGGCCTGTTGCGAGAGGAAAATCTATGGCTTGGCGGCACTTTGCGGCAGTGTCTCAGATGTGCGCCGGCCCAGTTGCCACGCAATCGGCGTCGAGTTCATAAGCCGCACCGGCGGCAGTTGACCAGCTATTTGCTGACTGCATGAGCTTCCTTCGGTTATGTAGCGGGCGTTTCCACAGTAGGTTGAATCGTCAAACTATGGCGGCGAAGGACGCGACGGCGCTGCGACTCCTGGAGCGGAGCGCTGGCCGCCATCGCGCAGAGTACATAAAACAAAGCCGCGTTCGCCGGAATCTGGAGATTGAAGTCGAGCAGGCTGTGCACCAGGATTCCCATGCAGCCAAGCAGGGCGGCCATGGTCAGCGCACCGCTCG
>JBEKXO010000042.1:0-28708 GCA_049511995.1 Terriglobales bacterium
TTCGCCAAAGATTGAAGAGGCGGACGGTTCAGTCACGCAGTACAGCTTGCAAAGCGACTGGCGCTTACGCTCTGCTCTGCAAGCGGAATTTATGGCGAAAGACGCTGAAATCAAGCGGCTGGCGCGCGAGCTCGATCAGGCGCGGATGAAGTCGGCGTCGTCGAGCACCGTCAATATCGGCGAGAAAGTGAAAGAAGTTCGCGGCGTCAAAGTGCTGACTCACCGTGTCGATAATCTCGAGCGGGCGCAGATGCGGACGCTGGTCGATCAGCTTCGCGACAAGCTCGGCTCCGCGGTGGTCGTGCTTGGCTCGGCGTCGAATGGAAACGTTTCGTTGATTGTCGGGGTGACCAAAGATCTCACCAGCCGCATTCAAGCCGGGAAAGTCATCGGCCCCGTGGCGCAGAAAGTTGGCGGCAAAGGCGGAGGGCGCCCCGATCTCGCCGAAGCGGGCGGTAAAGACGCAGCAGCCTTGGATACGGCGCTGGGCGAGGCTTACGGAGTAGTCGAGGCGTTGTTGACTTAGCGATTCCCGTGGATGATCGCATCCATTTCGTCGAGCATAAAGGCAAGCGGATTCTGCTGCTCGACTTTTCGCACGCGGACGCGGCTCAGATGCAACTTCTCCTCGAGTATGTGCGAATCACCGTCGCGCAGCACGCGCAGGAGTCGATTCTGACTTTGGCCGACTTCACCCGCGCGACCGTCGATCATGCCGTTGCCACCCGGATTAAAGAAGTGCTGACGCTCGATCGTCCGTTTGTGAAAAAGACGGCGTGGGTCGGAGCGGAGAGTATCGCGCATGCTTTCATGGAAAACTTCCAGAATTTTTCCCAGCGTGAGATTGTGACCTTTAAGACGCGGGAAGAGGCGATGGACTGGCTGGTAAAAGACTAGTACCCAGTACCCAGTACCCAGCGAGTTCATCGGGCTGCGGCTTTTCTGGGTACTGAGTACTGCCCTTCAGCTTCTCCACCGCAACGTGACCGGCCCGGTCATTGGATGCCGAAACTCACCGCCATTTTTTTTCACTTCGAGCATCGCATTCTTCAAGCCGAAATACCATTTAGCGGGACGGTCCGCGTCGTCGATCAGCATTAAGTGCGGATTGTGTTTCAGGCCTTCGGATTGCAGTTCCATGGTGCGGCGGTCCTGCTCCACAAATTTTGCGAAGACGAACTTCAAGAGTTGCGGGCCGAAGGGAATCCAGCGAAAGAGATTCCAGGCGGCGACCACGTCGATGCGGCACTGGTTGCGTGTAATAGGAGTGACGGTGGTGAGGCTCGAGAACCAATATTTCCCCGCGCGAATAATTTCCGAGCGCAGGTTGGGCAGCACGAAGTCGATTGTTGTGGTGATTGAGTCGGCGTCGGCGTAGAGGCGTAAAAGCTTGTAGGGTGCGCTGTTTGAGCTGGGCGTGTGCGCGCTCATGCGAAAGCCATAGGGGATTGGCTCGAAGTGTTTTTGCTTTTCATGGATTGAGCTTCGGGTGCGCCACCACCAGGCTTGATGAACAAAGGGGCCGTGCGCGGGATCCATAAGACCAATGATGCCGTGATCGACGGAGCACGGAAGGTCGGCGGTGAGATACGCGAGTTTGTAGTGTTCGCTGAATTTCGGAATCTCAGGTGCGGGAACGGGCGCGGGTGCGGGCTTAGAGAATCCGGCGCCGGCTAGGCTGGGATCGGGAATAAAGGCCCAGATGAAATCGTCGCGCTCTTCGCATGGATAGCTGCCTGCATAGATGCGATCAACCTTTAGAGTTTGCTCGGGGACGAGCGACGGAATCAGCTGGCACTGGCCGGTTTGGGCGTCGAATCTCCAGCCGTGGTAGGAGCATTCGAGTTGCTGGCCGTCGAAGTGTCCACAGGAGAGGGGCATGCCGCGGTGGGGGCAGGCGTCGCGCAGGGCAAAGGGCTGGCCGCGTTTGTCGCGCCCGATGACCAGCGGTTGTTCGAGCAGCATTGCCTTCGCCAAGTCGCCGCTGCGGATTTGATCCGCCGCGAGCGCGCGGTACCAGAAGCCGAACAGCATGAGCGCGTCGGGCATCTGCGATTGCAGTGGAGAGTCGTCAGGCATTGGACAGGTGAGAATACCGCAGCGGGGACGAAATCTGAAATCTCGGGCAACCCCAAATAGTCTTGGTCGTTTTATCGGTTAAATCCTGACGATGCACGGTACGGGGGACAAAACCTTCAACCACAGAGGACACGGAGGAACACGAAGGGAACCTTACAGACGCCTAGGCACGATGGCCTGCAGTCAAACGCGTTCTTAGTTGAGTGTAGGCTTTGCGCGCGACTCCCGGTTCTTGTATGTGGGTGAGGAAGAGCTTGCGCAGCGCGGCGGTGGTCAGGCGGCCTTCGAGATAGGCGTCGTAAAGATCGTTGCCGGTGAGGTATCCGAGTTGCTCGGCGACGTATTCATATTTGCGGCCGCTAAAGGACGGCGCGTGGGTTGGCGAATCGCTAGCTGGCATGCGGCGTTGCTGCACCAGAAAGCCAAGCGCTTCGACTGCGTCGGCAAAGGGCAGCGAAGTTTGCTGTTCGAGATCTTCGCGAGTTACGTCGAATAACTCCGCCAAGTCACTGTCGCGAACGACGGGGCGCGTGGGATGCAGGATCCGCGATCCGAAAAAGGCGAGCGCATGTTCAAAGACAGCCAGATAAAACGCGTCGTCTCTGTCGAGCACAGCGACCGGTGGAAAGTGCGGCGTGCCCGCTCGCCCGTTGCAAAGATACGGCAAGCCGCGGCAAGCCTGATGAAGGAAGCGCATGGCATCTTCTGCCGACGACGTCATGCGAAACTGGTGAACATAGACTGCATTGATGGGGGCCAGGTAAACGCTGCCGCGCTCGCGAACCTGGCGCAGCAGCGAACGGCGATCTTCGGCGGTGAATCCTTTGCGCGATAGCAGCTTGCGCAGCAGGGTGTCGGAGTTGCGCGAGTGGACCTCGGGCATGAGGTCAACCAAGAGCCTCGGCTGCGTCGTGTTGTGCGGCGAGTATTGGTTAATGCCGAGGAAGCGCACCATGCCGTCGATCAGGTTATAGAGCGTAGGGCCGAGGTCGGGCGCGCTCTGGTCATCGTCGCCGCGCCGCCAGCGGTCGAGGCAGAGGCGGTAGTTCTCGTATTTTTCGAGCGGCGTGGCGTTGAAAACGCAGAGCGTATTTTCGCAGACCTGGACGGCCTCGATATGATCGCGGGCTTCTCCGGCGGCGCGCCAGTACAGGGCATCGACATTTTGCAGCACGGCGAGCACCGGTTCGTCTGGAAGGCGCTGCCGCAGCAGGGCTGGCATGTGTTGCGGTGCGAGGTGCGATTCGCCGAAGAGTACGAGGATGAGCGCGTCGGGATGACGGCGTCGCAGTTCGGCGATCTTATCGGACGCGTGGCGGTCGCGAGCGCCTATCTTGCGGAGGTCTTCGCGGGGCATGCAATCCAGTCCGTTGATAGATGCGCCACGATCGCGCGCGGCGGAGAGCAATTCGTAGAAGGGAAGCCAGTCGTATCCCCAGTCGAGATCGAAGCGGATACGCTGGCGCAGTTCGACCTCGTCAATTTCGCCGCGCGACCATTCGTCGAGGATATGCTGGTCGCGCGAGAAAATCGTTTCGACTCCAAGCACGACGGGACGCTGACACAGATCGGGGTTGCGCAAGAGGGAAGCCAAATAACGCTGCGAGTTTGGCAGGGCGTGGTAATCCCCTACCAGGACGATCCCGGCTTTGCCGATCTGGCGACGAACGTCGCCCGCGCTTAGGACGCTTTCATAGGAGCGATAGGCCTCGCGAAAATCGCGAAGATATTTGCGTCCGACGGCGGGGTCGACGGCGCGAATCTCGCGTTCGACGCTGGCGAGCGCGTGGAGCTGGGCGGCGCTGCGACGCGATCGTAGGATGCCCGTAGTGGCCATGACTTAAAGTTGCGCTTCTCCCCGCTGGTACTCGTCTATAGCGCAAATGCACTTCGACTGATTTATAGATGCCGCGGTCGGTGCACGTGTACGTAAAGCGAATTACCTAGTCGCCTTGACTTGCCATCGGAGCGTCCCTATCCTCAGCTTTCGAACCTCCGACCTCGATCGGACTTCGGGGAGTGCCAACTTTGCCGATGCCGCCGGAAAACTTGACCATTGCCACCACTGGCGCAAGCGGGTCGATTTTTCTCAAACACTTTCTACTTGCCGCCGAGCGCGATCCTCGGGTAAAGACTGTAAACTTCATCGCCTCCGACAGTGGACTGCGGGTCATGGCCGAAGAACTCGGCGTCGAAGGCCGCTCCGATCTCCTGCGTCAAATCATCGGCGCGCCCTCGGCGAAGATTCAGCAACAGTCGAACAGCGATATCGGGGCGAATGTGGCCAGCGGGTCGTATCCCTCCGACGCCATGGTGGTCATTCCTTGCAGCGTCGGAACCCTTGGCCGCATCGCCAATGGCATCGCTTCGCGCCTGCTCGAGCGCGCCGCCGATGTGACTCTCAAAGAGCGCCGGCCTCTCATTCTCTGCGTCCGCGAGACGCCGTTGAATAAAATTCATCTTCGCAACATGTCGCTCGCGGCCGACGCAGGCGCGACCATCTTTCCGCTCATCCCAACGTTCTATAACCATCCGCCGACCCTCGAGGTCATGGCGCAGGAATTCGCAAACCGCGTTCTCGCGCATTTGGGACTGCCCCAAGAAAATGCGTACCGCTGGAAGGGGTAGGCCCAGTTACTAGTTCTCGGTTCCCAGTTCTCAGTTCTCAACGAAAACCTCAAGCAGCGCCCAGCGTTACGCGGTTTTTTCTGAGAACTGAGAACCGACAACTGAGAACTTCTTCTTAAAGTCTAGGCAACGGGCAGTAACGAAGGTAGGTATCTGGCGGGCATGTACTGCGAGTGCCAGCCATATCCATGTATGCAGTTTGCGGAAGAAGATTTGCCGCCGCTGGTTCCGATTTCTTGTCATCCAGCCCAACGTCCCGCACTGAGAACTGAGAACTGGGAACTGATCTGTTGATTCTCCCGGTACACCACCTCAGTGCCGTTGACGCGGCCGTCTCTTTTTTTGTACTCTGCGGTTACACCGGAAAGGAGGTGGTCGGATGATAAGTTCTGATTCGCATAGTAGAAGTATCAATACCAGACCAGGTGAGGTGGCTGAGTCTTAGGGCGGTTGCTCTAAGCGGAGTTCTCGAGGAACCTTTGGTCGGGGAAATCGAGGACAATCTCTCGCAAACAATCCGTGAATATGGGCTGAACGAGTAAAGTTCTGATCCGCCGGACACAGGCTGTGCCCGGCACCGGAACGAGCGAGGGGCCACGAGAGTGACCACCTCAGTCAATCCCAAACAGTCCACCGAGGCAGCCCGCAGGCTGACAAGCTTGCGGGCTGTTCTTATTTCAGGCGACAGGCGTCAGGTCCCGGGAAAAGCAAGTAATTCAATTGGGATCTTGCCACCAAGCTGCCCTACCTCTTGGGCGTCCCGATCGCATCGAGTATGGCGTCATTGATCGCGTAGGCGGTGCCATCCGCTCCGATCAACGTCGGCGTATAGGCCTCGCCGATGCCGGTGGAGAGCTTGATCTTTTGCGTCAGCGAGTTCGAGGGAAGGTCCCAGCGGTAGAGATTGCCATCTTCGCTGTTGACCAGGATCGAATCGGTGAACGGATCCACTGCCGCCGTGTTGATACACCATTCATAAACCGCATTCGGATACCCCGATTGAGGGTCGGGCGTTGGCCCCAGAACGGTAATCACTTCCTTCATGACCAGCACGCTCGGAATGATCGGATCACTCTCGGTGGCATTCGGGTCGAGTACGGCGACCCGATTCTCGCCGTCGCCGGTTCCGATGCCTACATAGTTGTTGTACTTCGTCATCAGCAGATAACTCGACGTCCCTGTATATTCCGGCACCAGCGACGCGGGCACGATGGAGGCGGTGTCGTCCCAGCCAAAGCTCCCGGGCGTCTTGGTCTGTGAAAGATCGCTATTGAAATGCAGCAGCCAGCCACGGTCGTTGTGGTCGGGAAAAGGATTTTCCAGCACCCCGAAATAAACATCGCCATCGGGTCCAACCGTCGGAGTAGCGGAACTGCAATCGCAAAGCCACGCGTCCAATCCCGACGACGGATCGGTCAAAAGCACGCTCCTTATCGGCGCGAGCGTCGTGCTATTCAAAACCGCGAGGTAGCCATAGCTCTCGTTATCCACGACGACATACAGAAGGCTGCCATCCGGCGAGAGCGCGGGCGCGGCACTGATCGCGGCCTGCGTTACCGTCGGATCTCCGCTGATCGTTGCCGCCGAGACCCACGTCCCGGTGCCGTTGGGAGTAATGCGCGCGATGCCGCCTTGCAGATTAAGCGGCGTTGCGCCCAGGACAATAAACCCGAAATAAAGGTTGCCATTGGCATCGGTAGTGAGCGGAGTGTCAATCTGCACGTTCTGCTTATAAGCCGTGGGATCCTTCCGATAATTCTTTACGCCATAGAAATATAGGCGAGTGACGGCGCTCTTGACTTGATCGGGGTTCTGCCGGACCAGCACACTCCCGGCGATATCCGGCACAAAAAGCCGGTTGCCCGAAATCGTCGGCCCCAGGCCCGGAACAAAGCTGGCTTCAGGCACCTGATAGCCCGTGCCCAGCGTGTACATTCGCTCGCCGGTGACGCCATTGTGCGCCTCGACCCGGAAACTGCTTGCTCCCGTCTTGACCGGCACAATCACCGTATTCGCCGCTGTAATCAGGGGCGAGCCGTAGTGTATGAAAATTTCTCCTTGCGGGGGATGCAAATCCACCGGCACATGCCAGTGAATCGCGCTGAGCGGTTGCGACTGCACTGTCGAGAGCGCCGTATGTTGCTCGTCATGCGCGTGCGTCAGCCACGCGCCAGTTTGGGCAGTCGCGCGCGCGGTCAACATCGCGGCGCATGCGCCGATGCAAAGAATGAGAATATAGAAATTCAATCGAGACCTGGCGACTTTGATTGTGCTGTTCATCGGGGAAACCTCCTTGCTTAGACAGGGCCGAGAATTCATCGGCGACTCAGGCAGCGTAGCAGTCTGCCCCATCCGAGTTGTCAACGGAAGGTAAAAAGTCGGTTGAAGCTTCTCTCCGCGACTCCTTGCCGAAGAAGCCCCCCAAGAACCCTCGCCCTCAGCGACTTCGCTTCGGTCGCCGCCGCACAGCCCACCGTGATGCCGATCACAGCCTCTTGGCAGACACCTCGGGACAATGGAGGTGCACCACTCTGGGGAGGCTCTGTGTTCAAAATCGTCAACGCCCAGTTCATAGCCCCTGGGATCAAGCGCCTCACGATCGAGGCGCCGCGCATCGCGCGCAAGCAACGGCCGGGGCAGTTCGTCATCGTTCGGATTTGCGAAAATGGCGAGCGCATTCCGCTGACCATTGAGCGCTCCGATCCCGATCGCGGCACCGTCAACATCGTCGTGCAATCCATAGGCAAGACCACTCACCTGCTCAATTCACTTGAGACCGGCGACAGCATTCAGGACATCGTCGGACCGCTGGGCAAGCCATCGGAAATCGCAAAATATGGAACAGTGGTCACGATCGGTGGCGGCGTGGGCACGGCCATGGCCTATCCCACCGCCGCGGCGATGAAGCGCGCCGGTAATCGGGTGATCTCCATCATCGGCGGACGCAACAAAGATCTCGTGATCCTCGAAGACGAGATGCGCGGCGTGAGCGACACGGTTTTTGTTACTACCGACGATGGCAGTTACGCCGACAAGGGATTGGTCACCGACAAGCTTCGCCAGTTGATCGAGAACGGAACCCGTATTGATTTGGTGCTGGCCGTCGGCCCAATTCCAATGATGCGAGCGGTTGCGGAAATGACGCGCAAGGAGCGTATCCGCACCATGGTTAGCCTCAATCCCATCATGATCGACGGCACAGGCATGTGCGGCGGCTGCCGCGTGCTGGTCGAGGGCAAGAGCGAATTTGCCTGCGTCGACGGCCCGGAGTTCGACGCGCACCGGGTCGACTTTGCCGTCCTGGTGCAGCGCAACGCCATGTATCGCGATGCCGAGAAGCGGTCGATGGATCAGTATCGGCAGGAAATTGCCGAAAAAAAGCCGGATGCGAACGCAGCTCCTATAGAAGCGGCAATGGCCGGATGCGCCCTGGAGGCGAAGTGATGACGGACAAAGTACAGGAAAAAGCGAAATCGAAAAATCCAGTTCCGAATCGCGAGCGCATCAAGATGCCGCGGCTGCATATGCCCGAGCAGGCGCCGTCGCTGCGAGCGCAGCAATTCACTGAAGTCAACTTGGGTTACTCGGCGGAGTTGGCACGGCAGGAGGCGATTCGCTGCCTCGAATGTGCCAAGCCAACCTGTACGCACGATTGCCCTGTAGGCGTTAAGGTCAAGGACTTCGTGCAGTTGATCGTGGAAGGCGACTTCATGGCCGCCGCAGCAAAGATCCGGGAAGACAACGTACTACCCGCGATCACCGGGCGAGTTTGCCCACAGGAAGATCATTGCGAAGGCGCGTGTCTGTTGAAGAAGAAAGGCGAGTCGCTTGGCATCGGATACCTCGAGCGCTTCGTCGCCGACTACGAGCAGCAACACTTCGACATAAAGAGCATTGTTAAGGCGGCACCAACCGGGAAGAAAGTTGCGATCGTAGGCAGTGGGCCATCGGGGCTGACCGCGGCGGGCGACCTGGTGCAGAAAGGCCATTCGGTTCATGTTTTCGAGGCGCTGCACGAAGTCGGCGGGGTACTGGTGTACGGTATTCCAGAATTCCGGCTGCCGAAGAAAATCATTCGCCAGCAAGTCGACTACATGCGCGCCATGGGCGTCGAGTTGGAAACCGACGTAGTTGTCGGGCGCACGGTCACCATCGACGAACTTCTCGAAGAAGAAGGTTACGATGCCGTTTTCATCGGCACCGGCGCCGGCTTACCGCAGTTCATGGGCATTCCGGGCGAGCATTTAAACGGCGTCTATTCGGCCAACGAATTTCTGACGCGCATCAATCTGATGCATGCCTACGAGTTTCCCAAATATGACGAGCCCATCGTCGACTTCCGCGGCAAAGACGTCGCGGTGATTGGTGGCGGAAATACCGCGCTAGACGCCATCCGTTCGGCATTGCGTCTCGGCGCGCGCAAAGCGTACGTCCTATACCGGCGCAGCGAAGCGGAGATGCCGGCGCGCACGGAGGAAGTGAAGCACGCCAAGGAAGAAGGAATTGAGTTTCACGTGTTGACCGCGCCCGTCGAATTTCTTTCCGACGGCAAAGGCTGGCTCACCGCCGCGCGTTGCCTGAAAATGCAACTGGGAGAGCCGGACGCTTCCGGAAGACGCCGCCCGGTGCCGGTTGAAGGATCGGAATACGATCTGCCGCTTTCGGTGGCAGTGATGGCGATTGGAACCACTGCCAATCCGATCGTGCAAAGCACGACACCCGGCCTCAACACGAATAAGCGAGGTTACATCGAGGCAGACGCGACGACGCAAAAGACTTCGCGTAAGGGAGTGTTTGCTGGCGGCGATATCGTCACCGGCGGCGCAACTGTGATCCTAGCGATGGGAGCTGGTCGCAGAGCCGCCAAAGCCATCGACGAATATCTAACGACAGGTCAGTGGGCAGAGTGAGCGTCGGAGTGCGCCGCAAATCGTACTCTCACGGTCGTGATCTCGTAGGGCTTGGTGCGCACCGTAACTACTCCGTTGCGAATCGCAAGATCGCCCGTCGGTCTCTCCATCAAATCGGTTTCTGATGCCGATTGAGCACCTGCCGGAAGCTGCAATTTCACATCCGCTTCCTTCCCTGCCCATTCATAAAAACGCAGGACAAGAGAATCATCATCATCCTCTGACTTCTTGAAAGCGGTCAGCACAACATTGTCCCCTTCCACCCGCACGAAAGAATGTTCGCCCGGCAGCGCTCCGCTGTGCTTCTGCGTCTGCATGGCGATCATTTTGTAATTCAGCTCGTAGCCGCGGCGGACAGTCTGCGCATCACGCCAAGTTCCGGCATGGGCATACATCGAGTAGGTAAATTCGTGGTGCCCCTCATCGGCATGCGGATCAGGCCATTCCGGCGAGCGCAGCAACGACAGGCGCAACACGTTACCTTTCGCATCGTATCCGTACTTGCTGTCGTTGAGCAGGCTGAAGCCGTGTTTAGCGTCGGCTTGTTTATCGTCGGAAAGATCGGCCCAGCGCAGCGCTGGAACTTCAAACTTCGCCTGCTCAGCCGGCGTATTCCTCGTCGTCGGACGTTCAATCGATCCATACGGAATTTCAAAAGTCGCCTTATCATTGTGCACGCTCAAAGGAAACGCGACTTTCAGCAGGATGTGTTTCTCATGCCAGTCCGCCCGCATTTTTACATCGACTCGCGGCTCGCCCGCATACATGGTGATGTCCTGCACGAACGTGGAATTCTGAAAATGTTTCTTTACGCGGATCATGGCGCGCAGCGGCCCCCGCTCCACTATCTTCACCTCGTCCGCTTTATCCAAATCCCAATGTTGCTTCTCGAAGTCCGAATCGATATTCCAGGCATCCCATCGCTTCGGCTTGTCAGTAAAAGCCTGCAAGAGGTTTCCACAAATAGATGTCTTCGGACCACCGCTGTCGGTTTCCGATGGAGCCAGCGCCTCCGTCTGTGTATGCAGATCGAAAAGGCTGGTTATGCATCCAGTATGCGGATCGACCGTCACCCGAACGATCCCGTTCTCGAGAGTCTCGCTGGACGCATTGCCCGAAACCGTCACAGCACCGCTCGACTGCCGGCCCGCCCGCGATGTCTGCCTCTCATGCGAACCTCCACTCTGCGCCGCGGGCCGCACAAAATAGGTTTTGTAGCCCAGTGCCGGCACATTCGCAACAATAAGAAGGCGCGCGCGATTCGTTGCCGAATCCATGCCCAATAACTGATGGGCAACCGGTTCGCCCGCGCCATCGAGGACTAAAATGTCCTTCGCCGGCCCAGCAAGTTGCACCTCGGCCTCAACCACCTCACTTCGCGGCCAGGAAAGCGAATTGAAAACTACAACCGCGACACCATCCCCGCGAACGTTCGCGCCTTGCGTGTTTACATGCGCGAGTATCTCATCGAGCGATGCGTCGGTAATCAGTTTCGCCGAACGCGCGACGTCCTCCAGATTTCGCTTCGCGTCCAGATAGTTCACCGCGATTCCCGATCCCGGCATCACATCGTGAAAGTGGTCGAACAGCAGATTCTTCCACCCGAGCTCGAATTGATCGTGTTCGTAAGCGTGCCCGAAGAGCGACGCCAGCGAAGCGTACTTTTCCGCATCCAGCATCAATTCTTCATCGCGCCGTATTCGCTGTTTCGTGTCCGCCTGCGTGGTGAGCACGCCACGGTGATATTCGAAATAAAGTTCATCCTTCCACGTGGGTACTTTCAGAGTAGGTAACTCTTTTTGCAGGTCGGCGAAGAATTCCTTGGCCGTACTGAATTCAATCTTCGGAAAAACCGTATTCGGGTCCCGCAGCCGATTCGCCTCGTCCAACATCGTCCGGGTCGGTCCGCCGCCATGGTCGCCGATTCCATACAGGTAAAGCATCTGCGGCGAATCGTTCAATTTATCGCCGTAAATCGATGGCGCATAAAACGAGAGATCCTGCGTGATCTGCTGCGGATCGAATTCATTCGCATATTCGTGCGGAAAATAAGTCAGAAGCCGCGTGCCATCCGGCGCCTCCCACCAGAAGAGACGATACGGAAACTTGGTATAGTCGGTCGCCCACAGCAATTTGCTGGTCACGAAATAATCCATACCCGACTTTTTATAAATTTGCGGAAGCTGCCAGTTATAGCCAAACGAATCAGGGTTCCATCCGATTTTGATATCGACGCCAAAATTTTTCTGAAAGTATCTTTTCCCCACAAGAATCTGCCGCACCAGCGACTCGCCGTCCGGCATATTCAGGTCGGGTTCGACCCACATGCCGCCGATCACCTCCCAGCGCCCCTCCTTCACGTGCTCTTTGATCTGCTCGAACATGTTCGGATATTTTTCTTGCATCCACTCATAGGTTCGCGCCGAAGACATGGTGAATTTCAAATCCGGATACTCGCGCATCAAATCGAGAACGCTCTGAAAAGTATTGCGCACCACTTCAACCGTCTCCGTCCACGGCCACAACCACGCCATATCGATATGTGAGTTTCCGACGGCGCGAACCGTGAACTGCTTCAGCCACGGATTCAGCAATTGCAGTTTGCCATGCGCCGCAGCGAGCGAGGCGTCGAAGGCGGCCTGATCACCCTTGTCGAGCGGCGAAAAGTCGACGGCATTCACTGCGGCATCGAGTTGCTGCTGCCTTTCCGCGCGCCCGTCTTCATACGCCGCAATCATCGGGCGCGCCGCCAGAATCTCGGTTCGCACCATCGCCGGATCCGGCCGCCCAGCCGGCGGTTCGAGGCTCAACTTCGCATGGTGAAACTGCGTTTCTACCTCCGGAGCGTCGATCCGAATCGCGATCAGAAATTTCTGCCCCGGTTGCGCGTTCTCCGTCAGCAGAATCGGCTGCTGCATATCGTCATCTCCGCGCGAAATCAGCGATCCGTTGGAGAAAACCGAAATGATGACCGGCCCCTTATTGTTCCACATGAAATCGAAGCGAATATCGAGCCGCACCCGAGCGTGCGCGACGGCGTATCCGTTAATCTTTTCCGGAATTTCAACCCATCGCCGCAGCACGCGAGACCCGCCCGCCCACGTATCCCCAGCTTTCATAACCTCCCAGCCCGAATCATCCATTGACGAATCTTCGGGATGAGCAACATCCGCGTGAAATCGCCAATCGGGCAGCGACAGTGAGGTTAGCGATTCGAGCCTGCTCAAAGTCGGCTGATAAGGGTCCGCTGGTTTCTGATTCATCGAGGATTGCTGGCCGAAGCCTAGACCAGCACTTACGAGTGCAAGAAATGCGCACACCATCCATCGCTTCACAAATTGTCTCCTTGATCAGGCGAGCTGATTCCTGAGTCGCAATGCCAGAGATTTTAATTTCAGATTCGCTCCGAAGACTAATTCCCAAGCTCTTGACGGTCAAATGAACCACCCGCCTGCAGACCCTCGGTCTGTTCACTTTCTAGATAAAACGACTTTCCAGTTGAGAACTTGGGCGCGCTGGATTTATTGTTGACCTCTCCGGAGGGACAAAAATTGCGGACCACGATTCTCGCCCTTTTGCTTGCCTGCCTTATCACCTTAGCTCCCGCACAGAAACATCCACCCAAGAAGACTTCCGATTCGAGTCAGTCTGACCAGCAGACGACAGCCGCTCAATCCAGCGACAGCCAAAACGACAAGGATAAGGACAAGAGCGATGACGAGGACAAAGGCCCGTGGAAAGGCCTGCAGTATCGCCTCGTCGGCCCGTTTCGCGGCGGGCGCGTCGTCGCCGTCTCCGGCGTAGTCGGCAAAGATTACGAGAACGTCTACTACTTCGGCTCAACCGCCGGTGGTGTTTGGAAGACCACCGATGGCGGCCTCAATTGGCGGCCGATTTTTGACAAGATGAAAGACGCGTCGCCGGCGATCGGTGCAATCGCCGTCTCCGAATCTGATCCCAACGTAATTTACGTCGGAACCGGCGAAGCCTGCATTCGCGGCAACATCGTCGGCGGCAACGGAGTTTACAAATCCATCGACGCGGGCAAGACTTGGAAATTCATCGGGCTTCCCGACACTCATGCCATCGGTCGACTCGCCGTCAATCCCAAGAATCCCGACATCGTATTCGTCGCGGCTCTCGGCCATCCCTTCGGCGATAACGAAGAGCGCGGAATCTTTCGCACAACCGATGGCGGCAAGACCTGGCAGAAGGTGCTCTACAAAGACGCGAAGAGCGGGGGCATCGACGTAGTGTTCGATCCCAGCAATTCCAACATCCTCTTCGCGGCGCTCTGGCAAGCCAAGCGCACTCCGTGGAGTCTCGACAGCGGCGGCCCCGGCAGCGGCCTCTACCGTTCGATCGACGGCGGATCAACCTGGAAGGAACTCAAAGGCCATGGCTTGCCCGAAGGCATTCTCGGCCGCATCGGCGTAACAGTCAGCGGCGCGAATCCCAACCGGGTCTGGGCAGTCGTCGAAGCCGAGAAGGGCGGCATTTATCGTTCCGAAGATGGCGGCGACTCCTGGCACCTGATGAACGACAACCATCTTTTTCGCCAGCGCGCCTGGTATTACTCGCACATCTTCGCCGATCCAAAATCGGCCGACACGGTCTACATCCTCAACACGGGCGCGTATCGTTCGAATGATGGAGGCAAAACGTTCAGCCGACTGCGGGCGCCCCACGGCGATAACCACGCGCTCTGGATCGATCCTACAAATCCTCAGCGCCTCATGAACGGCAACGATGGCGGCGCGACGATTTCTACCGACGGCGGCAACACATGGAGCACCGTTTACAACCAGCCAACGGCGCAGTTTTATCACGTCGTCACCGACGACCGGTTCCCTTACTACATCTATGGCGCGCAACAGGACAATTCCACCGTTGCCATCGCCAGCGCCAGCGCTGACGGCGGAATCGATCGCCCCGATTGGTACGACGTAGGCGGCGGCGAAAGCGGCTATATTGCGCCTGATCCCACGGACCCCGACATTGTTTATGCCGGTTCGTATGGCGGCGAGATCACGCGGCTTGATCATCGTACGCATGAATTGCAGGCGATCAATCCCTGGCCGGTGAACCCGATCGGATGGGCGGCTGCTGACGTCAAACACCGCTTCCAATGGACGGAGCCGATCGTATTTTCTCCGCATGATCCGAAGACGATGTACTTCGCCGGCGAAGTGCTTTTCAAAACCACCGACGCCGGAATGAGTTGGACAATCATCAGTCCCGACCTCACGCGCAACGACAAATCGAAGCAGGCAGCCTCGGGCGGCCCCATCACCAAGGACAATACCGGCGTCGAAGTGTACGACACGATTTTTTCGGTGGTCGAATCGCCGGTGCAGAAAGATCTGATCTGGGCGGGAACCGATGACGGTCTGGTTCAACTCACGCGCGATGGCGGCCAGCACTGGGAGAACATCACTCCCAAGGCTATGCCGGAGTGGGGCACGGTGAGCATGATTGAAGTCTCCGCGCACGACGCCGGCACCGCAATTATCGCGGTGGAACGCCACAAGTCGGATGACTTCGCTCCTTACATTTTCAAAACCACAGATTTCGGCAAGAGTTGGACGAAGCTCGTTTCCGGCATTCCGACGAGCGATTATGTCCATGCCGTCAGAATTGATCCGCGGCATCCGAGTCTGCTTTTCGCCGGAACCGAAGCGGGAGTGTACGTTTCGTTCAACGACGGCGCGCAATGGAAACCTTTACAGCTGAACCTGCCGACCGTGCCGGTTAACGATCTCGTCATCAAAAATGCTGACTTGGTTTTGGCAACGCATGGACGCAGTTTCTGGGTGCTCGACGATATCACTCCGCTCGAGCAATACGACGATTCGATCGCGCAGCAGGACACACATCTGTTCACGCCGAATACGGCGAGCCACACCGTCTTTCGCGGATCGTTCTTTGCTCCCAGCGGCAACGTCGGCAAGAACCCGGCGGCAGGAGCCGTCATCAGTTATTGGCTGAAGACCTCGCTGAAGAAGCCGGACGACGCGAAAGCCAAAGCTGCCGGCGCTTCTCCTGAAGGCGCGGCGGCCAAAACCGACGCAAGCGCAACCACTCCTTCTGCTGAAGTTAAGAAACCCGACGCCGACGAAGCTCCGAAGATCACGCTCGAAATCCTCGATTCCTCAGGCAAAGTAATCCGCAAGTTCCCGAAAAAAGAAGAACCCGCCGGCGACGAAGAGGAAGACTTCTTCAGCCGCGGAGGCAGCGCCGCCAGCCTGCCGGCCGACGCTGGCCTGAATCGTTTCGTTTGGGATCTGCGTTACGAGGGAGCGACGAAAGTCCCCAAAGCGCCGTTGTGGGGCGGCAACACCGACGGTCCCGAAGCTCTGCCCGGCACCTATCAAGTGCGTTTGACCGTGCTCGGCAAGAGCTACACCGCGCCTCTCGAAATCAAAGCCGATTCCCGGCTGAAGATTACACAAGACGACCTCTCCAAGCAATTCGATCTGCTTCTCAAGATTCGCGAAAAAGTGACGGAAACGGATGATGCCATCATTCAAATCCGCGACATTCGCGAGCAGATCACTGCCATCAACGCTCGCCTGAAAAACGATTTTCGCGCAAAAGTAATCGCCGATGCGGGCAAGGCACTCGACACAAAGATGACTGCCGTGGAAGAAGTCCTCATCCAAACCAAGGCCAAGAGCGGCCAGGATGTTCTCAACTTCCCGGTGCGGCTAAACAACCACCTGGTGGCGTTGGGCGGCGTGGTTGCCAGCTCAGACTCGGCTCCCACCAAGCAGTCTTACGAGGTATTCGACATGCTTTCCAAAGATGTCGATGAGCAAATGACAAAGTGGAAGGCAATACTTTCGACCGACGTGGTCGCCTATGACAACCTCGTGAAACAGCAAGAGGTGCCCGCATTGATCGTGAAGCAACCGGAGGCGGGGAAATAAAGAATACCGGAAAGACTGCACCAAGGAAGAGAAAGGGAAGTGTTGCGGCGGAGGGCTAGTTTCTCCGCCGCTAGCTCTCCTCGACGACACGCTGATTCTGCTCGCCCAACCCCCGAACGCCCAGCCGCATGCGGTTTCCTTCTTTCGGAGAAATCTGTGGCCGTCTGCCAAAGCCCACTCCCGGTGGCGTTCCGGTCGCAATGATATCTCCCGGTTGCAGGTTCATGAAGCGGCTGACATAGCTCGTTAAGGGCCTGGGCGTTACACGTATCGCCAATGGGATCAGGGCTTTGGAATACCGACGCGAGACTAGAAGCCATCAGGCATCGCATAATGAACCAAGGGTAAGGTACCGGCTCGCTAAGGGCTAAAGCCCTTGTCTTTACTGGCGCTTTGCGGCACGGCTGAAGCGGTGCCCTAGCCAAAGCCGATTTATGAGATAGCCATTTTCGTTAAGCAATTCAGCTTCCTAACCCCTGATTTCTCAGCTCCAATTCCGATTACTAATGGGCACTATTAAGAGGCCACGCCCCTTCGTATAATTTCACCAAACTGACCCCCCAAGGGAGATGTTATGGGCTGGATGCTTCGTGCCGCGAAAGCCGGCGTGTTCTGTTTCGTGATCGTATTTGCAATTTCGCTTGCCGCGTCCGCGCAAGAGAACTCTTCTACCCCTTCGCTATCTTCTCTTGGCGGCCCGCAGGATTGGAGCAACCGGCATGTTATCTACACCCGTAATGGCTCGCTTGAACAGATGATGCTGCTTCGCGACGATCCCCGCTTTGTCCACGACCTATACCGCCATTACTCGCAGGAGCACCGCAAGGATCTGGCGGCAGCCCTCGGCTTACAACTCCCTGAAGCAGATCAGAATCAGGCGGAGGAAGCCGACTGGGACATTGGCTTCCGTGACGTCAACGTTAACGGGGAACAACCCGATCCAGGTTTCCAGCCTTGGATGATCTGGGATCCGATGCGCCCGATCTCACGAGTCAAGAACAAGCACTCCAAAGTTGACTGGGCGATCTCGCTAGGTCCGACCGGCGGTACGGCAGTCGGTGAAAGCCCCGCAATCTATACCGCTAATCCTTCATCGCCCAACTGCAGCGCCGACTTCGCCATCTACACCATTAATGCCGCTCCCACAGTGGGAAAACAAGCCAATCTGATCGGGTTAACCAACCTTTACAGCGACAGCGCCGGCGCCGGATTCTGTTCCGGCACCGCCCCGACTTTTCTCTTCTCCTACGCGATCGGCACCGGCGGATCGGCGTTATCGCCCGTGCCCTCCTATGACGGGACCAAGGTCGCCTGGATTGAAAACCGCACCGCCGCTACTTCTTACCTCCATGTCACAAAATGGGTGGCTAACCAGGGCGCAACGGCGACCGCTCCCGTCGCCGTGACTGGCACGTTTTCAAATGGCGCTTGCAATCCGACTACCGCGTCCTGCGATTTTTCCGTCGAATATACCGCTTTCACCTATCCCGGATGTTCCACTGTTTACACTGCCGGCAACAGCCATTCCGATCTCTACGTGGACTATGCCAGCAATACCGGCTTCATCAGCGCAAACAACGGACTTCTTTATCACATTTCGAATATCTTCAGTAATACCACTGCTCCCACCGTGGATTTTTGTATCCCGGTAAATACGACCTTCGAAACCGCGCCCTCGGGAGCCATGAGCGGTCCAGTTTACGATCCGATTCTGAATGAGGTCTTCGTGACCGATTCTGAAAAGATCTACGCTTATGTCGTAAACAGCGCTGCGACGACACCCAACTTCGCTGCTGCTTCTACACCGTCTTACACTTTTGGTAGGGGCAGCAGCAACTACGGCTACCCGACGGGCCCGGGGCCGCTGCTCGATATGTTCAACGGCTATGTCTACGTCTTCTCCACTTACGACGCCGCCAGAAAAACTTCCGTGACCCAGATCGCTACCAGCCTTGCTTCCGGCACTGCCGTTGAGTTGGGACCAATAAGTACCAACACCATCCCAATGTTGTTCTACGGAGCGTTCGACAACAACTATTACAACAACGGCCCAAAGAACTCTCTGTCCACTCTCTACAGTTGCGGCACCGACCAGACAAATACGAATTGGCAGGACCTGTTCTCGATCAGTTTCAACGCCTCCACCGGCGTCGTTAACACCACTCCTGCCATGTCGTACAACACGAATGTCAATCCAGGTGCAGCCGCCGGGCTCTGCTCCCCCATTACCGAGTTTTACGATGGCACCCACGACCGCATCTTCGTCGGCATGGGACAGCCCGCCAGTGCCAGCGGATCCAATGTCGTTACCATGTGGAATGTGAACACCCGGCTAACCAATACCAGCGGCACCGGCGGCACCATGCCGACCTACACTGCCGAAGCTACCGGCTATCTCGGAGGCACCAGCGGCATTTCCGCCGACAACAACGTCAGTGCAGATACCGAAGCGGAAAGCATTTACTTCTCGACCGAACAGCTCGGCACTGCCTCAACCAGCGTTGGAGCCACAACCGCCTACAACGTAAACGGTATTTACACCGACGGCCAGACCTTCTCACAAACCGGCGGATTGGATGACGACGGCAATGCCTACTCGAGTAATCTGCTAGGCACGTCG
The DNA here is from genome assembly GCA_049511995.1 of Terriglobales bacterium. GTDB lineage: Bacteria > Acidobacteriota > Terriglobia > Terriglobales > Acidobacteriaceae > Acidiflorens. Next base: position 19,167 of record JBEKXO010000042.1, read on the forward strand.
GTCACCTGGAACGGCACCACTTTCACCCTGGGACCAACCAACAATCTGGATGCCTGGCAGAACGTCGTTGTCACGCTCCCCGCTGGCAGTTACAGCACGCTGAATTTTCTGGGCAACGCAGTCAACGGTAACCTGGCCTCGCAAAACTTTATCGTCACCTACACCGATAATTCCACTACCACGTATACCCAGAGCGTCAGCGACTGGTTTACGCCCCAGTACTATCCGGGAGAATCGGTCGCCGTTACTACCGCCTATCGCGATGTTTACAATGGCACAAAGGATAACCGCACCTTCCTTCTCTACGGTTACTCCTTCGCAATCAATCCCAAGAAGACGGTCAAGAGCCTCACTTTGCCTGCTCCCGTGAGCGCTGACAACGTCGTCGTTGTTCTCGCCATCAGTCTTTCCAGCAATTGCGGAGGACAAGACTACTGCGCCGTCAAGCTCACGCAGGGAGCCCTGCAATAATGCGGCAGTCTTTAATTTTGTAACGAGAACCGATCGCGAGTGCGAACCGGCTAGGAAGTCTTTTGATTCAGTCTGCAAATCGGGCCGTGGCTTAAGACCTTCCCGCAAGATAAAGCCTGCGTCTCAAACACGCGCTCGAAGCGGAAGCCCGGCTTCTGGTAAGGCCTTCGCGTCCGTGTTGACGCGAATTGTGAATTCCCGCCCATTTCCTCCTGAGTTGGTTCCCCACCCTTCCCTTGGCTTTGACCCATGCAGCGCTCCCTCGGCTGTAATTATGAGGGGATTACTCTCTATTCGCTAGTATTAACACCTATTCATGGGGGAGAAAGGCTACGAAAGGGTCGATTCTCCGAAGAACAGGGTTACCGAGGACTGACAACCGGGAACTGAGAACCTGCCGCCCCTATCCACCGAGCGAAATGACGATGCCCCCTGCGCAGATCAACGCTCCCCCAATCAAAACCGACGGCGTAGGAACCTGCCCGAATTTCACACGGGCTAAGGCTTGCGCCCAAAGAAAAAAAAGCACCACGTACACGCCCAGCAATTTGCCAAACTCCCACCGTGGAGCGTTGACCACCAATCCATAAGCGGCTAGCGAGACCGCCCCGCCCGCGAAAGCGAGCGCTCGGCTTAGTCCAGAAGTGCGATAAAGCGCGAATTGAAAGCACGAGTCGCCGTAAGCTTCGAGGAAAGCGGCGATGGCGAGAAGAAAGAGCGCACCAGCGCGGTGCGCGACAAGCTGATTGAGCAGGTCTTTCATAGGTGTCTCGTCGTGGTCAAAGTGCCGCCATCCTAACAGGAACCGCGGCTTCGTCTGATCTTTTCCAGTTCTAGGTACAATAAAAAAAATCGATTGGACGCTGCGCAGTCGCGGCGGTAGCGTTGGCGGCTGGGCCTACAAGGTTTTTGCGCTCAGCAATGCCATGTAGCCGTAGCTTTTTCTGAGAACCGGGAACTGAGAAGTAACCATGAAGATCGCCGGCTTCTTATTACTGATCGCAGGATGGGGGATCGTCGTCGCCGCCGTCGCTCTGCTCCCCTCGCCCGGCGTGCGCCTCGCCTTCGTACTTGCCGGCCTGGCGGTCGAGATATTCGGGCTCGTGCTCGCCGTTCGCGCGCATCTGGTCTTGCCGGCGGAGGGTGAGTGACGCCCGCTGCGACCCCTGATGCTCTGCCGGTCCTTGGAATGACCTCTGGAATTTCCGCTGCGTTCTGCTTAATGCTAATCCTGCTGGTGCCTCTAGCCAACGTTGGCCTTGCGCTCGTCAATACGGGTCTCGGCAGAGCGCGGAGCGCGGCTCACTCGATGTTGGCAGCGCTGTGCGTCACGGCAGTGGCTGCGCTGGCGTATGTAATTGTCGGTTTCGCATGGCAAGGCGTTGCCGGCCATCCCGATCATGCGTTGGTTCTGGCGGGAAAAGCCTGGGGATGGATTGCCCTTCAACCATTTTTCCTGCGCGGCCTGCGCCTCGATCTTTCCCCAACGGCGCTAGTGATATTGCTGCAAACGTTCAGCGTCGGATTAGCCGGACTAATTCCCCTGAGCTCGGGCGCCGACCGTTGGCGGCTGGGCGCGATCTGCGCCTCGACCGCTGTGATGGCTGGGTTTACCTATCCGCTCTTCGCGCATTGGGTATGGGGCGGAGGATGGCTGGAGCAACTGGGCGCAAGTTACGGATTGGGACGCGGATTCGTCGATGGCGGCGGCTCCAGCACAATTCAAGTCGTCGGCGGATTCACGGCGCTGTCGATCACTTGGATTCTAGGCCCGCGCCGCGGCAAGTTTTCCGCGGAAGGCACGCCCGCCGCGCTTCCCGGCCACAACGCGGTGCTAGCTCTCTTGGGATGCATGCTCGCGTGGATGGGATGGATCGCCCTGAATTCCGCGGGCGCCATGCTCTTTGCGGCGGCCGAGCCGGGGCGGGTCGCGCTGGTCGCGGTCAACACCACTCTGTCCGCCGCGGCTTCCGCATTGACGGCAGCGGTGGTGACACTGGTCAGATTTGGGCGTCCGGACACGTCGCTGAGCGCGAATGGATGGATCGCCGGCCTGGTCGCAAGCAGCGCGTCCGCTGCATTCTTGAAGCCCGCTGCGGCCATCATCGTAGGGGGGGTGGCAGGAATTCTGGTGGTGACGGCGGCAGACTTTGTGGAGTTTCAGCTCGCCGTCGACGACCCCGCCGGCGCGGTTTCCGTGCACGCAATTAGCGGTCTATGGGGAGTGCTGGCCGTGGCCCTACTGGCCGATGCCGGGCCACATGCACAGTGGTTGGCGCAACTGGTGGGCATCGCGACTTTGCTCGGCTTCGTTCTGCCGCTGACGTACACGTTGAACTGGCTGCTTGATCGCATCTACCGCCAGCGCGTGGATCGCGAAGGTGAATTGCAGGGCATGGATCTGTTCGACCTGGGCGCGGGAGCTTATCCGGAGTTTGATATTCGCGGGGATGAATTTCTACAGCGTTAGAGTATTGCAGAGGTGAGAGGTCAGAGGTTTGATTGCAGAGGTTAAAACCCAAGATTTTCACCTCTGCAATCAAACCTCTGACCTTAGCTGTGCCGCGCCACATAGAGCAGCAGGCCAAAGATCACTATCGGAATCAGCGCGATGAGCACGTAAATAAGAACTTTCTTTCGCCACGGCGTGCGACGATTCTTCCAGTTGCGAAATTCGGCGCGATCTGTGATGCCGACTTGCTCGGGATGTTCGAGGTCGCGGGCAAAATCGCGCGCACTGGCATAGCGATTCTTCGGATCGCGCTCGAGCGCGCGATAAATGATCTCTTGTAATTGCGGCGTAATCGTCGGATCTACTTCGCGCGGGGGTACGGGATTGTTCAGCAGGCGATCGTTCATAATCAGAAACGGATTCGTGCCTGAAAACGGCACTTTGCCGGTCAGCATCTCGTAAAACATCACGCCGAGCGCATAGAGATCGCTGCGCGCATCGCCGCGTTGACCTTTTACCTGCTCTGGAGAAATGTAGTCGGGCGTGCCCATCGTTGGAGAGAATTTAGCAAAGGTCAGCCGCCGCGCGCCTGTGCTGCCGGCGATGCCAAAATCGATGAGCTTGATGTTGTCGTGCTCGTCGACCATTACATTTTCTGGTTTGAGGTCTCGATGCACGACGCCTCGCGTGTGAATGTAGTCGAGCGCATCCAGAATGTGTAGTGTTATGCGAACGGCGCCTTCTGTGGGTAGTTTCGACCGCTCTGCGAGAATCTTCCGGAGCAGACGTCCCTCGACCCACTCCATGACCATGTAAACGCGGCCACGGTCGTAATCGGAAAAAGCCTTCATTACGCCAGGGTGGTCCATCAGCTTGCCGATCTCTTCCTCGCGGCGAAAACGATCGAACAGAGCGGGCTCGCACTCGACTTCAGGATGAGGAATCTTGATGGCAACTGCGCGTCCGTTGTTGAGATCGGTAGCGCGAAAAATCGAAGCCATGCCGCTGCGCGCGACAAGCCCTTCAATCCGATAATGATCGAGCTGGTCGCCGGCACGGAGGACAGTCATCGTGAGTGAATCTGCGCTAGAAGTGCTCTCCAAGCGGCCAAACTCCTATTGAGCGCGTATACCGCAATGGTGTCAGAACTTTCGTAAAAAAGGCGTAAGGACATTCACGAGCACCGACGTTGTTTCTGAGAACTGATTCCTAGCGTAGCTTATAAGGACGCCCGCGGTACATCCCCACCCGTTCGACGTTACGGACGCGAACAAGCTGCAAGCTGACATTGTCGCTGCCATCCTGTTCATTGGCGCGGTCGACCAGTTCCTTGGCCGCGGGGGCGAGATCGCGATGGCGGCGCGTGACCTCTGCCATTTCGGCGGCGCTGACGGCGCCGTACAAGCCGTCGGAGCAGAGCAGCAACACATCGCCAGCCAGAAGCGTCAACTCGTCGACATCGATATTTACGAAAAGGTTCATCCCCAGCGAGCGGCTAAGTACGTGGCGCTGCGAGGATTCCGCAGCCTCTTCGGCCGAAATAAGGCCAAGGCGCACCTGGTCGGCCACGACGGTGTGATCGCGGGTGATGGGTTTGGCGTCGCCGCTGCGAATCAGATAGCAACGAGAATCACCGACATGAGCCACAGTGGCGCGATCAAATCGCAAGGCGACCACCACGATGGTAGACGCCATGCCATGGCCCAGCCCGCCCGAGAGCGCCTCCGCCTCGCAAACCCGTGCATTGGCGGATTGCACAAGCTGCGTGACCACATCTTTGTGCAACGCTCCTTCCTTCGCGCGGCGAAATCCGGCGAGCGCCTCCTGCACCGCGGCCCGCGAAGCGACTTCTCCTTGCCGTTGTCCCCCCACCCCGTCAGCCAATGCAAACAACCATCCGTGGGTTCGCGCCTGAGACGGAGAACCGGGCACGACGTGGCCGAGATAATCCTCGTTGCGCGTGCGCACGCGCCCCGGGTCCGAGAGCTCGGCGAATTCGATATCCAACATAGAAGAAATCTAATTCTCACTGACAAGCGAAAGCCTGGCAACCGTGCGGCTGCCAGGCCCCATATTCCTCGATCGCCGTGGGCGTCGATCGCAAGTTTAGAGAATCGGCACGCGGCTCGCCGTGAACGTGGTTCGCCCCGTTGCCTTGCTCGCGCGCAGAAAATAAATTCCGCCGTATATGCCCCAAACGAGCGCAATCCCCAACGCGATCAGCGGCTCCATCTTTGTTCCATACCCCATAAAAGGACCGACCACGTAAAAGATCATGCAAGCCAGATTCGCAACCAGCCCAAACACGGGAATCAAGAGATGACGCACCAATTTGAATTGCGGGTGCTTGTGATAGCAGACGATACAGGTCACGCAACTCAGCATATAAAGCAGGAAAGTCCCAAAGTTCGAAGCCAGCGTGGTAGTCAAGAACGTATTCGGCAAGGCCGCCATCTTGTCGTGTGTCGTGTATCCGAAGCTCGACCAGAAGCCGTGCGGCAGTGCCTGAATCGCCGAATCTGCAGGCGCAGCGCCGTCCCCAAAAAACATCGCGACCGTGATGCACCCGACCACCGCCGAAATCGTCGCCAGCGTCCAGATCGCGCGATGAGGAGTCAAATTCTTATCGTGCAGCATGCCGAAGTGCTCCGGCACCTCCTGATCCTTGCCCATCGCATAAGTCACACGCGCGCCCGTGTTGATGCAGGAGAGCGTCGTGCCGATCAGCGCCAGAAAAACCGTAGCGGCCTCGATCAGCATGAAAGTCCGCCCGTTTCCTGCGCCAAACAACGCATCGCCGACGATGGTCATCATGTCACCGATGGGCGCGGCCGATGCTCCAGCAAAGCTCATCGGATAACCGCTGTTGAGAAAATAATTGGCGGCAAAATATTCGAACAAGTAGCAGAAGCAAGCCTGTACAAGCAAAGAGACTAGAACTGCAATCGGCACATCGCGTCTGGCGTTCCTCGCCTCTGCGCCCATCGACGTAACCGATTCAAATCCGACAAGGATGAGAATGGCGATCGTGGCCTGCACAAACATCCATCCAAAATTGTGCATGTTCACGACCGAGCGCGCATTGGGATGAGAAACAAACGCCCCGCTCGAATCTTTTTCCGGATAGCTGACGTGATACGGCACCGGTTTGCCGGCCGCATCCTTGGCGCATTGCGGAGTCCCATCAGCCGTGCGCATGATCGTGTCGGTGCTTTGCCCATTCACCATCGTCTTTGTAGTCGCAAACTCGCAGCTATAAGCTGCGCTGGTTTGCGGGTCAAACTGAAAAGCCACGCTGCCCGGCGGATGATTCACGCGGTAGCCAAGCGCAATCACCGCGAACACAATCAGAGCGCTGATCTGGATAATGTTGATGCCGATATTCACCGCTGTCGATCCGGTCACGCCCCGGTGTGCGATATAAGCCACGCCAAACGCGAATGCAATCGCCACCGCCATCATGAACATCGGCCCGGGATTCGATGCGCTCATAAAATTCGGCCAAAGCGTCCCCACCAGATAGCCGGAGATGACTCCAATCACCCCCACCATCACGCCTGGATAAATCCAGTAATAGAGATGCGAGCCCCATCCGACCACGAACTTCGCCAGCCGCGCATAACGCCACGCTCTATCGTGATTGAGGAATGATTGCTCGGCAAAATAATACGAACTGCCGGTACCGGGATAAAGCTTCGCCATCTCCGCATAGCAGACGGCCGTCGCAAGGCACAACAATGTGGCGAACACGATGCCCATCCACATCGAGGGCGCGGTCGCTCCCGCAGCTGCCTGCCCCGCAAATGTCAGCCACAAAAAGGCCCCCGGAGCGATCAGTGCCATGGCATTCATCGTCAGTCCTGTCAGGCCCAGCGTCGGTTTCATGGTCACAACGTCTTCTGCCATGGTTTGCTTCTTCTCCTAATATTCTCAGTGCGCAAGGCACACTGAGAGCTCCAACCTTTAACACTTGACCTTAACGACAGCCGCCGCTCAAGTCCAATTTGTATTTCTTCTGCTTCGCATAAGTCTTTTTGTTAGGAATAGTCTCCTTCCCACCTCTCGGAAGCGCATTTAGAATCACTACGATGAATCGAAGACAATGGCTCAGGAATGTCGCGTCGGCAGGAACAGCCTCACTTCTGCCACCATTCCTTCGCCGCAGTTTTGCCGCGCCCGCCGCGCCGGTCTACTTCCCCCGCTACGTCGACGTGGCCAAAGAAGCCGGCCTTCTATCGAAGACCGTACTCGTCGGCCATGAAAGCAAAGACTTCCTGCTCTCAACCACCGGCGGCGGCATCGCCCTCTTCGACTACGATAACGACGGATGGCTCGACATTTTTGTAGTCAACGGTTGGGGACTTACCGACTTCCCCAAAGGCCAGGAGCCCACCAACCATCTCTATCGCAACAATCGCGATGGAACATTTACCGACGTCACCGAAAAGGCAGGACTGGTGCGCCACAGCTGGGGACAAGGCGTTTGCGTCGGCGACTATGACAATGACGGCAACCTCGACCTCTTCGTCACCTACTTCGGCACGAACGTTCTCTATCACAATAACGGCAACGGCACCTTCACCGACGTCACCCGTGAGTCGGGCCTGATGCAATCAGAAGAGCGCTGGAACACCGGCGCCGCCTTCGTCGACTACAATCGCGACGGTCATCTCGATCTCTTCGTCAGTAACTACGTCGACCACCAATATGGATTGTTGCTTTACGACAGCAATCCCGCGCTAATGGGACAGCAATCGCCCGTGCTCTATGGAGTCGCCGGCCTCAAAGGCACCAAGAATTTTCTTTATCGCAATAATGGCAAGGGGGTTTTTACGGACGTATCGGAAGAAGCTGGAATTCACAAGGCGGAGCCGACCTTCGGTTTCAGCCCCTGTGTCGCTGACTACGACAATGACGGCTGGCCCGATATCTACGTGGCCGACGATTCGACGCCCAGCCTCCTTTTCATGAACAATCGCGATGGTACTTTTCGCGAGAGCGGCATGTTGGCCGGCGTGGCCTACGACGCAAACGGACGCACGCAGGGCGGGATGGGCGCTGATTCCGTCGACTACGATGGCGACGGACTTCTCGACATCCTCAAGACCAATTTTTCCGACGAGATGCCAAGCCTCTATCACAACGAAGGTAAGGGCTTCTTCTCGGACGTAACCGTTCCTGCCGGACTCGCTGGCGAGACTACCTCGGTGAAGTGGGGCACAGGCTTTATCGATTTCGATGATGACGGCCGCCCCGACATCGTAATCGCCAGCGGTTCCATCTACTCACCCGGAACAGGCACCCATCACCAGCTTCCGAAGACAGACAGCAAGCTAATTCTGATGCGCAATGTCGATGGCAACCGGTTCGTCGAGGTTTCGGATCAGGCAGGTCCAGCCTTTGCCGCCTCAAGATGCAGCCGGGGCGCGGCCTTTGGCGATATCTTCAATACCGGCAGGATCGATATCGTCCTCAACAATCTGAATGATTATCCATCGTTGCTCCGCAATCAATCGCCGCCCAGCAATGCGTGGCTTCTCGTGAAGCTGATCGGAACGAAGACCAACCGGGCGGCAATCGGCTCCCGCGTGACAATCGACGCGAACAGTCGGCGCCAGGTGCAGGAGGTTCGCAGCGGCGGAAGTTTTTGCTCGCAAAGCGATCTGCGCCTTCACTTCGGGCTTGGAGCGGCAAAAGATGCGCGCCTGCAAGTGCGCTGGCTCGGAGGAGCGGAAGAAATTTTCGAGCGCGTCTCTGCCAATCGCATGGTCGTAATTCAAGAAGGCAAAGGGATCGTTTCCCAGGAATCGTTTTGATTTCGATATATCCCGCTGTCGCCAGATCTATCGTCGTCGCCGCGGCCCTTGCCGTGACACTTTGTGTCTTCGGGTTCGTCGGACTTACATCCGCTCACCCCCCCAACGCTCCCGCCAGTTCTCAATCGGCAACCCAAGCCGCGACGCAAGCAGCCTACGACCGGGCGATGGAACTCCTTCAGCAGGGCAAAAATGCCGAAGCTCTATCTGTGATCGACGCGGCCATCGGAGCAGGCGCTCGCGATCCGTCACTCTTTAACCTCAAGGGACTGGCCGCGAGCGAACTCGGCCGTGATGCCGATGCTGAAGAAAGTTTTCGCACCGTGATCCGCCTCTCGCCGAAATCGCCGATGGGATACAACAATCTCGGCGTGCTGCTTTCGAAACTAGGGCGCTATGATGATGCCGCGAAAAATTTCCGTGACGCTCACGCTCGCGATCCGCAAAATTTTACCGCTCTTCTCGGTCTGGGAACGTCCCTCGCCGCCCTTCACAAATATTCCGAAGCCGCGTCCTATCTGGAAAAAGCGGTGACGGTTCGCCCCGACGATTTTCAAGCAGGATACGAATGCGCGCATACGCTGTATGAAGCCAAGAAACCAGAAGCCGCAATGCGAGCACTGAAAAAAGTCGCCGTGCCGCAAGAATCCGAGTCGGCCGCGAAGTATTACTCGCTGGCTGGAGCCATCGCTGAGTCGCTACACGACGACACCGCCGCCGCCCGTTCTTATCGACAAGCCTACGCGATTAGTTCTTCCTACGAGATATACCTGCCGTTGGTGCAGGCTACCCTTTTAGCCGAC
>JBEKXO010000043.1:0-28145 GCA_049511995.1 Terriglobales bacterium
GTGTCGGGGAGGCTGTAGGCCTGATCGCTGAGGGCGTCGGCTAAAGTGATGAAGCGATAGCCTCGTTTTCGCAGAAGGTCAAGGAGCTCGGCGATGTGGTCGGCTTCGAGCTGATTCGCGTGCAGCAAGAGAATCTGTTTGGGTTCGTAGCCGATGGTTTGCTTCGCAAGCTGCTCGTAGTAGGCAAAGACGGCGTCGCTATGGGAGAGATAGCTTGTGACCAGCTGTTGCTGGAGTGCGGTGTCGCCGCGTTTCTTGGCGTCGTCGTAGACGGGGGCATATGCCCAATCCCAGGCGTCGAGAGTTACGGGAGCGATGCGATAACCGCGCGCGGTGAGAAAGGCTTCAGCCTGGCGGCGGGTATGGAGGTCGCGCCCGGTATCGAGGAAGGGATGCCGGAAGTAGCGAAGCGGCATCTTGTGTTCGGCCAGCAGCAGCTTGGTCACGCTTTCGCCCTGGATGACGTCGTCTTCCCACGCCTGTAGGCCTGCCTGATTGAGCGACGGGTGGGAGTAGGTGTGATTGCCGAGTTCGAATCCGAAGTCGAGCCACAGGCGGAGGGCTTTGATGCGATCGTCTACTTCGCCGAAGCGGTAGAGTTTTTTCTCGTTGACGAATCCGACCACGGGAACTTTCTGATCGCGCAGAGTGGTCAGCAACTTCGATGTCATCGCGTTGATCTCGGCCGCGGTCATCGAGTTGGCGGCGCCGGCGGGCAAATCGTCGATGGTGATGGCAACCTGGCGATCGGGAGGTTGCTGCGCGGGCGAAATGGTGACGCTTGCGAAGACGCAAACGACGGCGATGAAGCCGAGTAGCCGCAGCGTCTTCATGAAAGCAGCTTGCTGGTGGGGTATGCGAGTGCGCCGTGTCGAGGACATTGGAACATATTAAAGATATTCTTTCGGTTTTGGTTTGGTCCGGAGTTTCAGGATGAAATACTTCTATCACTTTGACGGAAACTCCACTCCGCTAAAGTTCTTACAGGCATCGAGCAGGGCGTCTTGCAGCTTGCCATCGCGGCTGACTGGGCTCGGTGCGCGCAGGCGCATGTGATAGAAGTATTCGCCGGTAACCATTGCGGCGGGATCGTTGCTCGCCGCGAGCCACACCTGGGTGCGATGCGCAGCATCGAGATCATCGGGCGCGCCCGGACCTCCCATCTTGGTTGGCACCCAGCCGGGTTCGAGGGCGTTGGAAAGGACGTCGGGCCATCGGCGCGCCAGGGCGAATGCCAGCAGCACGTCGTGCAGCTTGGTATCGGAATAAGCCTGCTGTCCATTCCACGGGCGCTCTTTCCACGCCAGATCTTTGAGACTGGCATCGCCGTTGCGGTGAAGGCCTGAGCTGAGGTAGACGAGGCGCTTCGGCTTCTTTATCAGAGCGGTCAGGATGTAAGGAGCGAGTGTGTTGGCGGCAAAAACGTGAGGCAGGCCGTCTTCGGTTTCGATGGGCCGTGGTTCCCGATAACCGACGGCCGCGTTGTGGATCACAGCGTCGAAGGAGCCGAGGGCGTTGACCTGTTCGGCCAAGTGGCGGGTTTGCGCGATGCTCGCGAGATCGGCGATGATGACGGTTTCGGCGCCTGGGACGGCAGAGAGTGCTTCCTTTCCTCGCTGCTGATTGCGAGCGTGGAGCACTACGCTGTGCCCCTGCTCGATGAGAAGTTGTGCGGCCATGCGGCCGAGTCCGTCAGAAGAACCTGTGATGAAGACGCGCGCCATATTTTTCCCTCACTTTAAGCTAACTCAACCTAAACGATGCTCGGTGGGCGTGGCAGGATTCTGCGCATCGTGAATTCAGGTTTTATGTGCAAGAAAATTAATACTGAGCTAGGCTGTTTTGTCCGAAATTGTCGAAAACTGTCGAGGAGAAACATGGTGATCAAGCCTGTTCAGCGGTTGCTGGCTACTCTTGTGTGCGGCACTTTGCTCTTTGTTGTCTTCGTTACTGTTAGCTCGGCGCAGAGCGACCCGAGCGTCCCTGCTCAGAGCGTTTCTGCGCAGATCGTTCCTAATGAAAATCTAGCGGTGGAAGGCGTGCCGCCGATTCCTGGCTCGCTCGCGGCGAGTGTGGAGCGCTACAGCAATTATCGGGGTGCCAGCCTGGTGAGTTGGAATCCGGAGCGGCGCGAGATGCTGATCTCGACGCGCTTCGCCGACGTGCCGGAGATTCATATGGTGAAGATGCCGGGCGGCGATCGCAGCCAGTTGACCTTTTATGCGGACCCGGTGACGGAGGCGCATTTCAATCCGCAGAAGAGTGGGTATTTCGTATTCAGCAAGGACGTTGGGGGCGGGGAGTTTTATCAACTCTATCGGTATGAGTTGAACAGCGGCGAGGTCACGCTCTTGACGGATGGGAAATCGCGCAACATCGGGACGGTGTGGGCACACGGCGGCGAGCGAATCGCTTATGCCTCGACGCGGCGCGACGGCAACGACGTGGATATATGGGTGATGGATCCGACTGATCCGAAGAGCGATCACATGCTGGCCAAGCTTGACGGCGGAGGCTGGGAGCCGCTCGATTGGTCTCCGGATGGGCGGAAGATTCTGGCGATTAATGATGTTTCGGCGGAGGAGAGTTCGCTTTGGCTGATGGATGCGAACTCGGGCGAGAAGACACTGCTTACGGCCAACAGCGGAGCGAAGGTGAGCTACTCGGGCGGGAAGTTCAGCAAAAATGGCAAGGGAGTCTATACCACTACCGACAAGGATTCCGAGTTTCATCGGCTGGTTTACATCGACCTGGCTACGCAGCAGAACACTTATTTGACCAGCGACATCCACTGGGACGTGGCGGAGTTTGACCTTTCTGATAATGGCAAAATGATCGCCTTCGCTACCAATGAAGATGGCTTTGGCGTGCTGCATCTGCTCGACACTGCGACTAGAAAAGAAAAATCTCTGCCCAAGCTGCCTACGGGAATTATCTCGGGCGTGTCGTGGAATAAGAATAATCGCGACGTGGGATTCAATTTGACTTCGGCGCGGGCGAGTTCGGATGTTTATTCGCTTGACGTGGACAGCGGGAAAGTAGATCGGTGGACGTTTAGCGAAACCGGCGGAATTAATACGGCTAACCTGTCGGAGCCGGAGTTGATTCACTGGAAGAGTTGGGATGGGCGTATGATCAGCGGCTTTCTCTACCGTCCGCCGGCGAGGTTTACCGGGAAACGGCCGGTGATCGTCAATATTCATGGCGGGCCGGAGGGGCAGTTTCGGCCGGGATTTTTGGGGCGAAATAATTACTGGCTCAATGAACTGGGCATCGCAATTATTTTCCCCAACGTGCGGGGATCGACGGGATACGGCAAGACGTTTCTTTCTCTCGATAACGGACGCTTGCGCGAAGGATCGTACAAAGATATCAACACGCTGCTGGATTGGGTGCAGCAGCAATCTGACCTTGACCCAGGCCGGGTGATGATCACGGGCGGGAGTTATGGCGGATTCATGACCCTCGCCGTGGCCACCAATTACAACGACCGCATTTGCTGTTCGGTCGATGTGGTCGGGCCGTCGAACCTGGTTACGTTCCTGGAGCACACTTCGGGATATCGGCAGGATCTGCGGCGGGTGGAGTATGGGGATGAACGCGACCCGAAGATGCGTGAGTTTCTGGAGCGGATTGCACCTTACAACAACGCCAAAAACATTACCAAGCCGCTATTTGTGATCGCGGGGAAAAATGATCCGCGGGTGCCGGCGAGTGAATCGGAGCAGATGGTGCAGATCGTCCGGCAGAATGGTACGCCAGTGTGGTGGCTGCTGGGGAAGAATGAAGGGCACGGCTTCCGCAAAAAGCAGAACGTTGACTACCAGTTTTATGCCACGGTGATGTTCGTTGAGCAATATCTGCTGAAGTAGGGCGGGGGCTTGGAAGGCTGAAGAGATGGTGGCGATGCTCACCCTTGAACCAATCAGCGGCGGATGGCTTCCCCAAACCATCCGCCACCGAGGACTTCGCGGAACCTCATTCGAGTAAATCCGCGCTCTACCTGATAAAGCGCGAACGGGGAGCGAAACAGGTCATCGGGCGAAAAAAAATTTCGAATGTGCCCGGGAGGTAATTGGCGGCACTAGAATGCACAGGACTGCGCTAGTATCGCAATTTATTGCACTTCGGCTTGCGGAAGTTTAGGGACCAACCTCGTAAATACTAGAAACAGTCCGGCTATCACTACGAAGATCATCCAGCTCGCCTCGGGACCGAGGACGCCGCCGGTCAGCCAATCGGGACCGGGCCACGAAGTGGCGAATAAGCGGCCTTCGGCAAACTCTCCAGCATTGCGCCCTGCAAAGAAATAAATGTTGCCAAAGTCGAAGGCGGCGTGCCAGCCGATGGCGAAGGCCAAATCACCGGTGCGGCGAATGGTGATCGTCAGGAGGAAAGCTAGTAGGCCAGTGCAGGCGAAATCTTCCCAGCGCTCGTTGGGCTTGGTGAAATAATGGAGCGCTCCGAAGCCTATCGCGAGCAAAGCGGCAGCGGGCCAAAAGCCGATGCCATCCGCCAAGGTGCGCAGCATGTAGGCGCGAAAGGCGAACTCCTCGACTACGCCGATCACGAGAGAGGCGGCGATCCAGAGCAACAGTCCATAGACTAATGCGCTTCCGTGTGTGGCTATGCCGGTGATGCGGTAGCCGCCGAAAACGGCGATCAGTCCGATTAAGAGCGAGACGGAGGCGGCACCCCAGGCTAGGCCCTTCCAGAAAAGGGCGCCGAAAAGCCGGCGGACGTGCACGAAGTAGTCGCTGAGGCGACGGTGCTCGATGCGCATCATGACGAATGTGGCGAGCGCGGTCGGAATCAATATGAGGAGTAGATCGGTGGCAACGAGCCAACGGGGATCAAGAAAGGCATGTGGGCCGCCAGCGCCCAGATGGGTCCCGATGTAGGTGACCGCGAGGTGCGCTGCCACCACGATGGCGAACCAGATCAGAAGCCGCCAGCCAGAGCGTATCTGGCCATCTTGATTGACGAAGAGTTTGCGCATGGTTGTTGTCCGATTTCTTATCCGACGCGGCTCGCAGGATTTGGCGAGCAAAATAATATCAACGGCACCGGATTTGATACGTACGGACTTGGCGAAAGTTCACCGGGGCAGCGCGGGGATCGAATTATTCGTCGGTCGATCAACGCCGGGCGATCAGCGCCGGTCGGTCAGCGCTCAGCGCGATAGAGCGTCGGCGGTAAACGACGCGAGATCGCTGAACAGTGGCTCCAGGGTCGCTTCTTTTTCTGCTTCCGGCAACGCGAGTTGCCGGTCGACGCGCGCTTCCATATCGCGGAGCCGCGGCTCTGGGACTCTGTTGGCGAGATGCCGGAAGAGCAGGCGATGCGCGCCTTTGCGCTGCATGACTTCGAGGCCATCGAGCATCTGGCGGTGGGAGGTTCCTTCCCAGATGGCGAGAATCATGGCCTCGCGGAGCCAGCGCTCGACGCGATTTTCCTGGAGCGTTCCGACGCCGCCGTAAACTTCCATGGCCCATTTGGCGGTCTGCACGGCGAACTCGGCAGTCCAGTATTTGGCAAGGTGCGCGACCAGGCGAAAAAGATGATAGCTCTCGGAGTATGGCGGCTTCTCCTGCCAAACTTTATCGAGCATGTAGACGGCTTCCCATGCGAGCTTTGAAGCGGCGCGCAGGCCGCGCACGCGATCCTCAAACTGCTGCCTTAACAATGGATGCTCGATGATTGGCTTGCCGAAGGCGGTGCGTCGCTGAGCGTAGGAATAAGCGTCGGCGATGGCGCGCTGGGCGAGGGCTACGCTGCCTACGCAGTTGCCCACACGAGAGAGGTTGAGCACCTCGAGAATCAGATAGATTCCCTGCTCTGGTTGTCCGAGCAGCCATGCTTCGCTATTACGCAGTTCGATCTCTCCGGTGGGAACGGAACGCGTGGCGATCTTGTCTTTGAGGCGGCGGATTTGATAGTTGAGCTGGCCGTTTTCAGCGTGACGCGGCAACAGGTAGAGACTCAGGCCGCGTACATTTTGCGGCGCGCCTTCTTGCCGAGCCGCGACAACGGCTAATTCAGCACCGGCATTGCTGGCAAAATATTTGTCGCCGGTTAAGCGCCACTTACCTCCGTCGCTTCGCGCTATCGTTTCGACGGCCGCGCCTAAGTCGGAGCCGCCCTTGATTTCGGTCATCCAGGTTGCGCCCTGCCAGACGCTGTCATCGCGCTGCAACATGCGGGGCAGGAAACGCGCTTGCAGCTCAGCATCGCTATATTTTGATAGCGGACAAATGGTCGACAGAGAAACCGTGTAGGGACATGCCAGGCCGGCGTCGTAGAAACCTGTTGCATAGAGCAGAAGGTACGCGGGAAGCAGCGAATTTTGTTGGGGATTCTCAAAGACTCGCCAGAGCACGCCGGCTCTATATCCGCGTTTCAACATGCGCCAGTATTCGGGTGGATAAAGAATTTCGTCGACGCGCGCGCCCCACTGATCGAACATGCGCAACCACGGCGTGCCGGCGCGATCGACCGCGTCGGAGATTCCCTGCCCTTCGCTCTCGAACCACGCCTCATACTCGCGCAGCCAGGAGTGGTCGGCGGGGATTCCGATCCGTTGGAGAAACTGGACCGGAGAGCGCAGGACATCGGAACGCAAAATATCGGAGGTCGTTGGTGTGGTCAGCGGTGTTGTCAGTGGAGTTGCCATTAAAGTTGCCAGAATTATCTTCTCCGAAGAATGAGGCTGCGCTCTCGCGATTTTCAGGAGTGCAGAAATTCTAAAGTCAACGCCCATGCCTGACGCGCCGAATGCGGCTCGTATGAAGCGCGCTCGTCGCAGAAAAATCCGTGATCGGCGCGGGCGAATTCGACGTTCACGTAGGTTTTCTGGTGCTCGGTAAGGGCGTCAGTCACGACTTTGCGGTGGTCGGGCGTGATGTGCTTGTCCAATCCACCCCAGATCAGTAACAAGGGCGCTTGTTGCTGGGACGCGCGATCGAGCAAGGCTTGAGCGATGCCGCCTCCGTAGAATGATATGGCGGCGCGCAGCCGAAGAATGCTATTGGCGATGAAGGACGCGCGTCCGCCCATGCAGAATCCGACGCTGGAGATCTCGCCTGGCTTTACTTGAGCATTCGAATGGAGCCAGTCATAGGCTGCGCGCACATCCAACTCTGACGTCTCTGGCGTAACCGCCCGAAGGTGCGGCTGAACGGCGGAAAAGTCGGTGTAGCTGCCTTCAAAGCCCGGAGGCGCGGTGCGATGAAACAGCTCGGGAGCGATCGCGATATAGCCCTCAGCGGCAAAACGTTCGGCTACGTTTCGGATGTGGTGGTTAACGCCGAAGGCCTCCTGGAGCAGAATGAGGCCGGGATGGGGACCGGCCTGCTCCGACCGCGCTACGTAGGCTGACATACGGGTGCCGTCGGCGACTGACAGTTCTACTTTTTCTTTCGCGATTGAGGGCGAGCTCATACGTTCTTGAATAGTAAATCTCACGACGCGATCACACGCCAAACTGAATGCCTTTGCGCTCGCGTCCCAGCGCTATCACGATTATCGCCAATGTGAATACCGTTAGCGCGGTCAGCGCCATGGCGTTGGCGTAGCTGGTGTGTTCGGCGAGAACCGCCTCGATGGTCGGAACCGTGCTCGCTAGAAGCACGCCACACTGGTAAGCGAATCCGGGAAGGAATCCGCGAACGGAGTCGGGCGATAACTCGGAAAGATGCGCGGGAATAATCCCCCACGCGCCTTGCACCATGAACTGGATCAGGAAGGCCCCGATCACGAGCACGGTCACGGTCGGAGCGTAGGCCCACAGCGGAATGCACGCGATCGCGAGGATAAGCGAAACGATCATGGCGCGACGGCGTCCGAAGCGGTCAGAGAGAAAGCCGACTAGAGTGCCGCCGAATATTGCGCCCACGGCGGAGATTGCATTGATTCCCGCGACCTGGGTTGGCGTCCTATTCCAAAAGCGCTTGAGGAATGTGGGGAACATGTCCTGCGTGCCGTGCGAGGAAAAGTTCATCGCCATCATCAGGAGGGTGAGATAGAGAAACAACTTCCAATGACGGACGATTTCGCGGCCCAGGCTGCTCCAGTTGGGCTGACGAGTCTTGTGCCAGACTTCCGACTCTTTCACATTGAAACGAACGAAGAGTGCGAGCAGCGCGGGGAGCCCTCCGATAAGAAACATGGGACGCCATCCCCAACGAGGAAAGACAAAGAAGAAACAACCAGTCGCCAGGAGGTTGCCGAGAGCGTAACCCTGCTGGAGCAGGCCGGAAAGAAATCCGCGCAGTTTGGGCGGAACTTTTTCCATGGCGAGCGAGGCGCCAACGCCCCACTCTCCACCCATGCCGATCCCGAATAATGCGCGCAGCACCAGGAAGGTCGTGAAAGTGTGCGCGAAGCCGGTTGCCACCTCGACCACGGAGTAGAAGATGAGGTCGAGCATCAGGGGAAGGCGGCGGCCGTAGCGATCGGCGAGCAATCCAAAGATGAACGCGCCCACGGGACGGAAGGCGAGGGTCAGCGTGATGGAGAAGGCAATCTCTTTGTCGGAACGGTGAAACTCTTTCGCGATCGCGGTCAGACAGAGGACGACCAGGAAGAAGTCGAAGGCGTCGAGGGTCCAACCGAGAAAGCCAGCGAAGACGGCGGCGCCATGGCCGTCGGTGGTCGGTTGATCGGAGATGTTTTCCGGCACGGTTGAATCCCGCAGCGAGCTCAGATTTCCTCCTTGGCGACGGCGATTACTATACAACGAAATGGCGCGGAGCCGAGAAGCGTGCCGTTTCTTTTGGGAGGCGGTCGGAAAAGCTTATCGGATCGCAGTCGCGGGCAGGATCACGCCGCTGCACGTGCCGAGGCCGATGCGGCGGAAGCCTTCGCGCTCGCAGAATCCTCGGAGGATGACTTGATCTCCATCTTCGAGAAATTTTCTCTGCTCGCCGGTTGGCAGCGTTACCGGATCTTTGCCGCGCGAGGTCAATTCCAGCAGACTTCCGCTGGCGGCCTTGTCGGCGCCTGATACGGTTCCGCTCGCCAGCAGATCGCCGGGGCGCAGGTCGCATCCATTGCTCGCGTGATGGGTGAGCATTTGCGCCATGGTCCAGTACATATCGCGAAAATTGCTGCGGCCCAAAACCAGGGGAGACGCGCCTTGCTCACGCATTTTCGGCGAGAGCAAAGAAACTTCGAGATGCAAATCGAGACCGCCATGCTCTTGATCACTTGGGTCGAAGAGGTAAGGCAATGGCGCCGGGTCGCCTTCTGCGCGCCCGAAGGCGGTGGTACGGAAGGGAGCGAGTGCTTCCAAGGTCACCAACCACGGCGACAGTGAAGTGGCAAAACTCTTACCGAGGAACGGACCAAGAGGCTGATATTCCCACGCCTGAATATCGCGGGCGGACCAGTCATTCACCAGGCAGATTCCGAAAATATGATCTTCCGCTTCAGCGATGGGGATGGTTTCTCCCAACTTATTTCCTTCGCTTACGAAGAAACCTACTTCCAGTTCACAATCGAGTGACTTGGTCGGCCCAAATTTTGGAGGAGCATCGCCATCGCGGGTTTGCCCGTTCGGGCGGCGGACCGGCGTATTCGACGGAACCAGCGATGATGCACGGCCGTGATAGCCGATCGGAATGTATTTGTAATTAGGGAGCAGAGGGTTGTCGGGGCGGAACAACTTTCCTACGTTGGTGGCGTGGAAGATTGAAGCGTAGAAGTCGGTGTAGTCGCCGACTACGGCGGGGAGAAGCATTTCGACGTCGGACTGGGCAAACAGATGGCGCGATGCGGCGCCCTGATCAGAGTCGGACACCTGCTGACCTAGAACGGCATGAAGACGCCGACGCAAAAGTCTCCGAGAATCGGGTCGGAGCGACATGAGAGCGTTCAGCGAAGCACTGGTTTTGCAAGCGAGCAACGCCAACTTCACCCGGTTATCTTCAAGGTGGCCGAACACGCCAGCGACGTCAAGAATGCGGTCGCCGATTGCAACTCCTATGCTCGCCCCGCTTGCGCCACGCGGCTGAAAGATCCCGAAGGGCAAATTCTGAATGGGAAAGTCCGAGCCCGCCACGTTCGCGGATTCCACCCAACTTCTTATCTTCGGATCGTGAGTCTCGTCGAGGATGGGGTTCATAGGAGATGTAGAGCGCGCAAGTCATCAATGGGCTCGGTGAAGGAGCAGGAGCCGAACGAAATTGCAAAATCCTGGCGGACGGCGGCGATTTCTCGTACGCTCAACCGGTCTTCGCGCCAGCTCACGCCATCTACGTCAAAGTGGAATGCCTGTGGCGATTGTTCCTCCAGCAACTGGAGCACGACTTTTGAATCTACGCCGGCACGCAGAAATCCGGCTGCCAGGAAAAGATTGATAAATCCGTGCATCATTCCCAAAGGGCTGTCGGGTTGATAGGTAAGCCGATGGACCGAGCGCAAGGGGTGGTGCAATCCGGCCGTCGCCTTGAAAGGCACGTTGTTGACGGCACACAGATGGATAAATTCGACGACGTCTTTCGGAGCGGGGAACTTATCGGCGGTTTCGCCGCCGGTGCGAATCTTGGCTCTGCGTCCGGAATTGGCTAGCGCCGGAATGCACTCGGTCGCCGATGTGAGAGGAACTTCGAAGTAAGTTGAGATTTCCTGAGGGATGGTTGCGGAGATGCGCTCGACTTCTCTGGCACTTGTAACCTTCAACTCGATCGACTCGATGAGCGCGGTCCTGGGCGAATTTGAATTCGCCATTCGAGTATTGAATTCGCGAATGCGAGCGAGATCCGCAGCCGGATCGGAGAGGAGAGCGGAGAGGCGCCACTTCGCGATGTTAGCGCCGAGCGCCAGATCTGGCAATCGCCTGAACGCGTCTTCGAACTCTGACAAGCGTGCGATGGGGACTATAAGACGGCCGAGGATCCATTTCCATTCCGAACGCAAATAGTCGTCATAGTTAACGACCGAACGGGACATGGATAATGACGCGGGAGGAAACAATCCCGCGTAATCGATCAGGTCGCGCAGCAAGATGCTGGCGGCATCGATCGCGTTGGGGGGAACTGGCGTTGTGTGGGAAGGTTTCATTGTCCGTAATAATCTCTAATTACTCGGGGCGCATAAAGCGGACGCCTTCTTTCCAGTCGTGCGCACAACAGCGGGTCCTTCGCTTCTCCACCCCAACGCGCCAAAAACGCGCGCGTCGGGGACCCCGGTTCGCTCAGGATGACAAGTTGTGCTATTTGGCATCGCACGATGACAAGTTGAGTATGTTATTCGGCATTCGATTGCTTGAACTTCTTGCTCAACCCTTGCCAGCACTCGAAATACTGATGATCGAGCTGCGAGGTCTCGAGCGCAAATTTCGTTGGCTGACAGACGAAGCGCGTCTCGAACATGAATGCCATGGTGTCGGCGATATAGACCGGTTTCAGTTCGGCTTTGCTCGCCTTCTCAAACGTCTCCGCGTCGGGACCGTGGCCGGCCATGCAATTGTGCAGGCTGGCGCCGCCGGGCACGAATCCTTCGGCCTTGGCGTCATATTCGCCACGGATCAGGCCCATGAATTCGTTCATGAAGTTGCGATGGAACCAGGGCGGACGAAATGTATGTTCGGAGACCATCCAGCGCGGCGGAAAAATTCCAAAGTCGACATTGGCGGTGCCGGGAATTTCCGATGGCGAAGTGAGCACCGTGTAAATCGACGGGTCGGGATGATCGAAGGTTACGGTGTTGATGCAATTGAAATTCGCGAGATCGTACTTATAGGGGACGTAATTTCCGTGCCAGGCAACAACGTTGAGCGGCGAGTGATCGATCTCCGCTGCCCAGAGCCGGCCTTGAAACTTCGTGACGATGCGGTAATCGTCTTCGCGATCTTCAAAGGCCGCAACCGGAGCCTGAAAGTCGCGCGGATTTGCCAGGCCATTCGCGCCGATCGGGCCGAGGTCGGGCAGGCGGAAGAGCGCGCCATAATTTTCGCAGATGTATCCGCGAGCTTCTTTCTGCAGCAGGTTGACTCGAAAACGGATTCCGCGCTGAATGACGGCGATTTCGCCGGGAGCAACTTCGAGCGCGCCCATCTCGGTGCGCAGCACCAGTCGGCCCAGTTGCGGCACGATCAACATCTCTCCGTCGGCGTTATAGAAAAAGCGATCGGTCATCGAAGTATTGGCAACGTAGATGTGAATCCCGACACCCGAATGAGTGTGGGTGTTGCCATTGCCGGCCATGGTGATGAGGCCGTCGATGAAGTCGGTGGGCTCGGTAGGAATTGGGATGGGCATCCAGCGTAGCTGATTGGGCGGTGTAGGAACTTCGTCGAATGGCGCGCTGCGCAGCCTTTTCTGTTCGATGGGCTGAAAAGGTTTGTGCGCGACCGAAGGACGGATCCGATAGAGCCAGGTGCGCCGGTTGACGCCGCGCGGCGCGGTGAAGGCGGTGCCACTCAGTTGTTCGGTGTAGAGGCCATGCGCGACTTTTTGCGGAGAATTCTGGCCGCGCGGGAGCACGCCGTCGACGGCTTCGCTGGCGAATTCATTGCCGAAGCCCGACTGATATTGCAACTCGGTTTTCCCGGGAGCTTTCGCTTTTGCGTTCTTCATTCTCAAGTTCGCCGTTCTCGCTTCGCATCGCGGCGGTAAACCGCTGCACCACCCAAAATCAAGGCAGCCGTCCACTTTATCTTGCAGGCGGCGAGAAGCATGCCTAGAGATTACCTCGCCGCGCCTGCTCCATTTCGATCGATTCGAAGAGAGCTTTGAAATTTCCTTTGCCGAAGCCGCGGCTGCCTTTGCGCTGGATCACTTCGAAGAACACGGTCGGACGGTCCTCGACTGGCTTCGAGAAAATCTGCAGCAGGTAGCCTTCATCGTCGCGGTCTACGAGTATACCCAGAGATTTCAGATCGTCGATAGGTTCTTCGACCGGACCTACCCGTGATGGCAGCACGTCGTAATAAGTGTCGGGCACGCGCAGAAAATCGAGGCCGTTGCGCTGGAGTTTTGCCACTGTGTACATGACATCTTTGCACTGGAGCGCGATGTGCTGGGCGCCGGGGCCCCCGTAGGCTTCGAGGTATTCCTGAATTTGGCTCTTGTTGCGAGCGGTTGCGGGTTCGTTGATGGGAAACTTCACCGAGTGCGAATCGTCGGACATCACGATGCTCATGAGCGCGCTGTATTCGGTCGAAATATCTTTATCGTCGAAGGTAATGTAGCGATGAAAGCCGAAGACGCTCGTGTAGTAATCCGCCCAGTACTGCATCTTGCCGAGTTCTACGTTGCCGACGATGTGGTCGATGCGCAGAATGCCGCAATCGTCGCCGGCGAGCGGCGCCGCCATGAATCCGGGTAGAAACGGACCTTTGTAGTCTTTGTACGAAATCAGCGAGTGGATCGTGTCGCCGTAGGTGTGGACGGCGGCGCGGCGAATAGCGCCGTGTTCGTCCTTTAGATCGTGCGGCTCTTCAGCGGGCTGCGCACCGCGGCGGACGGCTTCTTCAAAGGCCTGATCTGCGTCGGCAACTTCGAGGGCGATATCGCGCACGCCGTCGCCGTGCTTGCGGATGTGCTCGGCGGCCGGATCGTCCGGAGTCAGCGGAGTGGTCAGCAGAAAATTTGCCTTGCCTTGGGTCAGTGCGTACGAAGTCTGCTGGCGCTGGCCGGTTTCTAATCCGCTGTAGGCAACTTGTGAAAAACCGAATCCTTTGCGATAGAAGTAGGCTGCCTGGCGGGCGTTACCCACCCAGAATTCCACGTGATGAATGCGCTTGAGCTTGAGAGGATTCTCCATTCGGACTGCTCCCGGAGTTTATCTTCGCATATTTTTGTGCGCGAATCGTATCGGGGAGTGACATTAGGACATTTGCCGGCCGTTGCGAATGTCTTTGACCTTTTGCACGACTGCAACTGTTCTACAATCCAGCTGCGCTCATGTTGGCTTTTATTCTTCTCGCGATTGCGTCCTTCGACTCCGGACCGTGGTGGCAAGTTCAGACGAGTGGCGTCGACTCTAATCTGCGCGGCGTCAGCGTTAGCTATGCTCTCACGGAGAAACACGACTATGTCGTGTGGGCCTCTGGGTCGAACGGCGTCATTCTGCGCTCGACCAACGAGGGAGCGACGTGGAAGCAACTGGCCGTAAAGGGTGGCGGCGATCTCGATTTCCGCGGCGTCAAGGGCTTTGACGCGGATACCGCGTTTGTGATGTCGAGCGGGGACGGCGATAAATCACGTATTTACAAAACGACAGACGGCGGGAACTCCTGGAGGCTGGAGTATTCCGACAAGCGGCCCGGATTCTTTCTGGACGCGCTGGTGTGCGATTCGAAAACGCATTGCCTCGCGCTCAGCGACCCGGTGGACGAAAAATTTCTGGTGTTGAGCACCGACGATGGCGAGCACTGGACGGAATTGCCGCGCGATAAGATGCCTGCAGCACTTCCGAAGGAAGGAGCCTTTGCCGCGAGCGGCACTTCCCTTGCTATCTGTGATCGCGGCGACAATATTTACTTTGGCACCGGAGGCGCGGCCGTTGCTCGGGTCTTTCGTTCGGCAGACCATGGGCGTTCGTGGACGGTAGCCGAAACGCCAATCGCCAGCGGCAATGCATCGAGTGGAATTCTTAGCGTTGCCTGCGGAGGTTTCCTGGTGGTTGCGGTGGGAGGGGATTACAAAGATCCGGACAATGCGAAGCGCGTGGCCGCTTATTCAAATGATTTCGGCGCGACGTGGCATCTTGCCGAGCAACAGCCTGGAGGGTATCGGTCAGCCGTGGCTGAATGCGGATACGGCGACTTTGCGGCGGTTGGCCCCAATGGCACGGACATCAGTCATGACGATGGGGGCAAGAGCGTGCACTGGCAGCATACCGACCGATTAAATCTCAACGCCGCCAGCTGTGAAGGCCAACACTGCTGGGCCGTCGGCCCTAAGGGCGCTATCGCTCGCTTCAAGACTCACTTTTCGTATCAGATTAAGAACTACGCGCCTGGGAATGCTCCCGTTTCTGGCCCATGAGTGGGAGGGTAGTTTTTCGATTCCGACAAGGCCTAGCACTGCTCACCCCGCAGCTCTCACCGCACTTCGATCGAAACCAGTTCGCCTTCGTGCTTCCCTGCCGCGCGGTAATTCACCGAGACGAGGCGATTTTTCCAATCGCAGGAAAACTGATCTTCTCCCATGACGACTAATGACTTGTAATTCGACGTGTGCATCTTATAAGTCGTCATGCCGCTCAAGATAGTAACTATTGCCGCTGGCGAATTCGAGCAATCGCTGCTTACTATCTTGCCTTTGAGAAACTGCACCGGGCCGGTTGGACCCGGCTGCACAGGCGCTGGTTTCGGCGGCGTGTTGGCGTCGGCCTCAGAGTCAGCATCTTCATCCTGACCGTGCGTTGTAGTCGCGGTCGCCGGCGTCTCGTTACTCTTGGTGGTTGGAGCGCTGGCTGCGCCCTCTGGCGTCTCAGTTCCTGCGGCCCGCTGCGGGCGGACGCCATACTTCTGAAGCGTGTCCAAATCTGCCAATTGCTGTTTTGCGGCGGCAGCAGCGGTTCTGTCCGGTCCTGCTCTCAGCCGCGTGAAGACGTCACGAGCAAGGTCCCACTTTTTCCCGGAAACATAAATTTGCCCCAGGTTGAATTGGTACTCAGCGTTTCGGGGCGACAAGACAATCGCCTCTTTTTGCGCTTCGAGCGCTGAGTTGATTCCGCCGCCTTCGACGCGTGCCATTCCGAGCATGTTATAAGCGTCGGCCATCTCGGGATACCAATCTGTTACTGAGCGCAGGTCCTGCATCATGTTTGCGAGGCCCTGCATCTGTTGCCCGGTCGCCTGCGCCTTTTGATATTTCAGCGCGGAACGGTAATAGCCAAGCCAAGGGTCTTGCGGATTGGCTTCGGCGGCTTTCTCCAGTTCATCGGCAGCCGCGTCGAACTTTTTCTGCCGCAAGTACTCGCGGGCTAGGCCGCGATGAGCAACCTCATTATTGGTTGGGTCCGCGGCCAGTTGCTGCAAATCGTGCCACGCCTGATCGCGATGTTCGGGAATGCGCGCCATTATGTCGCCAATCATCGCTCGTGCATCTTCATCTTTGACCGGAGTAACCGTCATTCCGATATCGTCCGGGCCAAAGGGAAGTGGAATTTGAATCGGCTGTTCCCTGTCTACCGGATTTTCAATTGGCTTCTTCGATTCATCGAGCGCAACACCTAACATAGGTATCGAATTGAAATAGGTCTTTACCGCCTCCTCCATTTGCGCGGGCGTCATATCGAAGGCCTGCACCATCGCTTTATCTACGGGAACCTGACGATTGTTGACTAAGTCGAAGTAAGTTCCCACTTGAGGCATCTTATTCTTGTTCGCGAGATAGTGAACGATCATCCAGGACTGCGCGTAGAAGAGCGTGTTGTGCGTGCCCTCGCGCTTTCCGAATGTGTCGTGCTTCATGGTGAAGAGATCGGTCATTGACAGCCACACGGGAGAACTTACCAACTGAGTCAGCGACTGCGGGATATTTGGGTCGCGTTTCATTCCGGCCATGTCATCGAAGACGTCTTCGTGCCATTCGGGCAATAACTCTGGATCGCCTCCGAGTTCTACTTTCCTGCCGATATTGATCGATCCGAAATATTCGGCCAGGCCTTCGTCAAACCAGCCCTGCGTGGGGGGGTAGTTGTAATTCAGAAGATAATGCGCCAGCGGATGGGCCACGGCGCGCCAGGGATCGATTTCAAAAAGGTTGAGGACGATGTAGATGCGGTCCGAGGCCGGAACATAGCAACCACCCGACATGCTCTGTTTTGTGGGAGCAACATCACCGTACTGCTTGTCGCTTTTCAGCGCGACGACAGTGATTGGCACCGACATATTCAGCTTGTTCTTGAGAATCAGTTGGCCGAAAACTGCACGCATTTGCTCGAGGCGCAAGGCAACTTCACGGCCACGTTTATCGCCGGCGTCAGTGATTACCGAGAAGTGGGCGGTGTGCACTTCGAGCCATTTAGGCTCGTCTTTAGCGAAGGTTAGGGTCGGCGCGACGAGAAACGTTGCGGCAAGGCAGAGCAACGCGGCTATGCTCAGCACGCAATTATGCACGTAGCTATGCACGTAACTATGCGCATGACTATGCGCGTAACTATGGGTCGGAGAGAGCCGGCGGTGTGGCATGACGGACCTTCGGGCTTCTTCGAAATGCTAGCACGCCGCGGTAAAAGGACGAACGGACTAGAAGCGATCTCATAATGAACCATAAACTACGGCTTCCTCAGGGCTAAGGCCCTTGTCTTTACTGCCCCTTGCGGCACGGCTGAAGCCGTGCCCTACCCAAAGCCGGTTTATGCGCGAATTAAGGTATAGCAATCGAGTGCCAGCGCATGGACGCGGGCTGCATTTCATCTTGGCCACGCCTCGGCTCGCACGTTACACTCTCGTGCGTGACTTTCGTTCCTTCTTCCCGGCTGGCGTGGATCGACTGGATGCGCGGCCTCGCCTGCGTTCTGATGTTTCAGACGCATTGTTACGACGCGTGGCTTGGTGGTGACGCGCGGAACAGCGTTTTTCTCAAGGGATCGCAGCTCCTTGGAACACTTCCTGCGCCGCTATTTCTTTTCCTCGCCGGCATTTCTTTTGCGCTGGTCACGGATAAACTCATGCGCAAGAATTTGAGCCCCGCCGAAATCACACGCACTATGGCGCGACACGGGGCGGAAATCCTGGCGTTCGGGCTGCTTTTCCGTTTGCAGGAATTCCTGATTGCGTGGGGATGGGCTCCGTGGTCTGATTTACTTCGCGTCGATGTGTTGAACATTATCGGGCTGTCGATGATCTTGATGGCGCTGACATGCGGCCTCACTCTGACGTTCTGGAAACCGCCGCGAGCTACCGATGTTGTTTTGACGGAAGGCGATGTCGGCACTGCGGTTAGTGCTTCTACGCCTAAGTCGGCTCCAGTTAGCGATCGCCTTCGCACTCGATTAGTAGTTATTGCGCTCGCGGTTGCGTCTTTGATCGCTTTGCTGACGCCTCCGCTATATACGACGTGGCGGCCAACGTGGTTGCCTTGGCCGCTCGAGTCTTATATCGACGGATGCCACAACCTCGGCGCGCCTCAGCCCTGGCTTTTTCCGCTCTTTCCGTGGGCGGCGTTTGCCTTCGCGGGACTGGCCGCGGGATTTGTTTTGTTCAGCGACCGAGCGCGCGATCAAGCAGCGAAAGAGCTGGCTCTATTCGCCGTCGTGGGAGCCGCGGCAATCCTGGTCGCGCGCGCATTCGATCACTCTTCGCTTCATCTCTATTCAACTTACGATTACTGGCACACTAGCCCAAACTTCTTGATGATGCGCATCGGCCTTCTATTGGTGATCGCGTTCGTAGGCTATGCCTGGTGTCGCTGGGGTCTGGGAAGCCGCGGTTTCAGTCCGCTGATTCAGTTAGGGCAGACTTCGCTGCTGGTGTATTGGGTGCACATCGAATTCGTCTATGGACGCTTTTCGCTGCTTCCCAAGCGAGCAGAAACCATTGCTGGCGCTACGCGCGGATTGGTTGAAATCTTTCTCTTCATGCTGATCCTGTCGCTGCTGCGCACCAGAATTGATTGGAAACAGATTGAATGGAGGAAGTGGATGAATTGGAAGAGAATCGCTGGAAAGGTAGAGCCCGCTTAATGGCGGGAACTATTGCAGAGTTAGGTTTATTTCGCCGTGCTTGCCGAAGGCGATGTGCAGCAGACTTTCTTGTCCACTTTGAAAGTCGCCGTCTAGGGTAGCGGATTGGTCATAGTTGGCGGCCTCGGAATTCACGCGCACACGCAGATTATGTTTGCCGGGCGGAATCTGAGCAGCATGGATTTCATGGCCCTGGACGTGATGAAACACTCCCAGATGTTTCTTGTCGGTTCCCTCCAAGAGGTGGGTATAAGCCAGGTGATCGTCCGACCAAATTGAAAGACGGGCTTCGGCGAACTTGTGATCGACCTCGATTTCCAACGTCGCGGGAGTAACTGGTGACGCTGGAACCGTAGCGCTCGCGAGACTTGGCCGGGTGGCACCGGCGACTTTTTGCGGAGAGGCGGATGCTCGGCCGGATGAAGCCGCCTTCGCATGCTTTACCACGGTCGAGTTGGTAACCTTGGTGTCCGAAGTCGATGCAGTTACGGGCGAGGTTACGACCGGCGGTGGCGTCGATGCGGCGGCTGCTGAAGCCGGTGATGGTGTGACGACCCTCGGGGGAATCCTGCGGCCAAACGGGGCCGGGTCAAACGAGATAATCCAGAACCCCAGGATGAAGAGTCCTGCCAGCACTATGGCGCCGGCTAACGACGCCTTGCGAATGTGTTCGCGCAAGTCGGCGGGCTTATCGTTGTCAGCGGCAACAGCGCGCGTGCTGGATCGAATCGCCTTGTAACCCAGCGCAGAGGCGCGAGCCAGCTCTTGCTCAGTCTGGTCGCCCTCTCCATTAGAAGTCGACAGAGGCTGTTTTGCCTTGCTCCAGGGTTCGCGCCCTTGCTGTAGATGTTGGATGTCGAGCACCATTTCCAAGCCGCGCTGATAGCGGAGGGCCGGATCTTTAGCGATGGCCCGGCTGATGATGTAATCGAGGCCGGGTGGCAACTCGGTGTCGAGAAGGGTCGCGGGTATGGGATCGCGGTTGACTACCTTGAATGAGACTGTAAGCGCACTGTTGCCTTGGAATGGCCGGTGGCCGGTCAACATCGTATAGAGGATCACGCCCAAGGAAAACAAATCCGATCGGCCGTCTACGTCGTCGCCATTCAGTTGTTCGGGAGACATGTAAGCGGGGGTGCCGAGCGTGCGTCCGACGAGGGTTTGGTTGGCGAGATTCAGTTTAGCGATGCCGAAGTCAGCGATTTTGGCGTGGCCGTCGTCGGTGAGGAGAATGTTCGCGGGCTTGAGATCGCGGTGAACGACGCCTTGACCATGAGCGCAATCGAGGGCCTCCGCCAGCTCCAGAGTGAGTTGGAGAGCGGACTCTACCGGCAGTTTGTGATCCTGCTGTGACAGCAGGTTGTCTAAGGATTGGCCGCCGACGAATTCCATCACGATGTAGGGAGAGCGCGTTTCGGGCTCTTCGCCGACGTCGAAGATGGTGACGATTCCGGGATGCGACAGGCGGCCTGCGGCTTCGGCTTCGCGGATGAAGCGCTCGCGATATTCGAGTTCGTCTTCCGCGGGCTGGCCTGCGAGCGAGATGGTCTTGACCGCGACCACGCGGTTTATCTTGGGATCGCGCGCCTTATAGACGACGCCCATGGCTCCGCGGCCGAGTTCGGCAAGGATCTCGTATCGCCCAAAGCGTTCGCGTCCGCGATCGTCCGTGCGCGGCTTCTGCGGTTTCAAAGGTTCAGAGTTTTGGGATTTCGTTTTCACGAACTCAGCCGGAAGCCGCTTCCGCCTTACCTTCGCCGGCGGCAACCACGCGAATGCCGACTACGTTTTCGCCCAGCATATCGGCGATTTTTCTCGCCTGATCGACGCTGAGACCATTGAGCAGTTCGAAGCTAACCTGAACACCTTTCAGAATCGAAATCGTGTCATGGTGAAGTCGAACCTCAATCACGACCGGACCGGCCTGACGGCCGACGGCAAAACCAACACCCGCTCTTTGTGTCGCTGCATTTTCGAGAGCCATGATTTCCCCAATCGGAGAATTTCTTGCATCCGCTTCTCTGGCGGTTGCGCGAGCAAGGGGGTTGCGGCGTCAGCCACTATTGTCCCCTTGTTGGCCAGGGGTTCCAAGTTACCGTCGTGTCTTGCACTGGAGATGATTTGAGCACTAGATATGCGGGTTGGTGTGTTCGATATCGAACAAA
This sequence comes from Terriglobales bacterium, assembly GCA_049511995.1. GTDB lineage: Bacteria > Acidobacteriota > Terriglobia > Terriglobales > Acidobacteriaceae > Acidiflorens. Next base: position 20,808 of record JBEKXO010000043.1, read on the forward strand.
CACACACCTGAAGTAACTACGGAATCAACGGAGAAAGTAATTGGAGTAGAGCAGCGAACTTCGATTCCTAGGGCAGTCATCGCCCAGCCGAAATTTGGAGGATCGCATTGGCCAACAGCTTCAAGGCGACGCCCCAATTTTGACGGGCGCTGGCGTCGTCGGGGCCATATCCGCTGACGTACAGAGTGCAGTAGAAACCGTCCTCTAAGCCGTCAGGCGATGCGAAATAGCAGCGGCGCACAAAGATCTCGACTGCCGAGGGCGTCTCCGGCGCCCGGCGTAAGAGCTTCACTAGACTTGTCGCAAACTCTTCGTGAGCCGACAAAGACCGGCGCCCGGGAGCAGCGCGTCCATCGACGGCGGAGAAGATCACGTCGACGTAACTTGCGAATTTGTGCGACGCGCCGTAAATCTCTTCCTCGGCAGTCAGTTCGGTCGTGTCCCAAGCATCGCATTTCGCCGTTTCGACGGCGCTCCGCGAGGAGTTTAGCGAACGAAGATGTTCCCGCAGTTCGGGGAACCGATCGGCTTCTTCAATCTGCGACAGCGACTCTGGATGGCGCTTGATATCGACATAAGCCAGTTTCCCTTCGGGATCCGTCCACGGGAAATCGAGCACTGCGTCGTCGCGCCCGAGTTCGATCGAGAAGTCGGCATCCATACTTTGTCTAGAATCGGCGCAGGAAGTTCACAATCTCGTGCTCGGCCCAATAACCGTCATCGCGGCCATTAGTTGGGTAGTCTTCTCCGGCAACACGATTGGAGGGCCGCCCAACAAATGCGCAGTGGCCGCCGTCGTCGGTTTCGACAAAAGTAATATTCCGATTCGAGGAAATCTTCTTGCGCGTCTCCGGGGTAATGCGAATAAAGGGATCGTTTGCGGCGTACAAAATAAGCGCCGGAACCGCGATGCGATCGACCACGTGCGCCGCCGAGGCACGATCGTAATAATCATCGACGCCAGTGAAGCCGCAATAGAAGGCTGTAATTCGGTCATCGAACTCGCGCAGGCTGCGAATCCCGCGCAGGCGGCTCACGTCGAAGTGGCCGGGGAATAGACGCGCCTTTTGGAGCATGCGGCGGCGCAGCGCCCACAAGAAATATTTTTCGTAGAGTCGATTGGAGGGGTGGTGCAGCGTATCCGCTGAGACCGCCAAATCGATCGCCGGGCAACAGGCAGCGATGGCGCGAAATTGCGGCGGAGCCTGCGCGCCCCACTCGCCCGCCAACTTGAGCACGATGTTGCCGCCCATGGAGAAGCCAACCAGAGCCAGGCGGGAGACTCCGTCGCGAGCGATGATCTCGCGCGCGACCGCCGCCACATCGTTCGACAGCCCAGAGTGATAGAGCACGGGCGCGAGCGCATCCGTGCCGCCGCAATTGCGCTGGTTATAGCGGATCACATTCATCCCCGCGGCCAGGGCCTTGTCGGTAATGCCCAGCATGTATTGCGACTCGCTCGAGCCTTCGAGGCCGTGCACGATGATGATGGTCAGCGCATGGGCGCGATCCGCCTGCCAGTGGCAATGGCAAAGCACCTGGACGCCGGGCTCGACCTCGATGAGGCGCTCCTCGGGCGCTGGCACTTTAAGCCGTCGCGGCATCAGGAAGCTGGCGACGGTTTGCACGTGTCCGCCGCCCAGCCAACGGCGCGGCGCGAAAGGGCGTGCCTCTTTCGGTGTTTGCGGAATACTCACACTTTGATTTTAAATAGAGTTTGTAACTTTCTTCCCGGAGTTTTCTTCATGCCTATCTTCGAGTACGTCTGCAAGGAATGCGACCACAAGTTTGAGGCGCTGGTTTTTGGTAAACAAAAAGCGGCGTGCCCGAAATGCGAGGGCACGAAGTTAGAGCCGCAGCTTTCGGTATTTGCTGTGTCGGCCAAGGGCGGAGCGTCTCAGCCAGCTTTCTCAGGTGGGGGACCGTGCGGTTCGTGCGGCGATCCTCGCGGGGCGGGGGCGTGTTCGATGAAGGACTTTGACTAGGTTTGGCGTCTGACTACCTGGCGCGGAGTGCTGCCTCAGCGCCTAAAGGCGCAATCAAAAACCATCCAATATCGCAGCGCTGAAGCGCTGCTCCACCCAAAAAGCCACCCCATTCAAGAATTGCGTCCAAAGCTCGGTCGCCCAAAGGCCGCTCTGAGCGCCGCTTTAGGGCTGCCCGCATTTCCCTGCATTCGCCGCCGACACAAGGTAACCTCGGGTACTCCGCGCGTGTAACCGATGTGACGTTTCACTTTTGGGCGTCTGCGGTTATGCTGCGTTTCAGTTTGGGAGCGCAAATGGATCGGCGAAAAGAGCGCAGACTGCACCTGGAGTTGCCGGTGCGCATCTGGGGAGTGGACAAGATGGCGCATCCTTTCGCAGAGTTGGCTCGCATGCGGAACATCAGCAATCACGGCGCGGTGCTGGCGGGAGTGCGCGCGAAGATCCAGGCGGGCGACGTGCTGGACGTGCAACTCGGCACATCGCGCTCGCAGTTTCGAATTGTGTGGATCGGTCTTTCGGGAGAGGCCGGCATACAGGCTCTGGAGATGGAGCGTCCCATTTTTGATGCGGGCGTGGGCGTTGGACTCCCTAGACTTTTTGAGATGGTGGGAACCGGATAGGCCAAATGCCGAACGGCACTTATCGGTCACCTAACGTGGATTCACGTGGCCGGTTCCCACTTTTGTTTTTTCTGTTTCGTCGATAAGAAATCGCGCGAAAACTTCATTGGATAAGAGGCGGCCGCGCGCGGTCAGGCGCAGCATGCTGCCTTCTTGCTCGAGCAGGCCGTCGTCAATGCACTGCTGGATCGCGGATTGCCAGAAGACGATTGCTTCGGGGCGGAGCGTAGGGCGTGCAGCTTCGCGCTGATATGCTGCCGGTTCCCGACGAACAGCAGGTCCTTCGCTTCGCTCAGGATGACAATCTAATTTTAAGGAACCCTTCGGCGCGAGCGTCGAGATCTCGGTTCCGATACCGTTGAGGTCGATACCGCGGTTCAAGCGCAGACCGAGGAAGAAGCTTTCTTCGATCGCGGCCTGCTTGGAAACGGGCGTCACGGTGTGGGGCGCGCGATTCAAGTAGGCGTCGAGCGAGTCGGGAGTTGAGAAGCGCACGGCCCTTTTATCAATACTATTGAGCGCATCTCCGCTGGCCTCGATCATCGAATGGGCATCAACGCCGAAGCCCAGATACGGTTCGCGCATCCAATATTTCAAATTATGACGAGACTGCCGGCCGCTGCGGGAGAAGTTTGAAATTTCGTATTGAGCGAGGCCAGCATCGGCTAGCATCTCGCAGGCCTGCTGGTAGAAGTCCGCGGTCTTGTCCTCATCGGGGACAAAGTGGGCGTGGTAGCGCGCTCCTCCGGCGATCAGTTCCCTGCCCAGCCTTGAATCGTCATCGACCTCCAGCATGTATACGCTGACGTGAGGGACTGCGGTCGCGATCGCTTCGGACACGGAGAATGCCCAGCTATCGGCCGTCTGACGGGGCAGGCCGGCGATCAAATCGATATTGATGTTGTCGAGACCGGCCTGACGCAGGCGGCTAATCTCTTCGAGTACGGTCTTCCGTTTATGCAGCCGCCCTACGGACTGGGCTTCCTGATCGACGAAAGATTGGACGCCGAGGCTGACGCGGTTCACGCCACATCGCAGCAAAGTTTCGATGAGAGCGGGCGTGAGCGTGCCCGGTGCACATTCGACGGTGATTTCGGCATCGGGTGTCACCGCAAATTCATTGCGCACGGCGGCAAAGATGCGCAGCAGTTGCGAGGCTTCGAGGATCGATGGCGTACCTCCACCGAGATAGATGGAGTCGACGGTGTCCTGGGGCGCAGAGCCTAGCGAGCATCCCAGTTGCGACGCAAGATCGCGGGAACTGGCGATATCTTCTAGCAGACGCGAAACGTAATTTTCATAAGCCGACTTGGAGAAAACGTCCGACGCAAAGTTGCAATAGCTGCATTTGGTGCGGCAGAACGGGACGGAGATATAGAGGCCGAGCGGCATGCACTGATTATTCTATGGGAGCAGCGCGGGCACTACCTTATGTTTTGCGGCGCACTAACGTTTTTACCCTAGGGCGGTTTCGAAAAGTACGGACTAAAGTACGTCAGTAAGACTTACACTTTGCGTGACGGAAGCTTAGAATGAGGCAAAAAAGCCGCGACGAAATGAGGCTCCCCGTCATCTGTTCTAACTGGTGGTCAAACTGGGAAGAGAGCAAGAAAAATATGAGCGATAACCAGACCAGCAATGTCTTGTGCGATGGCTGCGGCGAGGCCTTTTCCAATTTTCTGCAAGAGATGGCCGACCAGAATGCCAAGGTCGCAACCTGCCCGAAGTGTGGCAAAATTCATGCATTCCCTCCTCCGAAGGCGGCCGTGAAGCGGCCGGCGCTCAGAAAGACCAGCTAGATCGAGGAAATCGCTTCCATCCGCGCGGTGCGGATCATCGACCGGCGCAGGTTTTTGAGATAATCCCTGTAGCGAGATCGCCGGGGGGTTGGCCGATCTCGCGCTACCGATGGCCTCCAATCAGGAAGAAGAAGTATTAGGGAAAGCGTACGACGGGCGGCTGATGCGGCGGCTGCTGACGTATTTGCGTCCCTATAAGTGGCATGTCGCGGTCGCGCTCGGCGCGATCATATTGAAGTCGGTGGCGGATGTGCTGGGGCCGTTCCTCACCAAGATTGCGATCGACAAATATCTGGCGAAGTCGCCGAATTCACATTCGTGGATTGGTGACCGGCTCAGCCCTACTCCACTGACTGGCATTGCGCAGATTGGCGGGCTCTACGTTGGGCTTCTCATCCTCACTTTCACGTTTGAATTTATTCAGACCTACCTGATGCAGTGGACGGGGCAGAAGGTGATGTTTGACCTCCGCCGGCAGATTTTCCGCCACCTGCAGGAGATGCATGTCGCGTTTTTTGATAAGAATCCGGTGGGGCGACTGGTGACGCGCGTTACTACCGATGTCGATGCGTTGAATGAGATGTTCACGGCGGGGGTGGTGTCGATTTTTGAAGATGTGTTCGTGCTGGCCGGAATTATCGGCATCATGATGAAGATGAACTGGAAGCTGGCGCTGATCACGTTTGCCGTGCTTCCACTGATCATTTATGCGACGAAGATTTTTCGCGATAAGGTGCGCGATTCTTACCGGCGCATACGCACGGCGATTGCCCGCATTAATTCTTATTTGCAGGAAGCGGTTTCGGGGATGCTGGTGTTGCAGCTCTTCAATCGCGAGAAGCGCGCCTTCAACAAATTTTCCGACATTAACGCTTCGCACATGTTGGCTTATAAAGACTCCATCCTCTCCTACTCGGTGTATTACCCAGTGGTTGACCTTCTGTCGTATATCGCGATCGCGAGCATCATTTGGTTTGGCGGAAATGACGTGGTTCGGGGAGTGGCGTCGATTGGCGTGCTCGTGGCGTTCATACAGTACGCGCTGCGATTCTTTCGTCCAATCCTGGATTTGAGCGAGAAGTACAACATTCTGCAGTCGGCGATGGCGGCGGGCGAGCGCGTGTTTAAGCTGCTGGATACGAAGATTGAGGTAACGTCGCTGGCGGTAACGAAGCGGCCGCAGGGGCCGGGGCGAGTTGAGTTTGATCATGTGTGGTTAGCGTATGGAAACAAGGCCGCGGCAGAAAAGCCTGCCGACTCTTCGAGTCGGCTTGGACAGGCGGGGGCGCCTGTCCCCACGCAAGCAAGCGAACCCGACTGGGTTTTGCGCGATGTTAACTTTGCGCTTGAGCCGGGCGAGACAATTGCCGTGGTTGGGCATACCGGGGCGGGCAAGACTACGCTGATCTCGCTGCTCATGCGCTTCTACGATGTGCAACGGGGAGCGATTCGCATCGATGGCGTCGACATCAAGGAGATGAATCTCGACGAACTGCGCGGGCGCTTTGGCGTCGTCTTGCAGGATCCGTTTTTATTTAGCGGGACGGTCGAGGGCAACATACGGCTTGGTACGACGCGGATTCAGGACGAGGATGTGGAGCAGGCTGCGGAGGATGTCAACGTCGCCGATTTCATACGCACGCTCCCAGGAGGGTTCAAAGAGGAGGTGCGCGAACGGGGCTCGACGCTCTCGACGGGGCAGAAGCAGTTGATCAGTTTTGCGCGGGCGCTAGCGCATAATCCGAAGATTTTGATTTTGGATGAGGCGACTTCGAGCGTCGATACGGAAACGGAATTTCGCGTGCGCGACGCGCTGGGCCGCATGGTGGAAGGGCGGACGGCGCTGATCATCGCGCACCGGCTATCGACGATTCAGCGCGCCGATAAGATCATCGTGATGCATAAAGGCCAGGTGCGCGAGATGGGTTCGCATCAGCAACTGCTGGCGCAGCGCGGAATTTATTACAAGCTGTATCAGTTGCAGTATAAGGATCAGGAAGTTTCGACAGGGGTCGCCAACGCTGCGCAACCGACCGTGAGCGCTGACGACTAGAGCCTCGTGTCTATATAGTCTCTTGACGGCAGATAGTAAGGATCCTAGACGTGCCAACTGTTAGGAAGATTACCGTCACTCCGGTATTTGGTCTGCCCGAGCCTTTCACGGACAAAGATGATTTTGGCTCGAAGGATCTGCCGTTTGAGATTTGGCCGAGTGTTTTTCTCTCTGACGTGCGCGAGCAAATGAAGGGCATGGATCTAACGCTCTGGGCCCGAGAATACCTAAGCAAGCATGACGTGGAGAAGATTCAAGGGTGGAGATATGCACTGGTTCACCATTATACCGAGGAGCAATATCTCCACGGTGACGCCGAGCTGCAGTCCCGAGACCTCTTGCATAAGATATTCATAGGCCTCCGAATCGTCCGGGCGTCGCGGACCCCGTGGCAGTATCTGCACGCTCGGATCGAGCAGAACGGTAGTCTAGATGCTTCGGGATTCTCGCGAGCGGAGATGCCGCTTACTGTCCTTCATTGCGACCTCTGGGCGCCAATACGGCGAAACGATGCTGGACTCCTGAAGACCATCGTCCCCGCCTTGCTCGTGGCCTACGACACCAATTGCGAACCTATCACAAGGGCGATGCGTGTATTGGAGATGGGCTACATAAGTCCTTTTGCTGATGTTAAGCAGTTGTTGTGGGTTACAGGGCTGGAAGCGCTATTTACCTCGGCTAAGTACAGCGGTGCCGCGGTACTGATCTATCGACTTCGACAATTTCTGGGCTCGAAAACGCGGGTGTACGAACCGGCAGACTTTCACGTAGGTGTCACGGTGCCCTCGCTCACTCTCAAGAACGTGTTGCCGGACATCTACACCGTAAGGAACCGATTGGCTCACGGGGAATGGATCCCTAGCTCTTTTCTGAACAGA